>DATHSI010000331.1:0-2876 GCA_035464315.1 Candidatus Sulfomarinibacteraceae bacterium
CGCGACCGGGTGCGCGGGCAGAAATGGATGTGGGCCCTGGTCATCGTCTTCATCAATCTCTTGGGACCGATTCTGTATCTGGTGCTGGCACGAGAAGATGAGTGAGGGACGGGATAGGGACGTTGCCATTCGCTGTGAAGGGCTCAGCCGCAGCTACGGCGAGGTACAGGCGCTGAAGCCGCTGGACCTGACTGTGCCCGCCGGGACGATTTTCGGCTACCTGGGCCGCAATGGCGCGGGCAAGACGACGACCATCCGCCTGCTGACGGGGCTGGCGCGGCCCAGCAGCGGCACGGCGTGGGTGGCGGGGATCGAGACCACGCGCACGGACAGCGCCGCGCGCCGCGCCTTTGGCTATCTGCCGCAGGATCCGGCGTTCTACAACTGGATGACGCCCCTTGAGTACCTGGATTACGTGGGCCGCCTGTTCCAGATGGACGAGGAGGCGCGCCGGCGGCGGACGGCGGAGCTGCTGGAGCTGGTTGAGCTGGAGGACGCGGCGAAGCGCTCGATAGGCGGTTTTTCCGGCGGCATGATCCAGCGCCTGGGGATTGCCCAGGCGCTGCTGCATGAGCCGCCGGTGCTCTTTCTGGATGAACCAACCAGCTCCCTGGATCCTGCCGGGCGTTTCGCCGTGCTAGACCTGATCAACCGTCTGCGCGGGCAGGTCACCGTCTTTCTCTCCAGCCACATCCTCGGCGACGTGGAGCGCGTGTGCGACACGGTGGGCATCATTCGCCAGGGCGAATTGCTGCTGGTGGCCGACCGCGACGAGCTGCTGGACCGTTACGCCTCCAACGTTATCGCCCTGGAAGTGGACCGCGAGAGCATAGCCTGCCTGCCGCCCTTCCTGGAGGCGCTGGGCGCCCAGGAGTGGGTGGCGGGCATTACGCCCGATGGCAGCCACGTGCGGGTTGCGGTCAATGATATCTCCGTCGCCCGGCGCGAGCTGCTGCCGCTGGTGGTACAGCACGAGCTGGCGCTGACGCGGTATGAATGGGTGCGGCCTTCGCTGGAGGAAGTGTTCTTAAGCCTGAGCGCCTGAAGGGCGCCGTGCGATTTTGCCGGAATAACGAGTAACATCTGCTGAGATAGACAATGCTTGCTGCAATCTACGCTATGACCGTCACCTTAATGATACTCTTGCCGCTGGCCCTGGCCTTCGTGCTGCGCCGGCGCTATGTCGTTCCGCTGTGGCTATTCTGCGTGGGCATGGTCACGTTCGCCGGCTCGCAGGTGGTGCACTTTCCGCTTAACGACCTGCTGGTCGACCTGGGCCTGCTACAGGAAACGGGCGGCATGGAAGGCAGCCAGTTGCTACAGACGGCGCTGATTCTGGGCTTCACCGCCGGGCTCAGCGAGACGGCGGCGCGCGCGGTGGGCTACTGGTTCCTGTTCCGGCGCGACGCGGCGCGGCGCTGGGAGGACGGCGTAATGGTGGGCCTGGGGCATGGGGGCATCGAGGCCATGATTTTCGGCGCTGTGCTCACTGCCGCCAGCGTGGGCTCACTGTGGGCTCTGCGCGACGCCGATCTGGGCGCGCTGGAGGTGACGCCGGAGCAGTTGCAGGCGCTGACGCAACAGATGGCGCTCTTTTTCGACCGGCCCTGGCAGGGCTTTTTGGGGCTCCTGGAGCGCAGCACGGCCATTTTGCTGCACGTGTCGCTCTCGCTGCTGGTGTGGCGCGCGTTCCAGCGGCGGCAGATCGGCTACGCCTTGCTGGCCCTCGTCTATCATGGGGCCGCCGACGCCAGCGCGGTATACATGATCGGCCGTGTGGGTCCTGAGAATCTGTGGCTGGTGGAAGCTGTGTTCCTGGCCATCGCCATGCCCGGCCTGCTGTGGATCTGGTGGTTGTGGCGCCAACGCGATCCCGCGCCGCGGCCCGTCCTGCGCCCGCTGGCGACGGAGCTGGCTCTCTTCCTCACGGCCACGCGCAAAGAGTTGTTGCAACAGTGGCGCACGAAACGCCTGCTGGTGGTCGCCGCCGTCTTTCTCCTCTTTGGCTTTCTCTCACCCCTGATCGCCAACTTTACGCCGGAATTGCTGCGCACCATCGAAGGGGCCGAACAGTTCGCCGACCTGGTGCCCACGCCATCGAGGGTGGATTCGTTGGCCCAGTATATCAACAATATCACGCAGTTTGGCTTCATCATGGCTATTTTGCTGGGAATGGGCGCTGTAGCGGGCGAAAAAGAGCGAGGGACGACGGCGATGATCATGAGCAAGCCGCTGCCGCGCTGGGCTTTCATACTCAGCAAGTTCGTGGCCCAGGCCCTGGTCTACTTGCTGGGCTTTGCCCTGGCGGCTGTGGGCGCCTACTACTACACGATGATACTGTTTGAGCCCTTTACCCTGGGGCCGTTCATGCTGGGCAACGTGCTGTTGTTGATCTGGCTGCTGGTTTTTGCGGCGGTTACCCTTCTGGGCAGCGCGGTGGCGGGCACCACGGGCGCAGCGGCGGCGATTGCCCTGGGCGGCGCGGTGTTGCTGCTTCTGGTCGGAAGCCTGCCAACCCTCGGCGCGTTCGCCCCATCGGCGCTGGTGGGGTGGGCCGGCCAGTCCGGCGTGGGCCAGCCAGCGCCGGCCAACTGGGGCGCTCTGGTGGCCAACGTGGTCCTGATTATTGTGATGTTGGTGTCGGCGGTCGCGGCATTTGAGACGCAGGAGCTCTAGCGCTCTATGAAGTTAGTTTCTGTATTGCTCGGTCCGGTCTCCCCGGTGGCTCGTGGGGCCACCGGCCACAGCAAGTTTCACAATCCTGGTTAACAGAGCTCCAGCGCTCTATTTGGCGCTTTGCGCATTCTTCTTTACTATTCGTCAGAGTCGCTGCCGATTGAAATCAGCAGCTAAGCAGCCCAAACATGTTTAAACAT
>DATHSI010000332.1:0-6263 GCA_035464315.1 Candidatus Sulfomarinibacteraceae bacterium
GTCACCAGACCAGCGAGGTGCACGCCATCGAGGCCGACGACGAGATGGCCCAATATTTAGCGTGCGAAGCCGGCGCGCCGCTGCTGCACGTGGCCGAGTCAGATACGCATTTTCCGAAAGATGATTCGCGCGACGAGCTACTTACTCCCGCGATCGTGGTTTTTGAAGGTTACGCGGTTTGTCCTCTAGACGGACAGTCGATATTGGGGCAGAATAGGTGCTGCGGGTTCATTATGCTTCCTACTGATTTTAGTTCTTCCAAACTTTCCAGTATGCATGATGGACCCGTTCCTGCAACTTCTCTCTTTGTCAACGGTCAACCACGGTTTAATGTGGTGTCACCAGCCACGTGCGGGCGTCCCTTTTATTCCTCTAACGCCCGGCAGACGTCGGCGCTCCGATAGATTTCCCGCTCCAATATAGCTATTAAGAGACCAGAAAATTCCGAGGGCAAGATCTGGTGTCTCGTGCACGAGCTCCTAGCAGGGAGCAGGTTCCTCTACAATCGGGCAATCAGGAAATGCTTTGTACTTCCTTCATAAATTCATTCGCCCACGTCTTTTTCCGGTCTCCTTTAAGCGCTACTGAATCACGATTGCAGCAGCTGCCTATTGCCGCGCCCCTGTTTCTTCGATTTTACCAGCGGTAGAGATGGGGCCCAAAGTCGATCCCCCCCTGTTCCGGGCCATAGTAGCTGACGACAGCGCGGCCGGCTGGTGCCACTTCGTCGATGCGGGCCATATCCTCTTCCGTTAGTTCGACGGCCAGCGCGCCGAGATTATCCTTCAGCTGCTCCATCGTGCGCGGCCCGATAATCGGGCTGGTCACGCCGGCTTGGGCTGCCACCCACGCCAGCGAGAACTGGGCCGGGGACACCTCCTTATCCGCCGCCAGCTCGCGCACCACGTCTACCACGTCGAAGGCAGCGTCGGTGAAATGCCTCTCTCCCCACTCCCGGTTGCGGGCAAAGCGACTATCCTCCGGCCGGGCCTCGTCCCGCTCGTACTTACCTGTCAGGAAACCGCCGGCCAGCGGCGACCAGGGGATAATGCCGATATCGTACGTCTGCGCCACCGGAATCAGCTCGCGCTCCACGCGTCGGTCGAGGATGTGGTAGGGGGGCTGCTCGCTGACGAATCGGTTCAATCCTAGCTCCTTCGACGCCCACAATGATTCCACCACCTGCCAGGCGGCGAAAGTGCTGGTGCCGATATAACGTACCTTGCCGCCCCGGATCAGATCGTCCAGCGCGCGTAGGGTTTCGTCAATGGGATATTCGGAGCTGGGGCGGTGAATTTGGTAGAGGTCAATATAGTCAGTTTGCAGGCGCCGGAGAGAGGCCTCACATTGTTCGATGATGTGTCGCCGCGTGCCCCATTGCGCGTTAGGATCGTCGTCGGCCATGCCGCCAAAGACTTTGGTGGCCAGCACGATCTGATCCCGTTTGCCGTTTCGCTGCAGCGCCTTGCCCACAACCCGTTCACTTTCGCCCCGGCTGTAGACGTTGGCCGTGTCCAGGAAGTTAATCCCTTCGTCGAGGGCCCGGTCGACAATGTCCATCGAGCTTTCTTCGTCAGTCCGCCCGCCGAACATCATACAACCCAGGCAGAGGGTGCTTACCTTAATGCCGGTTCTTCCAAGTTTTCGATACTCCATTGTTTCCTCCTTAAGAAGTAGTAGATTTTCGATGCGGAGCGTGTCCCTGCCAGTGGCAAGGTCACGCTCCCCTTTTCACGCCGCTGCCTATCGACGGGCGAAGGCGCGGAAGGGGTTGCTCTGAGTCAGTTGCTGAATGGTCGCGTCATCCACGCCGGCCGCACTCAGCTTCGGCAGAAACTGCTCCGGTAGATAGGCGTACGGCAACGCCGTGCCCCCGCCCGGCTGGGACGGATCATACCAGCCTCGATCCTGGCTCAGCAGCAACTGGTCGCCGAGACCGGCCTCGAGTAACCGGGGAATATGCTCCAGAAAGTACGCGTCGTCACAGTAGTCGCTGCCGATAGCATCATATTCGAGCCAGGCACCTCGTGCGCCCACCGCCAGCGCCAGGGACGGATCTTCTTCCAACTGGGTGTGAATCCAGATGAAGCGGTCTGGCGTGTAGCCTTCCGCCTCCAGTACATCCAGTTGATCCATGACCACCCGTCCCCGCATTGTGTGACTGCCGATGATGGCCCCGGTGGCGGCTCCAGCCTGGGCGGCAGCGCGCAGGATCTTGCGCTCGACGGAGGTCATCCCCTCGTCGCCGGCACTGAGTTTGATCCAGGCAGCCTGGACATCGGTCTCTTCAATCTGGTGCGTCAACTCGCCGACCATCCATTCACGCAGCGTTTCCACAGATGCCTCGTGCACCCACTGCGGGACCCAGGGCTCGCGGTAAACGCCGGTGGGCACGACGACGGGCAGGCCGGCCGCACGAGAAACCGCCGCCACAATGTCGGCGCGGCGCCCCACGCCGACCGGCGTGCATTCAACCAGGGCTGTTACGCCGGCGGCGCTGGCCCGCTCCAACTCCGGTCCTATCATGGGCGACACCTCGTCGGCCGTGGCCGTCTTCCAGGCCTCATCCTTATGGGCAGACAGGGCTACAAACACATGTTCATGGGGCAGGATTAAGCCCAGCCGCTCCTGTTCATAGTTACCGAGAGTCGTAATCAGTTGTTCCGTCATCTATACCCCCAGCGCCGGCCCGTGCTGCGCTTACGCCGGCCAGATCTTGCGGCCGCCTCCGGGAGGCGTGATCGCGTCTATCTGGGCCATCTCGGCCGCCGTCAACGGCGGCAGAACGCCGGCCTGAATATTCTCCGTCAGCTGATCCACATTTTTGGCACCGGGGATGATGCTGGTCACGGCCGGATGGGCCAGCGCAAACTGTAAGGCGAGTTGGGCCAGGGAACGCCCTTCGGCCAGCGGCTCCAGCTGCTCGACTTTGGCCAGATCCCCCTGGAAAATGGCGTGCTCATCTTCGTTTTCGATCCAGCGGCGGCGCCAGTCATCCGGGCCAAAGGTGGTGTCTTTGTCAAACTTGCCGGTCAGGATGCCCATTGCCAGTGGTCCCCGGATCAGGATGCCGATGTCGTGCTCCTGGCAGTAAGGGAAGATCTTCGCTTCAGGTGTGCGATTGAGGATGCTGTAGTCAATCTGCAGGGAGGCACAGCCGCCATCTTGATTGAAGGTCTTGAAATAGTCGAAATCGCTGGTACTGACCCCGTAAGCGCGAATCTTGCCCTGCTCTTGCAGCCGCTGGAACCCTTCGAGGAAGATCTCCATCGTCGGCTCGCGATAGCTGATATGGCTCTGCAACAGATCGACATAGTCGGTATTAAGCCGCCGCAGGTTACTCTCGACGCCGGCGATCAGCTTGTCCACTGTAGTGTACTGAGTCTGGTCTCGCTCCTCGTCAAAGTTCTGCCAGCCGATTTTGGTGGCCACTACGAATTGATCCCGCCGGCCCTGCATCGCCCGGCCCAACAGCTCTTCGCTGTGACCGGCGCCATAGACGTCGGCCGTGTCGAAAAAGTTGACGCCGGCGTCCAGGGCTGCGTCGATGGCATCCAGCACCGCCTGCTCATCCGTCGGTCCCCAGCTATCGTCCCCAGCCGCCCACAGGCCCATGCCCACTTCTCTGATGGAAATGCCCGATTTGCCCAGGACACGCTTTTCAAGCTCTTCTTTTGCAATCTGCTCGCTCATCGCCGTTCTCCTTGTTTTCTACCACAGACACTTTCATCTCAATCAATTTTGGCCTGGGGGTCGAGCGGTAGTTCTATCACTGCCCCACCCTGCTGTGCCGACAGACGCATGGCCAGCACAAGCTCCTGGTCGAGGCGGCCCTGGTGCGCGCCATAGGTCGGCTCGCGCCCCTCGCGGATCGCGTCCACCAGGCTCATTACGCAGCCAGCCACGCCGATTTCGTCGTCGTGCCATTGCACGCCGTGGCCCTGCCGGGATGGCCGGAAGGGGTTCTCCCAGACCACCGTCGGTTGCTCCGGATCTGGCGTGTGCGCCACCATTGCCACCAGCGCCCCGCCGTCCACCCGCTCCCAGCGGCGCTCCAGATGGATGAAGAGAGGGGCCTCGCCGTCAGGTGAGAGCAGGCTCAGCTGTTCTTCGACATCAAGGCCGACGCCGACGGTGATCCCCATCCCTTTTTCGGCCAGGAAGCGGCTGCTGCGCCACCAACGGAGAGGCGAGTCATAGCCCACGTTGGTCCAGTGGTAGACGCCGAGACGGTCGTCGGCAAAGTAGACGAGGGCGTGCTCCTGGGTCTCCGGACGCGGCCCACGGCTATCACTCAGGCGCGACCAGTGGGCCGCCAGCGGGTAAGATTGAACCGCACCGCTGACGCGGGTGGGCACTGCATCAAATCCCAGATAACTGCGCATGACGCTCACGCCGTGGTAGCCGTGACCGGCAAAATCATTGAAGCTGCTGTAAACTTCCCCGAAGAGCCCGCTGTCAATCAGCTTGAGCTTGATCTGCTCCAACGGCCGCCGGTGGAACTGCTCGGCCACTTCGATCTTCAGCCCGCGCTCCGCGGCCGCTTCGATAATGGCATCCGCCTCGTGCAGGTGGTGGGCAATCGGGGTCTCCAGCAACACATGCAGACCGGCTTCGACCGCCATCAGGCCGACCTCGCCGTTGGCCCAATAATTCACGCTGACAATACCCACCGCCGGTTCTGTCTCGCGCACCAGCCGCTCAAGATCTGTGAACCAGGGCACGCCCAGGCTCTCGCCCAGCGCGCGAACAGACGATTCGCTCCGCCCCCAGACGGAGACGAGCTCGACGTCAGCGAGGGCGTCCAGGAGCGGGCCGTACAGGTAGTCGGAACGGCTGCCGGTACCGACAATCGCAACCCGAATAGGGGATAGATCTGTCATATTACCTCCTCCAATCCTCTTGCTCACTTGACGCCCCGCCAGACGGCACGCCCACATTCATAAACGATCGCAATATCATCTGCTGCCGCCTCCAGGTCGTCTCGGCCTGCCAGACGGCGGGCCCTGGCGAGTGCTTCCTGGACTTCCTCTCGTTTCTCCTCTGCCTGCGCCGCCTCTGCCATCTGCCGCCCGCGTCCTTCCGCTGTCTCCAACGCGTGCTCATAGTTGAAGCGAGAAACCGGCAAGGGTGGCAGAGGGCGCCAGCCCCAGCCAAAAAAACTATGGAGCGCGCGCACAGCGAGAACCATCCCGTTCCCTGAGCCGCCGGCCTCAATGCCTTCCACGATCCGCTCCACCAGGTCACTGGTATATCCTTCCGGGTGGGGGCTGCCATTGACGACGGTCACAACGGCCACTTACATCACCTCGCCAGCCGGTCGTCTCTGGTGATGTTTCTGCCATTCGCCCAGCACCTTGGCAACGGCCTGCCGCAGGCCCGATTCGCTGCCGGGTAGCCGGCGATGAAATTTTCCATGTTCATCCAGCCGCCGAAGTTAACGCCGCGCAGGAAGACTGGGTCGCCGCTCCGATTGACGATTTGTGCGCCGTCTACGGTTAAAAAGTGATTGTCTGTCATGATCCCTCCGCTATTCAGCTTTGCCAGATGAGTGGATTCACTGCGTCATTGTCCAACAGGTCTCCCACCTCAAGCTGCTGATAGTAGGATTCGGGCAGAACGTTGCGCTGCCCGTTAAAACTGCTGCCGTCCGGCATATAAGCGCAGGTCATCGCCCGGCGCGGGCGCGGCGTCAAATTGGCCCCGGCAGCGTGGGCCACCAGGCCGTTGTGGAATACGGCCCCGCCCGCTTGGCACGGGGTGGGAACCGCCTCAATCTCGCGCCATTGCGGATAAGCTTTAAACATATCGCCCAGGTTCTCCCCGATTTCCACCAGCCTGAACTCGGCCTCCTTGTGCGTACCCGGCAGGTACCAAAGGCAGCCGTTGGCCAACGTTGCCTCGTCCAGCGCGACCCAGATGCTGATCGCATCACGGGAGTAGAACGACCAGTAGGGGTTGTCAAAGTGAAAGCCGGTGGGATTGCCATAGGGCGGTTTGATCAGCGCCTGGTCGTGCCAGATGCGAATGCCGTCGACGCCTGCCAGGGTACCGGCCAGGCGTCCCAGCCGCTTGTCCAGCATCAGCCGGGCCATCCCCTCATGGGTGTCCGCCAGACGCTGGCACTGGGTAAAAACCTGGGCGTAGTAGCTGTCCGGATCGGCCTGGTTGGTTGCGGCTGCATTCTCGCGCAACCGCTGCTGCACGGCGGCGTCGGTCGTGGTCCGCCAGTGCTCCAGCTCGTTGGCGTCGAGAAAGCCTTC
>DATHSI010000333.1:0-3351 GCA_035464315.1 Candidatus Sulfomarinibacteraceae bacterium
AACATCAGCCGGCAGGTGTGAAAAGAGCAGTTCGCGCGCCTCATCCGGTGGCAATACGTTGAAAAATTCCGGCATTCTGCCTACAACCTCCGTAAGTGTTGTTGTACAAGACCCGTGTGGCGTGTCAGAGCGATTAGCTGCAGTGGCCCATTATGAGGAGCGCCGATTTTGAGCAAGCTCCCGTAGCTCTGCCTCGTCGATAACCGGCGTTCCCAGCTGCTGTGCTTTGTCCAGCTTGCTCCCGGCGCTCTCGCCAGCAACCAGATAATCGGTGTTCCCGCTGACGGAGCCGGCAACGCGACCGCCGCGCTCTTCCACAAACGCCCGCGCCTCACTTCGCGTCATAGCAGGCAACGTGCCCGTAATCACAAACGTCAACCCTTCCAACGTCTGCAGCGCATGCTCCTCGCGCTCAACGGCGAATTTCAGGCCGGCTTCGCGCAATTTCTCCAGCAGCGCCTGGTGGCGCTCATCTTCAAACCAGGTAGCAACAGATGCCGCCGTGCGCGGACCGATGCCCTCAATCGCTTCCAATTCTTCACGACTGGCTTCGCCAATGGCATCGATGCTTCCTAACGCGTCTAACAACGTGCGCGCCACCACGCTTCCCACAAAACGAATACCCAGGGCCGTCAACACGCGCACGGCGCTTTGCTCCTTGCTCGCTTCAATGCCCGCCAGCAGGTTATCCACCTTCTTCTCCTGGAAGCCCCCCAACTGCAGCAACGCATCTCGATCCAGGTAGTAGATATCTGCCACATCTTCAATCAGCCCTTCGTTGATCAGCAGCGTGCCCGTCTGCGAGCCAAAACTGCTGATGTCCATAGCGCCGCGACTGACAAAATACTCAACTCGGCGCACCAACTGCTCTGGGCAGGATGGATTGTCACAGTAGATGGCCACCTCGCCCGGCACTTTTTCCACCGGCTCCCCACAAAATGGACAATGAGTGGGAATCTCGATCACTTGCTCACTGCCATCGCGCAGCTCGATCACGGGACCTACAACGTAGGGAATGACGTCGCCGGCGCGCTTAACGATCACCGTGTCGCCGATGCGGATGTCTTTGCGCGCGATCTCTTCAAAGTTGTGCAGAGTCGCGTTGCGCACAATCACGCCGCCGATCTCCACCGGTTCCAGCGTGGCGTTGGGCGCAAGCACTCCGGTACGACCCACATTGACAACCAAGTCCAGCAAACGCGTCGTCTTCTCCTGCGCCGGGAACTTCAGGGCCAACGCACCGCGCGGTTCGTTCCCCACGTAACCGAGACTTTCGGCCAACACCTGATCGTTTAGCTTGATCACCAGGCCGTCTACCTCATAGTTGATCTGGTTACGCTTTTCCTGCCACTCCTCGTAAACGGCAGCGATTTCCTCTACTGTGTCACAGCAGACGATGTCGGACGAGACCGGAAAACCCAGCGCTTTTAAGTACTCCAGACGCTCCCACTGCGACGATGGCGCCTCACCGTCCCAACTGATGAGATCGTAACAATAGAGCGTCAGAGGCCGCGCAGCGGTGACGCGTGGATCAAGCTGTCGCAACGATCCAGACGCCGCATTGCGTGGATTCATATACGTCCGCTCGCCGCTCGCCTCCTGCTCCTCGTTAAACTGCTCAAATCGATCCAGCGGGAAAAAGACCTCGCCGCGAACCACGAGGCGCGGCGGGGCCTCCACGTCGCTCTCCGGACTCACCGGAACTCGTTGTGGCAGCGCGTAGACCGTGCGCAAATTGCGCGTCACATTCTCACCCACCAGGCCATTGCCCCGTGTGGCGCCCTGCACGAATATCCCTTCTTCAAAGGTCAGCACGACCGTCAATCCATCAATCTTGGGTTCGACGACGTAATCCACGTCATCGACATCCTCCGGCAACAACCGGCCAATGCGCGTCCGCCAGGCCTGCAGATCCTCGATGTTGTGACCGCTTGCCAGGCTGAGGATCGGCGCCGGGTGTTGTACTTTCTCAAAAGCGTCCAACGGTTCAGCGCCCACGCGTTGCGTCGGCGAGTCGGGCGTGACCAGCTCAGGGTGCGCGGCTTCTAGCTCTTCAAGCTCCCTATAAAGAGCGTCAAATTCTGCATCGCTGATGACCGGCGCGTTTAATACATAGTAACGGTAGCGATGGTAGCTGATCTCGTCTCGCAACTGTCGGACTCTTTCCTCAGGTGTCATTCGGCCCTCTGCCAGGTCTATCTTCGTTCACACGTCGTCAAAGCGCGACTCTTCCAGGCGTACCAGCCTACGATTCAGGCGCGTCGGAGGGCGCCGGCGCCGGCTCCAGGAAATCTCCCGCGGCCCAGCCCTCCGTGCCGTCCAGCGTCCGCACCTGCCACCACGTGTAATCCGGACCTTCCTCCGGACCGCCAATGACCAGCATAAGGGAACCCTCGGCGATACGCATCACGCGCACGTTATCCGTGCTGGGGCCACCGCGAATGGTCAGGCCTGCCTCGCCCGTGCCTGTAACCGCAGCGTAGTAGCCGGCGGTGACCTCGTCCGGCGGAGACGCCAGATTACGCGTAGGCACAGGCGTCAGCGTCGGAATCGGTGTCGGTGTAGGCTGAGAAGACGTAGGCGATGGCATGGGACTGGGCGGCGCTGTCAATCTGATCACGGTCGGTGTAGCCAGCGAGGTAGCCAGCGGTTCGCGATCTAACATGAATGTGACCAGTGTAAGCGCCAGTGCAATACTGATCACCGTCACAACAATTCCCAGCCCGAACCAGAGCCAGGGGAATTTCTCGCCGCCATCCTGGCGTTGGTGTCGCTCGCGGCGCGGTTTAAGGTCCGATTCTCGGGGATCTGGGGGCGTCTGGTATCGAGCCATGTAAACAGGTCAGATCAGGCCGCTGTTGCTTCGGCAGCAACCTCGGCCAGTAACATTGTCAGGTCGTCAAGAAGCGGCGCGCCGTCGGCGAAGCCGCGTATATCAGCCGCGATGTGCTGCAACAGGCGATCCGCAGGCACGGCGCGGCTGGCTTCCAATACTGCCTGCAAACGCTCGTACCCATATCGCTCGCCGTCAGTGTTCGCTGCATCCGGAACACCGTCGCTGAATATGAGCAGCCGGTCACCGGCTGTTAGTGTGAGACTATATTCATCTATCTCCAACGGATCAAGCATGCCCAGAAACCGGCCTCGCCCAGAAAGCGGTTCAACATTGCCCGTCTGGCCTCGCAACAAAAGCGGCCGCTCGTGGCCCGCCAGCGCGTAGGTCAGACGACGCGTCCGTCGTTGCAAGACGGCATAAAAAGCAGTAAGAAACATGTTGTTCGAGTCTTCCGACGTCTCCATCATGCCGCGATGCACGCAATACGCCACCGTCGCCGGTGACAGAGAACGACG
>DATHSI010000334.1:0-10949 GCA_035464315.1 Candidatus Sulfomarinibacteraceae bacterium
TGGCCCGCTGACCAGCGAGGAGCTGGGCTTCATCTTCCCCAAGGGCAGCGAGCTGGTGGACCCCATCAACGCCGCCCTGGCGCAGATGGATGATGACGGCACCCTTGACGACCTGTTCGATAAGTGGTTCGCTACCGACGCTGAATAGCGCCCGCTGCGGGACACCATCTTAATCTGAGCAACAGCAGGGTGTGCAGGCCATCTGCACACCCTTTTTTATGTCGGGCGGAGTTCCGTTGAGGATTTCGCCGGAGTGCAGCAGGAGGCAAAACTATGGCTGCTTCTGACGCCAATATTCCCGTAAGCGGCGAACCGGCGCCGGTTACGGTCAGCGTGATGGGGAGAATCTCAAAGTGGCCCTGGTGGCTGATCATTGCCATCGTATTGGCCATTTACATCGTCTATAACATTTTTACCAACAACATCACCAACGATGCCTTCTGGTTCATATTGGGGCAGCCTCGGGAGATAGATTCCCTGAACGATCTGGTGCTGGCGGGCATGCTAATGACGCTCTTCATCACCGTTGTATCTTATGGCATTGCCGTCAGTATCGGCCTGATTGTAGGGTTGGGGCGCGTGTCAGATAACATCGTCATCTTCAACCTCGCCTCATTCTATGTCGAGGTCATTCGAGGTATCCCCATGCTGGTGGTGATCATGGCCACCGCGTTCGTGGGCACGGCGTTCTTTGTCGACGCGGTAAATGCGCTGGGCGATTGGTTGGTGAATGCAGGGCTGACCTTTGCCGCACCGCTGGTGGAGCTGAGTACGCGCCAGATCAGCACCACCTGGCGCGGCATTTTTGCTCTGGGCATTGCCTATGGTGCGTTTTCCGCCGAGATTTTCCGCGCGGGTATCGAGTCAATTGAGAAGGGTCAGATGGAGGCGGCGCGAGCCCTGGGGATGAGCTATATCCAGGCCATGCGTTACATTATTTTGCCGCAGGCCATCCGCCGCGTTTTGCCTGCCCTGGGCAATGATTTTGTGGCCTTGCTCAAGGACTCCTCCCTTATTTCCATTCTTGGCGTGCGCGATATGTTCCAGTTGAATCGCCTGTACATCAATAGCACCTTCAACTACGTGCAGGGTTTCGCCGTGCTCTCCTTCCTTTACCTGAGTATGACAATACTTCTCTCGCGGCTGGTGCGCCTGATGGAACGGCGTATGTCGCGCAGTTATCGGTGAGGTTCGCAGGTTGCACGTTGGCAGGGTTGCAGGTTTGGTACTCCGCCGTCCGCCGTCAGCAGACCGCCGTCTCACCGCCCGCGATGATGCGCGATGATCTTCTGCTCATTGCGGTAGCGCTCTGCAAGTTGCTGGTGGCCGCCTGACTCCGCGAGACTGATGGCCTGGGCGATCTCCTGGTCGGCTTCGTTGTAGCGCCCGCGCCGCCGCTGGGCCATGGCCCGCAAATAGTGCAGTTGCGCACGGTTCAGTATAGGCAGTTTGACTCCCGTTCCCAGCGCCTGGTCCAGATGTTGCAGCGCTTCGTCCCACTTTTCCACCTGCAGCAGGTACTGCGCGAGCAGCGTGTGCGCCGCGGCTTCGTTGGCCGAGTCTTGCAGCCCGAGTTGCAGCGCCTCTTGCGCCTGATTGCGCGCGCCGCGCCCCACGCGCTCCCGGCCGTCGGCCTCCAGATAGGCCATAATCAGATGTCCTTCGGCCGAGCGCGGATGCTGGCGCAGAAAGCGCCTAAGCTGGTCACGCGCTTCGGACGTGGCGCCCCGTTGCCGCAGAAATTCCACAAGTTGTAGCTGCGCCTGTTCGTCGCCAGGCTTTTGCGCTACCTGCTGCCGCAATTCGGCCAGCCTCTCTTCTTCCGCGCCAGATTCGAAGGCGGGCACTTCGTACCAACCGCGCCGGTCGGTCCACCAGAAAAGGGCCAGCGACGCTCCGTGTACCGCCAGCGTGACCCCGCTGAGCAGGGGCGTGGCCTCGAAATTGTAGATGGTGCGCCAGTCGCCGATGAAAGTAAACAGCGTAAAGAGGGGATAGTACAACAAACCGTAGTAAAGGTGGAAGCGTAGCGTGCGCAGGCCGAAATAGCGCCAGGCGCTGGAGTTGCTGCGGCGCAAATATAGCCACACGCCGAACCCATAGAGCAACGTGCCCAGCGTGCCGGCAAGGCTGATGAACCACTCCTGCGCATTGCTGAAAACGCCCGCCGGCGCCACGTAGCCCCAGTAGAAACCATAGCCAACATCTACGACCTGCCCGCCGAAGGCCCACACGGGAATCGCGTGAAACAGCTCGTGGATGAAGACGCCTGGTGGCACAGCCAGCAGAAAGGCGGCCCGCTCTGCCCACTGCTTTTTCCACGGTTGCAACGCGCCCTCAGTGAATTCCTGCCGGTTTTCCCAGACGGTGCGACCCAGGCGTAGTCCATTAATGAAATAGACCAGGGAGATTAGAGTGAATAGCCAGGCTATGGGGCTGCCTTGTAACGCGCGGAAAAACGTCATACAGCGCATGGTACAGCAGGGGGAGCGGGTCGGCAAGTGGGTGAACACTGTTCACCTGTGAACACTGTCCACCTGTGAACACTGTCCACCTGGGAACACTGTCCACCTGGGAACACTGTCCACCTGGGAACACTGTCCACCTGGGAACATTGTTCACCTGGGGCCGGCCTTTGGCCTTGGCAGAGGGAGCACTAAAAGTTTGTGAGTTGCTGTGGCCGGTGTCCTCACCGCGCCACCTGGCGGGCTCGGTGAGGACACCGGCCCGATCACAACATTTTCGCACTCCCTTGGCAGATGGGGCACTGACAATGACTGTACCTTATGTTAAAATGGGATGCGAATCGACGAGAGGTAGGTAGCCGGTGAAAGGTCGAAAGTACGATTTTCTGGACACGCTTCCCATCTTCACCTATCTCACGGAGGAAGAGCTGGAAGCGGTTGCCCTCATCAGCACCGAATATGAATTTGACGAAGACGCCGTGATTGCTTACCAGCGGGACGTCGCCGACAAATTCTACATGGTGCGCAGTGGACGGCTGTATGCACGCGGGGTGGATGAGATGGGCATCGTCCGCGAGTCTGCGGCTTACGGCGAGGGTGATTATTTCAAGGACATCTGGCTCTTTGCACCGCTGACGCACACGGCAACGATTCGCGCGACCGATGCAGGACGACTCCTGGTCATCGAGCGCGATGATTTCGTCCACTTTCTGGACACACACCCTGGGGCTCTGGGGCATCTGGCGCCGGAGTATGACCCAGAGGGCCAGCACGTGGCGGGCCTGTCGCCAGAGGCGTGGGAGGAGGCTCGCAAGAGCCGCGTAGCGGGCAGCCAGCCGTCGTTCCGCGCCCGTGATCTGCCGGCTGATGCCCTTGTAGAGTACGCAACCCGGCGTAGCCGCTGGCTGCTGTTCCTCAAACTGTTTCCTCTCATTTTTGCGCTCGTCGTCGGGCTCTTTGGCTACGGCTATATGAGTATGACCAGCTCATTTCTAAGCGGTCCTCTCTTTACGGTGGGCATACCGCTGGCGCTGGTAATCGTCTTTGGCGCGGTGATCTTGTTGCAATGGATCGATTGGCGCAACGATTATTTTGTGATTACCACGGGGCATATCATCCATTACGAGTTTAATCTGTCACTGAGCAAGTTTGGCACCGTGGTCATGCGCACGCCGGTTGACCAGGTGCAGAGTGTGGAGATTGAGCGGCCTAATTTCCTGGCTAACTTGCTGAACGTTGGCACCGTCCGTGTGACAACGGCAGCTCAATCCGCGGTAATCTACTTCGATTACATCGACGATCCTCATGCCGTGCACCAGACATTAACGCGGCTGCAACAACGTGTGCGCGAGCTGGATGCAGGCCGGGAGCAAGCTCTCATGCGCCAGTCGCTGGAAAGTCACTTCCAGGCCAGCGCCTCGTACAAAGAAGTGGTGGATGATGAAGAGAGTTCGCTGCCGCCGCGCCCTCAGGGGTTGTGGGAACGGATCAAGGAGAATTACGGGGGGCGCGTCGTCGATGGTGAAGTCGTTACGTACCGCAAGCACTTCATCGTGCTCCTTTTCCAACTGCGCTGGCCCATGTTGGTCGGGTCAGTGCTCATTCTCCTGGGCGCCTTTATGCTCTATGTCGGCACCGACCTGATGATCCTTTGGATCTTGTTGCTGTTGCTGATCCTGGTTGATTTCGGCTGGCTCATCTGGCAGGGTGAAGATTGGCGTAATGACACCTTTCAGGTAACGAGCCGTTACGTGGTAGACATCGACCGCAGCCCGTTCGGCACGGGAGAGAGCCGCAAGCAGGCGGAATTAAGCAACGTTCAGAACATCAACGCCGACCGTCCCGGTTTGTTGCCGACGCTGTTCAATTACGGTAACGTCTATATCGAGACGGCCGGCGCTTCGGCCGATATCACGTTCGAAAATGTAGCGAACCCCAATCAGGTTCAACGAGACATCTTCGACCATCGAGAGGCATTCCGCGCGCGGCAGCGCGTGCGAGAAGGCGCGCAGCGGCGTAAAGAATACGCAGTGCTGCTTGACGTTTATAAACAGGCGGTGGAGCAAGAGCGTATTCCCCGGCGCACGCCTCCCCGGGATATCGATGGTCAGGTGGATGCGGGAGTAACAGAGTAACGACCTGGCGGCGCGAAGTCGCCAGAGCTGCGAGCAAGCGAAGGACAAACTGACAGATATGGCAATACGAGAGATCATCCAACCCAATAACCCTACCCTGCGCCAGAAGGCGCGTAAGGTCACCACGTTCGACGATGAGCTGCAGACGTTGATCGATGACATGATTGAGACGATGCGCGAGGCCGACGGTGCAGGGCTGGCTGCGCCGCAGGTGGACGTACCCTTGCGCGTGGCGGTAATCGAAACGTTGCCCGATTTGGACGACGAAGGCAATCCAATCGAGGATACGCGGGACCTGTACGTCATCGTGAATCCGGAAATCATATGGGAGTCGCAAGAGGTCGTGGATGGCATCGAGGGCTGCCTTTCCATTCCCGGATACTTGGGCGAAGTGACCCGGTACCAGTCGGTCCGCGTTCGCGCCCAGGATCGGCACGGGAAAAGGATACGCCTGCGCTTGCACGACTGGGACGCGCGTATCTTCCAGCACGAAATTGACCACCTGGACGGCATTCTTTACATCGATCGCCTCACGGCGCCCGAGAATCTGTGGACGGAGGAAGAGTACATGGAGAAGTTTGGCGCCGACGAGGACGAGGCCGAAGAGGTGGTGACCTGATGGCCCTGACGAATGAAGATGTGCAGAAGGTAGCTCACCTAGCGCGCCTGGAACTGACCGCTGAAGAGATCGCCGAATACCAGAGTCAATTGTCCAGCGTGCTGGCCTACGTCGATCAGTTGAGCGAGCTTGACCTGCAAGACGTACCGGGCACGGCTCACGCCGTTGCTCAGACCAACGTCTTCCGTGAGGATGAGGCGCGTGCTTCGTTAGCGCTGGAAGACGTCCTTTTTAACGCGCCTGCGCAGGCGGAAGACCAGTTCCTCATTCAGGCTGTTCTGGACGACGAGTAACTCTCGTTCGATTCCGCCGGGCAACACGGCGTGGGCCTGTTCCCCAGCACGCCGGGACGCCGCCATTCTCTTTAGCCAGAAGATAGCAGTAACCCTATGAATCTCACATCATTAAGCTTGACCGAACTGCGACATCGCTTAAGACAGGGCCAGACAACGAGCGTAGAGGCCACCGAGGCGGCATTGCAGCGGATAATAGAGCACGACAACGACCTGCACAGTTACCTCACCGTCAGCGATGAGCTGGCGTTGGAGCAGGCACAAGAAGCGGACGAGCGGCGCGCCAACGGAGAGGAGTCGCCGTTGCTGGGTGTGCCGGTTGCCGTCAAGGACATCATTTGTACCAAGGGTCTGGAGACCACGGCCGGTAGCAAGATTCTAGAGGGTTACGTCCCCCCCTATGATGCCTTTGTGGTCAGGCAGCTGAAAGACGCTGGCGCCATCATTCTGGGCAAGACGAACACGGACGAGTTCGCCATGGGCTCCTCCACAGAGAACTCGGCCTATACCACGACGCGGAACCCCTGGGACCTGGACCGCGTGCCCGGCGGCAGCAGCGGGGGCAGCGCCGCCGCCGTCGCTGCGGGCATGGCGTTCGGGGCGCTGGGGACGGATACGGGCGGCAGCGTGCGACAACCGGCTTCGTTCTGTGGCGTGGTGGGCCTGCGGCCGACCTACGGTCGTGTCTCTCGCCGGGGTGTGATCGCTTACGCTTCTTCTCTGGACCAGGTGGGCACTTTTGGCCGAACTGTGGCCGATTGCGCGGCTATGTTCCAGGCGATTGCCGGTTACGATGCCCAGGATAGTACTTCTGTGGATGTCCCAGTGCCTGATTTTGAAGCAGCATTGACCGGAGACGTGCGCGGGTTGCGGGTGGGGATTCCGCGCGAATATTTCGTTGAAGGGCTGGACGAGGAAGTGGAGGCCGCTGTGCGCGCAGCCATCGACCAGCTGGCCGGCCTGGGCGCGGAAGTGACCGAGATCAGCCTGCCTCACATCCGCTATGCGCTGCCTGCCTATTATTTGATTGCGCCGGCGGAGGCCAGCGCCAACCTGGCGCGCTACGACGGCGTGCGCTATGGGCCCCGAGTTCAAGGACAGGATATGATCGACACGGTGAAAAAGACGCGGGCGCTCTTTGGGGCGGAAACCAAACGGCGCATTATGCTCGGCACGTACGCCCTGAGCACCGGCTATTTTGAGGCGTATTACGGGAAAGCGTTGAAGGCGCGCACGTTGATCAAGAACGATTTTCTGCAGGCGTTTGAAGAGGTGGACGTAATCGCCGCGCCAACCAGCCCCACAACGGCTTTCCGTGTGGGCGAGCGCGTGGCCGATCCGCTCAGCATGTATCTTTCCGACGTTCTGACGGTGCCCGTCAACCTGAGCGCGGGATGCGCCCTCTCTGTGCCCTGTGGCTTTGACGCCAAGGGGCTGCCGGTGGGGTTGCAGTTGATCGGTAACACGTTGGACGAAGCGACGATCCTCAACACGGCGTACGCCTATGAACAGGCGACGCAATGGCGCCAGAGGACGCCCGACGCGGGGACAGTCAAGACAGAGTAGCAGCATGATGCGAGTGGCCCGGCGGAATGTTTAGCGCCGCTCGCGGCTCGGTGGAGATAGTATGAAAACGATCATTCTTCTGGGCGGATATGGCACGCGGATGCGCCCGCACACCTGGAGCCGGCCCAAGCCTCTCTTAAACGTAGCCGGCAACACCGTGCTGGGCCATATTTTGGAGCAAATGAGCGACGTAACCGGCGGCGCAGTCATTTTTGTCGTGGGTTACAAAGGCCAGCAGATTGAGCAGTGGGTGCGGGAAACCCATCCCCATCTGGACAGTCATTTTGTGGTGCAGGAGGAGGCGCTGGGTCAGGCGCACGCCGTCTGGCTGTGTCGCGATTATCTTCAGGATGACGATGAACTGGTGCTGGCTTTTGGCGACGCCATCATCGAAGCAGATTTCGACGCCATGCGCGCGCAGTCGGAAAGCCAGGATGTGGATGCTGTATTCATGGTTGATGAAGTAGAAGATCCACGAGGGCACGGCGTGGTGGTGCTCGACGAGGACGGTCTCGTAGTCGATTTCATCGAAAAGCCACAGACGAAGGAGCACAACCTGTTGGTGACCGGGCTGAACTGGTTCCGTAGTAGCCGGCGGCTGTTGCAGGCCGTGGATAAGGTGATGCGCGAAGAGCGCCAGACGTTGGGCGAGTATTTTATGGCCGACGCCTACGACGTGCTTCTGGCCCAGGGCGCGCGAATTGTGACAGCGCCTGTCTTGCAGTGGGTGGACACAGGCCAGCCACAGAATATTTTACACGCGAATATGCGCCTGCTGGCGGTTGGCCATCACTCGCCCGATGCCGTGGAGCGCAGTTATGCCGAGGATTTCACCGTGCTGCCTCCCGTTTACCTTCATCCTGAGGCGCGGGTCGAGGCATCGGTCATCGGCCCTTTCGTGGCTATCGAAGCGGGAGCCGTTGTGCGCGAATCGATCGTGCGCAACAGTATCGTCGACCGCAACGCGGTACTGGAGCGCTGTATTCTGGACGGCGCTCTGGTGGGGGAGGAAGCACAGGTGACCGGTCATGCCAGAGAATTATTTGTTGGCGATAATTCGGTGGTTGAGGTGGGGTAGGTTGGAGATTGGAGACCGGAGATAGGTGATTGACGCCCCATAATAGACCAATTAGACCGATATGCCGACGAACCTGTAGCCCAATACACCTCCACTAAGGAGCATGAGATGGAAAAGTACATTTCGCAAAAAGTGGCGCGGACGCCGCCTTCTGGCATTCGCAAGTTCTTTGATATCGCCGCCACCATGGACGATGTGATCTCCCTGGGGATTGGCGAACCTGATTTCGTGACGCCTGAGCCGATTCTGCAGGCGGGAATTGATTCTCTGCGGCGCGGCGAGACGCAATATACGTCCAACAGCGGCACCATCGAGCTGCGCACGGCGCTGAGTCAGCATTTGCAGCGCCTGTACAGCGTGAGTTACGAGCCTGAAGACGAAATCATCATTACCGTTGGCGTCAGCGAAGCGTTGTATCTGGCGATGACGGCTCTTATCGATCCTGGCGACGAAGTGATCATTCCTGAACCGTGTTTCGTCTCCTACGCCCCGGAGGTTACGTTTGCGGGCGGCGCGCCGGTGATGGTGCCCACATATGTGGAGAACGACTTCCGCGTCACCGCGGAGACAATAGCCGCCGCCATCACGCCGCGCACCAAGGCCCTGTTGCTCGGGTATCCCAATAACCCCACCGGCGCTGTGATGACGCGCGACATCATGACCGACATCGCCGCACTGGCGCAGGAGCGGGACCTGATTCTGATTTCCGACGAAATTTACGACCAGTTGGTTTATGGGATCGAGCACGTGTGCGTGCCCAGCCTGGACGGCGTCTGGGAACGCACGATTCTGCTCGGTGGGTTCAGCAAGGATTACGCCATGACCGGCTGGCGCATTGGCTACGCCTGCGCCCCGGCGCCATTGCTGGCTGCCATGCGCAAGGTGCACCAGTACACGATCATGTCTGCGCCTACGACGGCGCAGGCGGCGGCATTGGTGGCGCTGCAGCAAGGACAGGAACATGTAGAACGCATGCGGCAGGAGTACGACCGCCGCCGGCGCCTGATCGTGAACGGCTTTAATACTTTGGGGCTAAGCTGTTACGAGCCGCGTGGTGCTTTCTACGCCTTCCCTTCCATAGAGCGCAGCGGCATGACCAGCGAGGAATTCGCCATGCGCCTACTGGAGGAGGAGGAAGTCGCCGTGGTGCCCGGAGACGCCTTCGGCAGGAGCGGCGCCGGCTACGTGCGCGCCTCGTACGCCACAGCGTACGAAGAGATCGAGGAAGCGCTAAATCGAATTGAGAGCTTTATGCGGAGACACGGCTAACTGATGACAGAGTACGAAGGTGTAATCGGCCTGGAAGTCCATGCCGAATTGTTGACGGAATCGAAGATGTTCTGCGGCTGCCGCGTGGTTGATAGCGTGGAAGCGCCGCCCAATACTGCTGTGTGCCCCGTTTGTCTGGGTATGCCCGGTATGCTGCCGGTAATTAATCGCCGCGCCGTCGCTTTTGCCCTGCGTGTGGCGTTGGCCCTGAACTGCGAGATCCAGGAGCACAACGTTTTTGCGCGCAAGAATTACTTCTATCCTGATCTCCCCAAGGGCTATCAGATCAGCCAGTACGAGTTGCCCCTAGGCCTTAACGGCTGGTTGGAAATCACGCTGGAGTCCGGAGAGCAGAAGCGGATCGGCGTGCGCCGTGTGCACATGGAGGAGGACACCGGGAAGCTGACTCACGTGGAAGGTCAAGGCTCTCTGGTTGATTATAATCGTTCCGGCGTGCCTTTGCTGGAAATCGTCTCTGAGCCTGACCTGCACTCTGCCGAGGAAGTGTACGCCTACGCCACGCGCCTGCGCCAGATTTTGCGCTATCTGGAGGTCAACTCCGGCGATCTGGAGAAAGGGGTGTTGCGGGTTGAGCCTAATATCAGCGTGCGCCCTGTGGGCAGCAAGACGTTGGGAACGCGTACGGAAGTGAAAAACCTGAACAGTTTCCGCGCTCTGGCCTCCGCCACGGAATACGAGCTGCAACGGCAGACAGCAGTGCTGCGCGCAGGGGATGACGTCGTCCAGGAAACGCGTGGCTGGCACGAAGCGCGGCGCGAGACGTTTGCGCAGCGCAGCAAGGAAGAGGCGGAGGACTATCGTTACTTTCCAGAGCCGGACCTGCCCCCGCTGCGCGTGCCGGCGTCCTGGGTGGATGCGGAACGAGAGAAGCTGCCCGAACTTCCCGGCGCCCGTATCACGCGCTATCAGGAAGCGCTCGGTCTGTCCGCCTACGATGCCGCGGTCCTGGCCGAAGATCGGTTGGTGGCCGAGTGGTATGAGGCAGCGGTGGAGGCCGGGGGAGAGCCCAAGGCGCTGGCCAACTGGGTCATCAATAATCTATTTGCCTTAATGAATGAAAGTAGGCAAGGTATTGAAGATCTGCGATTTTCGCCGCGCGGGTTGGTCTCGCTGCTGGATCTGGTGGAGGAGGAGACCATCAGCCACAATACGGCCAAGGACGTGTTAGTGGAGATGTTTGAAAGTGGGAAAGACGCGCAGGCCATTGTGGAGGAGCGCGGGCTGGCGCAGATTTCTGATGAGGCGGCGCTGGCGCGGGTCATCGCAGAAATCCTGGACGACAATCAAGATCAGGTAGCGACTTACCTCTCCGGCAAGGAGCAGATCCGTGGTTGGTTCGTGGGCCAGGTGATGCGCGCTACCAGGGGCAAGGCCAATCCGCAGCTGGTAAACGACCTCTTGGCGCAGGCGCTGGAGGCGCATCGCGAGACGGACTGATTACTCCCCGGCAGGCACGCGGCGAATGGAAAGGCTTTCGATCTCCAGCGTGTCCGGCACGCTGAC
>DATHSI010000335.1:0-16728 GCA_035464315.1 Candidatus Sulfomarinibacteraceae bacterium
GACCTGGACCCTCCCGCCGCGTTCGCCCACCTCTTCCAACCACTGCCCGACTTTCGCCGCGATATTTCCTCCACGGAATTGCGCGAGAGTGGGGAGCGCGGAAGCAGGTAGAAATAGAGATAGAGATCGGAGGTTGGTTGACTGGAGATTGATCGACCAGCCAATCTCCAATCTCCTATCTCCAGTCTCCTACCCCACCACCTCCACTTCTAACGCTTCCAGCTGCCCCAGCAAATCACGCAGGACGTTAAAGCCGCCGTGCCAGAACGCTTCGTCCTCGATCTGGATACCTGCGCGCTGCAGGATGGCGGCGGGAGCGTCAGAGCCGCCGGCGGCAAGAACCTCCACGTAGCGCGGCTTAAACGAGTCTCCTTCCTCACGGTACTGCTGGTACAGGGAGAGCACCAGCAACTGGCCGAAGGCATAGGCGTAGACGTAGAACGGATACTTGTAGATGTGAGGAATGGCCACCCACTCGTGGCGGAAGTCCTCGCTTAGCTGCAGCGAATCGCCAAACTGTTCCTGCAGGTTCTCCAGGTAAAGGCCAGAGAGATCGTCTACGGCTGCGCCGTCGTCGATTGCCTCGTGGGCTGTGCGCTCAAAGATGGCGAAGTAGGCCTGGCGCAGGATCGTGGCGTAGGCGTCATCCATCTGCCGGAACAGGAGCGACCGTTGCACCGAGGCGTCGTTTTCCTCAGCCAGCAGGCGGTCCACGACCAGCATTTCGCCGAAGGTGGACGCCGTCTCCGCCAGCGGTAACGAGGCGTGCTGCGTCAGGGCCGGGTGGTGGTCGGCCAACATGCTGTGCAGTGCGTGGCCCATCTCGTGGGCCATCGTGGCCACGTCGTCCGGTTTCCCCTGGTACGATTGCAGGATCCACGGCGTGAGATCGGGCGCGATCGTGGCGCAGAAAGCACCCCCGCGCTTGCCCCGGCGCACCTCGCTGTCCAGGTGCTGCTCGTCCAGCACGCGCCGCGCCAGCTCGGCGAAGCGGCTATCGAACTGGTTATAGCTCGTCAGCACCAGGTCTACCGCATCTCCGAACTCGTACTCTTTCTCAGTCTGCACCACCGGGGCGTACACATCGTAACGGCGCAACTGATCCATTCCCAACCAGCGCGCCTTCAGCCGGAAGAAGCGCTGGAAAATATCGCGGTTGTCGCGGGTCACAGCCAGCAACGTCTCCACCACCTGGTCCGGCACATCGTTAGCCAGATTACGCACGGCGATGGGCGACTCATAATTGCGCAGCCTGACGTACTCGCTGCGCCAATCGCGCACGCGCGCCTGGTAAATCTGCCCCAGGATCGGCGCATCTTCTCCATATACGCGGAACAGTTCCTGATATGCCGCCGCGCGCAGCTCCGCCTGCGGGTGGCGAAAGTAAACGCTCAACTCGCCGCGCGTCAGTTCCCGCTCCTCGCCGTCCACCGTCAGGTGGAACGTATAGCGGCTGGTGATGGCATCGTACAGCGTGTTGAGGGCGCTGATGCCGTTGACGTTCTTGAGATTGACTATCTTTTCCTCGGGCTCCGTCAGCGTGTGCGGACGCTCCCGGCGCAAGCTTTCCAGCCAGTAGCGGAACTCGCCGCTGTGCTCCAGCAGGCGTTGCGCCGGCTCCTCGTCCAACTGTTTCCACCACAGCTTAAAAAACATGGTGCGGTTATCCAGCTCCGCCGCCAGTTGTTGGCTGCGGGCCATCAGGCTTTGCGCATGCTGATCCTGCGTATCGGCGGCAAAACTGAGGCTGGCAAACCCCTGGACCCGCGACGCCTCGCGCACCAGCTGGTCATACGCCTGCAAAAGGTTCTGCAGGGTCTCGGGCTCCATCTGCGGATCGAGATCGGAGCGCCACGCTTCAAATGCCTCTGCCTGCGCTTCGAGTCGCTGCACGGCCTCCTGCAACTCAGGGCTCTGCAGGCCGGGGAAAAGGTCATCCAGACGCCAGGGACCTGTCTGGTAACCGTTGTCATTTGTACCGTTCGTCGTCACCGTCAACTCCTTTTGATCATCACTGATTATCGTCGCGCCGTTTCTTCAATAGTCTGCCGTAGCTTGACCACTCTGTCAGGCCCATAATATCCCTTGCGCAGGCTCAGATTGGCGTAGATAAGCGTGCGGGCGCCTATGATGCAACCGGGGTTGAGTACGGCGTTACAGCCGGTCTGGGCGTCGTCGCCCAGGATTGCGCCCAGCTTCTCCAGCCCTGTGTCATGCACTTCGTCGTCAACGCTGATCTTCACCGTCGGTCTGCGCCCCGTCTGGTCCTTCTCGCTGACAATCGTCAGGTTGCTCAGCTTGGTCCCCGCGCCCAGATTGACGCGATGCCCCAGGATGCTGTCGCCCACGTAGTTGAAGTGCGGGGCATGGGCCCGAGGCAGAAACAGGCTGTTCTTGGCCTCGCTGGCATGGCCCAACACGCTGCCGGGGAACATGATCACATTCTCGCGCACCAGAGCGCCATGACGCACCACACAGCCAGGACCAATATAAGCCGGCCCCAGGACGTAGGCCCCCGGCTCAATGCGCGCCCCATCGGCAATGTGCACCGCCCGGGCGCTGACCGCAGCGCCGGACATCACCTCGCCCTGGATCGTCTGCCGTTCGCGCGTCAGGCGCGCCACGTGCCACTGAATACGGCCCACGGCCTCCCAGACGTACTCGCACCCCTCAAATAGAGCGGCTACGAATTGGTCGCTGAGGTCGAAGAAGTCACTCGGCTGTAGCATAGCACCCTCAAAAGATCGTCCTATGGTCGGCGCGCCACACAGCGCTTCCCCAGGTAATGCCGGCTGCAAGAGGCAGCGCCCCTGTTATTGTGGCAGGCTCAGCGCCGCACCTAGAGCGACCGGCAACTCAGAAGAGTGCCGCTTCTATGGCCGGCGTGATCTCAACAAGAAAGTCATGAACGGGCTCCAGCGCCAGGCCCACCACGGCCCACACTGGGAAGTAGTCCCAGCGAATGTAGGGATTAATGGCCCAGCGCCGGTCGCTGTAGTCCCAGGGACAGCGCCCGGTCAGGCGCGCGATGACCCAGCCACTGGCCCATTCTACCAGCGTAAAGCCCAACGCCCAGACGACGGCTCGTCCGTACCAGGGAACGTGGCGTATGAGATCATGAACCGGCTCATAGAGAGGGGCAATCAACCCGTAGATGGGAAACATCCACAGGTAGGTTACGCCCGCCAGCCGCCAGTCTCGCCGCGGCAGGCTCTCCGTGAGCGCCGTATACACGATCTCGCCGCACCATCCGCCCAATCCATAGAGGACAAAACGAATCCACATAAGCCGTTCAGCCCAACCAGCGCCGCTCTCGCGCCTCAGGCAAACCCAGAAAACGACGCCAGAGGGGAAAGGGGCCCATCAATGACGGCCTTCTATTTAACCGGCGTCGCTCAAATCTGGCAACCTTACTTGTCCGATACCACCGTTTAAAAGTAGTTCTGTAGGGGGATCGTCAAACCGTCGACCACAGATCCAGGGGCTCCTCCACCAACCGCTCCCGTGACTCTACGACAAAGCGTATCGCCGTCCGCTCCTGATCGTCGATCATCACCTCCACGAAAGAGGGCAAGCAAGCGATGTATCTATCCTCCTCAGCCAGATACCCTGAGGCTATGATGATGGCCTTTACCGCCTGATTAACTGCGCCGGCTCCTATGGCCTGCACTTCTGCGCGATTCGCTTCGCGAATCACTCCCGCAATAGCGCCGGCCACAGACGCAGTTCTAGAACGGGCGGATACCTTGATAATGCTCATGCAACTGCCTCCCGTGCCATGAGTTCCCTAGTGTTAGGCGTCTCAGGACCTACCTTAAGTATCCGCATAATAGACAATTTTAAAGGCAATTGTCAAGATAACTGTGGATAACCCTCACAAAATTGTGGAAAACACGGCCTTTTAGTGGAAAAGTCTCACGTACATTTTTTGGGTTAAAACGGCGCAAAATTACCAAATACAGGGTTCTCACAGAATGAGACAACCATATATTCGGGTGCACGATGATCGCGGATAAAAAGGGAAGAAACAGGACGTCCAAAGGCCTATACACAACCCGCTCCAAATTTATCCACAACCGCCCACAACCACGAGGAGCACAATAGCAGAATATGTGGGGCAACGGCCCTGGTTACGAGAAGATATGGGTTTAATCTGGAGTTATTAACATATCAACAGTCCTACTATAACAACTAAATAAAAGATATGAAGATGGACCTGTCCGGGGATAATCAGTGGATATTATACAAAGCTGTTACAATAGCCCCATTGGCTGCCCGTACAAAGAAAAGAAGCGCCTATCATGAGCTTATCAAACGTCCTGACGCAACTGCGGACCAATCGAGATTTTGTGTCACAGGTTGTAGCCTGGGAACATCTTCCTGGCCGGCCGGCGCAAACCATGCCCCTGAGGCACTCACTGTTGCCCGCACTCTCCCAGGCGTTGCGCCAGCGTGGCGTTGAGCAGCTATACACCCACCAGGCCACAGCCATCGACGCTGTGCTGGACGGCGCTGACGTTGTTGTAGCCACCGGGACGGCGTCGGGCAAGAGCCTGTGCTACACGATTCCTGTCCTGCAGACCTTGCTGACGGAGCCCACGGCTCAGGCCCTTTATCTCTTTCCCACCAAGGCGCTGGCCCACGATCAGCTGGCGGAGACCGCCGCGCTCATCGAAGCCGGCGAGTTATCCACATCTATCCACAGCTATGACGGAGACACGCCGCGCAGCCGTCGCCGCGACGTGCGCGAAGCGGGCGGCATTGTTGTCAGCAACCCCGATATGTTGCATGCAGGGATCCTGCCTTACCATACTTCCTGGCGCCACCTGCTCAGCCAGCTGCGCTTCGTCGTCGTCGACGAGATACACACCTATCGCGGGGTGTTCGGCAGCCACGTGGCCAACGTGCTGCGTCGCCTGCGCCGGCTGTGCAACTTTTACGGCAGCGACCCGCAATTTATCTGCTGCTCGGCGACTATTGCCAACCCGCGCGAGCACGCTGAACGGTTGGTCGAAACATCGTTCGTCCTGGTGGACGAGATGCAGAACGGCGCGCCGGCCGGTGAAAAGCAGTTCATTCTTTACAATCCCCCTCTCATAGACGAGGAGCTGGGCCTGCGACGTAGCAGCGTGCTGATGGCCAAGGACGCCGCCGCCAGCTTCTTGTTTCAGGACGTGCAGACGGTGGTGTTCGCCCGCGCGCGGCAGACGGTGGAGTTGCTGCTGGCCTATTTGCGAGATGAGATGCAGGAGCTAAACCGCGATCCGGAGATCGTCGCGGGCTATCGCGGCGGCTACCTCCCCCTGGAGAGGCGGGCCATCGAACAGGGCCTGCGCAACGGTGAGGTGCGCGGTGTGGTGGCGACCAATGCGCTGGAATTGGGCATCGACATCGGCCAGCTGGGCGCCGCCGTGCTCACCGGCTACCCCGGCTCCATTGCCTCTACCTGGCAGCAGGCAGGGCGCGCCGGCCGGCGCAGTGATCTTTCGGCCGTGGTCCTGGTGGCCAACAGCAGCCCGCTCGATCAATACATTTGCAACCATCCGCGTTTTCTCTTCGGCCGCTCGCCAGAACACGCCCTGCTCAACGCCGACAACCTGCGCATCATGGTCAAGCACCTGCTTTGCGCCGCGTTCGAACTGCCTTTCAAGGCCGGCGAGTCCTTTGGCGGATACGGGCCTGTGGACGAGCTGTTGGAACTGCTGGTTGCAGAAGGCGTGGTGTACGAGACACGCCAGCAGTACCATTGGTTGGGCGAGGGCGTTCCGGCCAGCAGCGTTTCGCTGCGCACCAGCGGTGGGGATTCCGTGGTGGTCCAGGACATCAGCGGCGACCGTCCGCAGGTCATCGGCGAGGTCGACCTGGAGAGCGTGCCTTTGTTGCTGTACGAAGGCGCTGTCTACATGCACCAGGCGCGCACGTATCTGGTAGAAGAGCTGGACTGGGCAAACCGCGTGGCGTTCGTGCGCGGCGTGGACGTCGATTACTATACGCGGGCCAGCATCGGCAGCACCATTCGCCGCCTGGCGGCGGAAGCCGAGGCCATTCGCGGCGATCTGCTGCACGCCTTTGGCGACGTCCTGGTGGTGACGAAGGCCACCGCCTATCGCAAAATCAAACGGTACTCGCACGAGACGCTGGGCTTCGGTGACATCGACCTGCCGGAAATTGAGCTGGACACCAGCGGCTACTGGCTCGTCTTCGGCGAGGCGCTGACAGAAGAGCTGATCGAGGCCGGCGTGCTCTTGCGCCCTAACGATTACGGCCCCAACTGGCAGGGACAGCGGCTCAAAGCGCTGGAACGGGATGATTACCGCTGTCGCACCTGCGGCGCGGGGCCGGACACGGCGGACGAGCAGAGCAACCGGCCGCAAATGCTGCACGTGCACCACATCCGCCCCTTCCGCGACTTCGGCTACGTGCCCGGGCGCAACGAAAACTACCGCCAGGCTAACCGCCTGGAGAACCTGATCACCCTTTGCCCGAGCTGCCACCGTCGCGCCGAGGAAGGGCAGCGCACGCGCTCGGCGCTGGGTGGGCTGGCCTACGTCCTGCGCAACCTGGCCCCCCTCTACCTGATGTGCGATCCGGGCGATATTCAGGTCAGCGCCGAGGCGCGCAATCCTCTGACCGGCGCGCCTACGGTCGTCATCTACGAGCGGGTGCCGGCGGGCGTGGGGTTCAGCCAGCGCCTGTTCGAGCTACACGATGATCTGCTCAACGCAGCGCTGGAACTGATTGACGATTGCCGCTGCCGCGACGGCTGCCCGGCCTGTGTGGGGCCGCCGGGCGAAATCGGGCCCGAAACGCGCGACGTGACACGCCAGTTGCTGCGCATCCTGACCCGCACCCAGGCCGGCGTCAGCGGCGCATGACGCGCCGGAAGCGGCGCGACAGGAGCCCCAGCAGCAAACCCTGGTAAGCGAGACCTGCCAGGAGAAAGAAGAGGGCACTGCTCCCGGCGTCCAGGCGCCACAAATATTGGGCGGGCCAGTAGGTGGGCAGCAGGGCCAGAGGCCACTGCCACGCCGCGGGCAGGAACGGCGCCAGCCAGGGTGGGAGCATCACCAGACCGCTGGCCTTCATCAACGCCAACCCCTGCACCTTGTTCTGGGCCAGTGTGGACAAAGCCAGCGCCAGCAGCGGCGCCAGCGGGGCTGCGCTCACGGCAGCCAGGAACCATTGCAACGGCGACAATTGCAGCAATCCCGTCAGCGGTAATACCAGCGCGCTGCTGGCCACGCTCAGCAGTGTGGGCAACAGCAGACGGTAGGCCAGAAAAGTGGCCGCGGGCAAGGGTGTGACCTGCAGCGCCAGCAGCGTGCCGTCGTCTCGCTGGTCCAGCAGCAGGAAGCCGCCAATGGTGCCCCAGAGAAAAGGAACCAGGATCAGCGCCGCATAGGCCATGAACGGCGGATAGAGGGCCGCCAGATCCAGCGGCAGCCAGCCGTCAATACGTTGCACCAGCAGGGGCACCACCCAGCGTATGGCCAGGGCCACCACCAGGGGCAGCAGGATCATCCAGCGCAACATCTCATCGCGCTGTACGGTGCGGGCGTCGATGGGGCCCAGTGAATGCAGGAGCCGGCTCAGATTTGTTCGAAACATCGTCAGGAGCTCCCACTCGCGCCGCCCTGCAGTCCCACCTCCGCGCGCACAAAGCGCTCGAACGCGCGCCGGGCCAGGACAAAGGCCACCGCAGTCCACAATGTGCCTGCTGCCAGCGCCACAACGCCCTGTGCCGGCGACAGCGAGGCCTCCATCGCGCCCTGCAGCAGCGTCAGCACCGGTTGCAGCGGGTGGGCGTAGGTTGCCGTGCGCACGATTCCCACATTGTCGGTTATCCCAAAGTAGGGCAGCAACGGCATTGCCAGCAGCGCCGTGTAGAGAAAAGACGGCAGCAGAAACTCCCCGACGCCGTGGTAACGCGAAACGAGGGTGAATCCGGCCAGCGTGTAGAACAGCGCGCCCAGGCTGACCCCTGCCAGCAACCAAAACGGCTGGAAGCCGCTGCCGCGCACGACGAGGACCAGGGCCACATTCTCCAGCAACGAGAGCAACACAAGGCTGGCGCCCTTCGCCGCCAGGTACTCGGCGGGCCGCAGGGGCGTGACCACTTGCATCCTCAGCGTACCTTCTCCTTTCTCCAGCAACACCAGGCCGCTGATAAAGTAGAAGCCGTTGACGATGAGGTTGTTGACGATCACGACTGGGAGCAAAAGCGCTGCAAGCGACGGCGGCAGATTGTCCAGCACCAGGATCAGAAAGAGCGCCAGCACCACCGTCGCTGCGTAGAAGCCGTTGCGCCACTGCAGGCGCACGTCACATAAGAAAGTGGCCATAAAGCGGCGCATCACTGTAACTCCCGCCCGGTGACGCTGATGAAGATATCGTCCAGGGATGCTTCCTGGCTGTGGATCGTTTCTATGGGGCGTTTGCGCAGCAGGGCCAGAAACTGCTCATTGTGGCCCAGGCCGGACAGCGGAAAGCGGCGTTCGACAGGCGCACCGTTCTCCTGGTAGCGCACGGCAACGGTGCGCGCGCCGTGGGACAGTTTCAACTGCTGCGGCGCGTCGATGAGGCGGATCCGTCCGTCTACGATAAACGCCACGCGGTCGCAGAGGGCCTCGACCACAGTCATGTCGTGTGTCGTCAGGAAGATTGTCTTGCCTGCCGCCTGCTGGGCCCGGATCAGCTCCTGGACGCGGCGGGCGTTGGCCGGATCCAGGCCGGCCGTGGGTTCGTCCAGGAAAAGCACGTCCGGATCGTGCAGCAGGGCGCGCACCAGCGTCAGTCGATTTTTCATGCCTTTGGAGAACTGGCCTACGGGCATCTCCGCCGCGTCCTCCAACCCGACCAGGGCCAACAGCTCCTGAGGCGAGCGGGTGGGACCGCCGTAGAGCGCGCCAAAGTAGGACAGATTCTCGCGCGCCGTGAGCCGCGAAAAGTGGTTGGGATGCTCAAAGGAGACGCCGATTCGCTCGTAGTAGCCGGACCCCCACTGGCGTAGGTCGCGGTTGAGGACCGTAACCTGCCCCTCGTACGCTTGCAGCAGACCGGTGAGCACTCGCTGGGTGGTTGATTTACCGGCGCCGTTGGGGCCCAGGAAGCCAAAGATTTCGCCGGGGTGCACCGTGAAGCTCAGGTCGCGCACAGCCCGTCGCCGGCTGCCGCTATATGTATAACTGAGGCGCTTTACGTCGATAATCATGACGCGTCCTCTGTGCCCAGAAAGCGGGCCAGGCCACGCAACAGGCGCCCAGCGATCTCCTGCACTTCATCTTTTTCTAACGTCTCCCAGTTCTCCAGAAGCCAGTGGTCGATGGTGTCGTCGACGGCCATGAACAACCGCACCAGGAGATCGTGTGGTAGATCGCTGCGAATGGCGCCCACTGCCTGTCCCCGAAGCAGCAGAGTCTCCAGGTCATGCTCGATCTCCTCTCGCAGGCGGGCCAGGGTGGGGTGGTCTGTCGCCGCCTGCTCGGAAACGCGCGCGGCGGCTTTCACCACGCCAAAGGCCCACGGTTGCGCTTCGTAGTACCCGTACTGCTTCTGGTAAAGCTCGATCAACGTGGGCCAGAAATTGTCCGCGTCCAATTCCGCTACGACCGGCGACACATCGTGCATGATCTCTTCCGCGTAGAAGGCGGCTGTGGTGGCGAAGAGATCGGCCTTGTTGTCAAAATAGTAGTAAGCGGCCCCTTTGCTGAGCTGCGCTTCCCCCAGGATCTTGTTCAGCGAAGCGCCGTCAAATCCGTGCGCAGCAAACTCTTTTGCTGCTGCTTCCAGAATGCGCCGTCGTTTGTCAGCCGACAGCCTGTGAAATCGAGGTCGAGGCATTGTCTTTCCTTTAGACTACTCAGTCTAACTACGTGGTCTAAAATATAGCATTCTTCTCATTGCGAGTCAAGATGGTTGGACAAACTTGTAAATGTGTCCTACGCTTTTGCGAAAGTTTTTCAGTAGGAGAGGACGTAATCCACATGGAAATCCCCTTCGCAGGGCACGGTGACGAGGGCCCGGCGCTTCACTTTGCCCACGCCAACGGCTATCCCCCCGGCGCCTACCGCCAACTCTTGAGGGAGTTGGCCCGGCGCTACCGCGTATTGGCCATGGACCAGCGCCCGTTGTGGCCCGGGGAGAACCCGGACCAACTGCAAACGTGGCATCTCTTTGCCGGCGATCTCTTGCGCTTCCTGCAGCAACAGGGACTACACAGCGTGATCGGCGTGGGCCATTCCCTTGGTGCTGTGGTGACCATGATGGCTGCCCTGAAGGAGCCGCAACGTTTTCGGGCGCTGGCGCTGATAGAACCGGTCTTTTTGCCTCCTGAGTTGCTGCAGGCAGCAGCGGCGGACCCGCAACAGGCAGCCAACCCAGGCATGGTGACGCGCACGCTGAAGCGCCGCCATCGCTGGCCCAGTGCGCAGGCCGCCTTCGACCGTTATCGCGACAAGGGCGTGTTCCAGCATCTGTCAGATGACGCGCTGTGGGATTATGTCAATGCTGGGCTGCAGGAGACGGCCGATGGCCATCTGGCCTTGCGCTTTCCTCGCGAGTGGGAAGCGGCTATCTACGCCCGCCCGCCGCTCGATGTGTGGGAGTTGATTCCGCAGGTGAGCCATCCCACGCTGGCCATGCGCGGCGAACACAGCCAGACGCTGCAGCTCGCCGCTTGGCAACGCTGGCGGCAACTCCAGCCCGATGCGCGCTTTGTGCAGGTGGACGGCGCGGGGCATCTTTTGCCGCTGGAGCAGCCGCAGTCGGTGGCCGACACCGTTTTGGACTTTCTGGCCCAGCAGCCGCGCTGAGCTGTGAATAAGCTGTGGATATGTGGATAGATGGCAGAGCGCGCCCTATGTTCTATAATCAGATAGTGGTTTGTGATCGGGCCTGGCGCACAGATGACCTTTTGTGTCTGTAGCAGACGGGTGGTGCGCTATTTGTGAGATGTGTGGGTTATCTATGTGCCGTTGGTTACAGTACTTACGGCCAGAAATGGTTAAAGTAAGACAGTTTCTGTCAGACATCTAAGTAGGAGAAGAAAAATGCAATTATCCGGAAGCAACTTCCGACTGCACAACAAACGCTTGCTTAATCTACTCAGCCTCTTACTCATCCTGGCCTTCGTCCAGGCGGCATGTGGTGGGGGGGCGGCGGAGTCGACGAGGCCGGGGGATGATGTTCCCCCTGTGCAGGAAACGGAAACTCCCTCTGACGTAGAAGATACTCCCACAGAAGCGGCAATCGAAGAAGATGACGACACGGCAGAAGCCGAGGCGGTGCACGAAGGCGTGCTGCGCGTTGCCATGCAGCCCATCGTGCAGATCGACCCGGCCTTCATCTCTTCAGACAGCGAGGTGTTGGTTGCCAACCACGTTTACGATTATCTGGTGGACATTGACGCCCAATCCAACCCGGTGCCGCGCCTGGCCACAGATTGGGAGATCAGCGACGACGGCCTGACCTACGTATTCAGCCTGGCCGAAGGCGTCTCCTGGCACAATGGCGATCCTTTCTCCGCCGAGGACGTGGTCTGGACCTTCGACCGTCTGCGCGACCCGGACAGCGACCTGCCCACCGTGGACCTCTACAGTAACATCGAGAGCGTGGAAGCTACGGGCGATCTGCAGGTCACTTTCACTCTGCAGGAAGCCAACCCCTTCTTCCTCTACGATCTCAGTGACAATCACGCCTTGGTCGTGCGGCAGGGTACCGAGGATGCCTCCGACTTCAACGGCACCGGGCCTTTCGTCGTCGCCGATTACCGGCCGGAAGATCGCATCGTGATGGAAGCGAACGAAGGATACTTTGTAGAGGGGCAGCCGCACCTGGCCGGTGTGGAGATCATCTTTTTTAATGACGAAACAGCGGCCATTGACGCTCTGCGCAGCGACCAGATCGATCTGGCCATGCGCATGTCTACGTCCCTGTTCGAGAGCCTGGAGAACGATCCGAGCATCATCACGATGTCTGTTCCTACCAACGGCTTTGATCTGATTCGCCTGCGCGCCGACCGCGAGCCGGGCAGCGACCCCCGCGTCATCGAAGCCCTGAAGCTGGCCACCGACCGCGAGGCGATCTTCCAGCTGGTGGAGCAGGGCTACGGGGCCGTGGGCAACGACAGCCCCATCGGGCCGCTCTATGAAGCGTATCACGCGCCCGATGTGCAGCCGCCGCCGCCCGACGTGGAAGAAGCGCGTCGCCTGCTGGAGGAAGCCGGCTATGGCGACGGCCTGGAACTGACGCTGCACGTGCCCGACACCGGCAACCGTCCCGACCTGGCCACCGTGTTGCAGTCGCAATGGGCTGATGCCGGCATCGACATAGCTATCAGCGTGGAGCCGGAAAGCGTTTACTACGGAGATGAAGGCTGGCTGGAAGTGGACCTGGGCATCACGGGCTGGGGCTCCCGACCCTATCCGCAGTTCTACCTCGACGTCATGCTGGCCTGTGACGCGGTGTGGAACGAGGCGCACTTCTGTGACGATGAGCTGGATCAGTTGATCGCCACGGCCGGCAGCACCTTAGACGAGGCGGAGCGCCAGGAGGCCTATCGCCAGATCCAGGAACTGCTGGCCCAGCGTGGCCCGATCATTATCCCCTACTACTTCGCCCAGTTCGGAGCCATGAGCGATGCCTTTACCGGTTTTGAACTGAAAGCGTTCGCCGGTCGCAGCGACTTCCGCGACGTGCGTCTGGCGCAATAGTACACCTGGCAGAGGGTGGTCCCCGGCGGATCAGGGCCGGGGACCACCGGACAAGGGATGACCACGCTCTCCTCTCCTTCAGCGGCGTCCGCACCCCCGAACTGGCTACAACGCCTGTGGCGCGGCTTCACGCGCCTGTACCGGAGACCGGCCACGGCTCTGGGCACCACGCTGGTGCTGTTGTTCCTGTTGGTGGCGTTGTTTGGTCCCTGGCTCGCGCCCTACGGCGTCAACGAGCAGATCTTTGAGAACGCGCGCCAGGCCCCGTCGGCGCAGCACTGGTTTGGCACCGATCGGCTGGGACGCGACGTCTTCAGCCGCGTTCTGCTGGGCGCGCGCGACATTTTCACCCTGGCCGGACTGGGCACCCTGATCGCCGTGCTCGCAGGGGCCAGCGTGGGCTTGCTCAGCGGCTACCGGGGCGGCTGGTTCGACGAAATCGTCATGCGCTTCTTCGACAGCCTCTTGGCCATACCCGCCCTGCTGCTGGCCCTGCTGCTGCTGGGAACCATCGGCCAGACGCGCGACGGCATCATCATCGTCATTGTCGTGGTCTACACACCCATCGTAGCCCGCGTAGTGCGCAGCGTGGTGCTCGGCGTCAAGAGCAAAGGGTTCGTGGAAGCGGCGCGCACGCAGGGGGAGCCCGTGCCCGTCATCCTCTTTCGTGAGATATTGCCCTCGGTGCTGCCCGCGCTGGCGGTGGAAGCCGCTCTGCGCTTTTCCTACGCCATTTTCCTTGTGGCCTCCCTCGGTTTCCTGGGCGTGGGCGTGCAGCCGCCGCAGCCTGACTGGGGCCTCATGGTCAACGAGGCCCGCCATAACGTGAACCAGACGCCCTGGGCCCTTTACTTTCCGGCCGGGGCCATCGCCCTGCTGGTCATCGGCGTCAATTTGATGGCCGACGGACTCAAGCGCGTCCTGCAGGCGCCACAAGACGTATGAATGAACCCACTGCTGCTCCCGACGCTCCGGTATTAGACATTGCCGGGCTTAGCGTAGCCTACCGCCAGAACGGCCGGTGGCTGGAGGCTGTGCGCGACTTTTCGCTACAGATCGCAGCCGGCCAGACGTACGGCCTGGTGGGCGAGAGCGGCTCCGGTAAGACGACCGTCGCCCTCACCGTGATGCGCTACCTAGATCAGGCCGGCCGCGTCAGCGGCGGCCACATCTCGTTCCAGGGGCGCGACCTGCTGGCGCTGGAGCGCCCGGCCATGCGCCGCGTCTGGGGGCGCGAGCTGACCCTGGTGCCCCAGGATCCGCTCTCCTCGTTGAATCCTTCTTTGCCCATCGAGGAACAATTGGCTGAAGGTCTGCGGCTGCACATGGGCCTGGATCGCGACCAGGCTCGCCGCCGCGTGCGGGAGCTGCTGGACATGGTGCGTATTCCTGACCCTGAGCGGATGGTGCAGAGCTACCCGCACCAGCTCAGCGGCGGCATGCAGCAGCGGGTGATGATCGCCATGGCCCTGATGACCGAACCGTCGCTGCTGGTGCTGGACGAGCCGACCACGGCGTTGGACGTGACCACACAGGCCGACATCCTCGATCTGTTCCGCGACCTGGTGCGCCAGCGCGACACGGCCACGCTCTACGTGACGCACAATCTGGGCGTGGTGGCCCAGATCTGTGACCGCGTGGCCGTTCTCTACGCCGGCGAGCTGGTGGAAGACGCCGCGACGCGCGACCTGTTCCACCGCCCGTTGCACCCCTACACGCAGGGCCTGATCGACAGCGTGCCGCGCCTCGGTGAGAACAAGCGTGCGGTACAGTTGCAGGCCATCCCCGGCCAGATCCCACCCCTGGGCAGCCGTCCGCCGGCCTGCGCCTACGCCGATCGCTGCCCGCTGGTCATTGACATCTGTCACGAAGAGCGACCGCCGCTGGACGGGCCCGCGCCTGGCCACCACGTGCGCTGCCACCGCTGGCCGGAGATCATGGCCGGCGAGGTCAGCGTGGAGGGGCAGTCACTGGTCGCTGAGGAGCAGCCGCAGGCGGCAGACGACGCGCCGCTGCTGGCGCTGAATGATGTGTACGTGTACTTTGACGTCTCCCGTTCGCTGGCGGAGGCGCTGGCCCGCCGTCCGCCGCGGCAGGTGCGCGCCGTGGATGGCGTGAACCTGGAGCTGCCCCGCCGGCAAACGCTGGGCCTGGTCGGCGAAAGCGGCAGCGGCAAAACGACGCTGGCCCGCGCCATCATCGGCCTGGAACCGATCAGCGACGGCGCGGTGGAACTGCTGGGCGTCTCCTTGCCCTCCGGCCTTTCGCAGCGCACCATGGAGACGATGCGCAACCTGCAGATCGTCTTCCAGAATCCGGAGGAGGCGCTAAACCCCTATCTCACCGTGGCCCAGACGTTGGGACGGCCCCTGAGACGCCTGCGCGGCGTGCCACGGGAGGAAGTTGGTGAGGCTGTGGCCGACCTGCTGGCTGCCGTGCGCCTCTCGCCGGGCTACGCCAGCCGCCTGCCGGGCCAGTTGAGCGGCGGCGAGAAGCAGCGCGTGGCCCTGGCCCGCGCCTTCGCCGCCAACCCCGATCTGCTCATCGCCGACGAGCCGGTCTCCTCCCTGGACGTCTCGGTGCAGGCCTCTATCCTCAACCTGCTCGCCGCGCTGCAGGCGGAACACGGCAGCGCCGTGCTCTTTATTTCTCACGATTTGGCCGTCGTCGCTTACCTCGCGGATACAATCGCCGTGATCTACGCCGGCAGCCTGATGGAAGTGGCCGACGCCCAGGCGCTGCTGGAGCCGCCTTACCACCCTTACACGGAGGCCTTGCTTTCGGCGATTCCGCTCATTGATCCCGACGCGGAGCAGGAGCAGATTCGCCTGCAGGGTGACGTCACCAGCCAGATCGATGTGCCCGGCGGTTGCCCCTTCCACCCCCGCTGCCCACGCTTTCTGGGCGACATTTGCGTGGAGCAAACGCCACCCTGGCGCGTCACAGAAAGCGGCGACCGCATCTTTTGTCACATTCCCCTGCAGGAGTTGCAGGAAGAACAAGACAGGGTCTTTCGTTTTTCACAATGATCGCTTATCTTTTGCGCCGCCTCGGGTTTCTACTGCTGACGTTGCTGGTGACGTCGTTGATCATTTTCGCCGTGACCCAGTTTTTGCCCGGCGACGTTTGCCGCGTGATCCTGGGGCGCGAGGCGGGGGAGGCGGCGCTGGAGTCCTGCCGCCAGCGGCTGGGGCTGGACGAACCGCTGCCGCTGCAATATTTAAGCTGGCTGGGCAATTTCGTCGGCGGCGATTGGGGTGAATCGTTCAGCACCCGCTCGGATATCCGTCCTCTGGTCCTGGAGCGGTTACGTAATTCGCTGCGCCTGGCCCTGGTGACCATGCTCGTCGCCGTGCCCCTGGCCATCTTTCTGGGAGTGGTCGCCGGCCTCAACGAGGACAAAGCGCTGGACAACGTAATCAGCATCGCCTCGCTTTCTGTGGTGGGCCTGCCGGAGTTCGTCACCGGGCTTGTGCTCATCCACTTGCTGGCCTTCGGCCTCAACAGCTACCTGGAAGCGTGGTTCGGCGTGCGCCCCTTCCAGGCCAACGCCTCGGTGGCTCCCGATGCCTCCTTTGGCGAAGTGTTGCCCTATCTGGTGCTGCCGGCGCTGACAGCCACGCTGGTGCTGCTGGCCTACATCGCGCGCCTGACGCGGGCGGGAGTGGTTGAGGAGTTGCAGCGCCCCTACGTGCGCACGGCCACGCTGAAGGGCCTGCCGCGGCGCACTGTGATCATCAAGCACGTCCTGCGCAACGCGCTGCTGCCCACGATCACGGTCATTGCCATCAGCTTCGGCTGGCTGATCAGCGGCCTGATAGTGATCGATAACGTCTTCAAATAACCAGGCCTGGGCCGGCTGCTGTTCTTCGCCATTGACCGCCGCGACCTGCCCATGCTGCAGGCGGTGACCATGGTCACCGTGCGCGGCTTTGCTCTGGCTCATCTGGTGGCCGATCTACTATACGCCGGGCTCAATCCGCGCATTCGTCTGGGGGAATAGGGCCGGATTCAGGAC
>DATHSI010000336.1:0-43936 GCA_035464315.1 Candidatus Sulfomarinibacteraceae bacterium
AAGCGGCGGCCTCAGCGGCGCTCCCTTGCGCCAGCGGAGCACGGCCCTTGTCGCCGCCATTCACCAGGCCGCCGGCCGTCGGCTGCCCATCATCGCCGCCGGCGGCGTCGCCGGCGCCGCCCACGCCCGCGAGAAACTGGACGCCGGCGCGGCCCTCGTCCAGCTCTACACCGGCCTCATCTACGAAGGCCCCGCTTTGCCCGGCCGCCTCCTGCGCGACCTAGACGCCGCGCAGGACCTGCCCTCATCCAGATAATCACCACTCGACAGGGAACCACATGAGCACAGAAACAGAACGTTTCGTCGATTTCAAGAACTCCTTCAGCTACGGGTCCCGCTGCGACCTCAATTTCAAGTTCCTCAAGGCCCTCTCCGCCGGTGACGCTGCGCGCTTTTTCCAGGAGCTCCTGTGGAAAATCGGCGACAGCCTGGACGACGGCGACGTCGAGCGGCTCATCGCTCACGTCCAGGAGTGGCAAACAGCGGCCTACGATTCAGCAGTGCCGCGCTACACCTACGACGACGGCCCCTTCACCCCCCTGCCACAGCCCGTGTCCCAATCGCGCCTGGCCTTGCTCAGCTCCAGCGGCCACTTCGTGGTAGGCCACGATCCACAGCCGTTCGGCGTGAAAAATATGACCCAGGAGGAAGCGGTGCGCCGCATGGTCTCTTTCCTGCGCCACACGCCCGAACTGTCCGAAATCCCGCTCAGTACCCCGCCCGGCAAGCTACGCGTACGGCACGGCGGCTACGACGTTCGCGGCGCCCAGGCCGATCCCAACGTCACGCTGCCCCTATACCGGCTGGCTTCCCTCGTCGCAGAAGGCCTCATCGGCGACCTCGTCGATCCCGCCTACGCCTTCGTCGGCGCTGCCGCCCAGCGCCCCCTGCTGCGTGAAAAAGGGCCGCAATGGGTCCGGCGCATCCAGGATCAGGGAACGGACGGCGTCATCCTCGTGCCCGTCTGACCGGTCTGCCAGGTGTCCGTCGGACACCTCGCCCGCCTGTTGGAAGACGCCGGAACGCCCACAGTCATCATTTCCACCACTGCCTTCAAGCCCAGGCTGCTGGCCATGAACGTGCCCCGTCTGGTGCTCACCCCCTTCCCCATGGGCCGCCCCATCGGCGCGCCCGGCGACGTGGAAGGCCAGCGCCACACCCTGCTCGCCGCCCTGGAACTGCTGGAGACCGCCCGATCTGCGGCGGCCCTGGTGGAACTATCCCACCCCTACCGGCCCTGACCCTGGCGGTCTCCTGTCGACCATCCCGGCATCAGGCGCTGCACCCCACACCGGGTACCCTTGCTCTCTCACTTGCGGCAGTTACCGCACCTGAACCCCACGCCAGAAAGCAATGTAATCCTTGATATGACCCGCCGCCTCGCTCGGTTCGGGATAGTACCAGGCCGCGTTGTCCAGCGTCTTGCCGTCTACCTTCACGTCATAGTAGCTCGCCGTCCCCTTCCAGAAACAGACCGTGTGATGCTCATTCTCCTGCAAATATTCCCAATTCACCGCCCCGCGCGGAAAATAGTGGTTGCCTTCCACCAACACCGTCTCATCGCTCTCCGCCAGCACAACACCATTCCAGGTAGCTCTAATCATTAGCAATTCCGCACCAGGACTAAAACGTAATAACTTCAAAGCCATCGCTCACCCGCTTGTGCAGGCTCGGATGCTGTTTAAACTCCGACAAAAAGGGCAGGTCCAGCGCTTCCGCTTCCTCATATACCTCAAAGGCGCGCGCGCAAAAGCGGCACAGACCTGCGACCTTATCTTCCACCGCCTCATACAGTCCACGGAACTGCCCCTCTGGGTCCGCCAGCGCCACCGCCGACACGACCCCGCCGCCGTCAAAAATGAGCTCAACCTCATCGCCCGCTTCTTTGAACTCGCTCACCACCTGCAGCGCGTTCGTCACGCGCCCCAGATCACCATGCGTTTCCATCTCCGACAAAACAACAACCGCAACTTTGTTCATAACGTACGTTCAATCTCCTCTTGATCATATTGAGATCTGAGCCATCCCTTCTGTGGATAGCCCCGATTTTGATTCACACTACTAAGCATAGAGGAGAATGTGCGCCTCAACTGTGATCTAGCTCACCGAACGGCCCGCCCCCGCCCACAAACACAAGGCGCACCTGAAACCCAAAGGCCCAGGTGCGCCGAAATTCCTCTTCCCTCCCAAACAAGGAGCCCCAAGTAACCGTCCGGTACAACCACCTTTCAATGACTCGGGGCGTCCTCTATCTCCCGGGGCTGAGTCTCTTAGTCCCCACTCCCAGAAGGTACTCCACATGATAAAACCAGCGCCACCCCCGGTCACGTGACCTCTGTTACAGAAAACAGGTGACCTTCGTCACCTGCCAGCCCTCGCTCCCCGGCTTAGCACTACGCACACCCTCTACAACTCACCAACCTGGAACCTGCAACCTGCAACCTAATACTCCCCCTGCAACTCCCCCAATAGCCCCTTCGCCGTCTCCCACAAATCCCGCGCCCGCCCTCTCTCCTCCGCGTCCGCCACCACATCCGGCGGCAGCGTCGCAGCCACCTTCCTGATGTGCCGCCCCGCCACATCTCTGAACCAGCGCGAGTTGGCGATGTACGGACTTTGCAGCGCAGCGGCGTAAAACTCAATCGCCCGTTCCAACTCCCCCTCATCAGCCAGCAACAGCGCCATGCCCGGTAGTTCAAAGCGCATCGGGTTCAGCGGCTCCGTCTCAATCACAATTCTCAGCGCCTCGACCATCATCTCCACCGCCCGCTCCCGCTCATCCAGGGCCCGGAACGCGTACGCTAGGCAAAAAAGCACGTCCGGCAACAAAGACCGCTCACTCATCTCCTGCAATATCCCTGCGCTCTCTTCACACCGTCGTCGGGCGCGCTCCGTCGCGCCCTCGACCAGGTCAATCCGGGCCAGATTAAACAGCGTGAACGCCACGCTCCAGCGGTGATTGACCGCGCGGTAGGTCTCCAGATCCCGTTGCGCCTGCCGCCGCGCCTCCTCATAACGGCCCAGGTTAATCATCGCCCGCGTCATCCCCACATTCGCCGTGTGCGGCTCCGTGGCAATGCCCAACTTTCGATGAATGGCCCAACTCTCTTCATACGAAGCCAGACACTCCTCAAATTTACCCTCAAACAACAGGTTCACGCCCAGCAGCGCCAGCGTCACCGACATGTCCGCCCGGTTATCCATCGTGCGGAAGAGTGACAGGCTCTTGCGCAGGTACTCACCCGAGCGCTGCAACTGCCCGATATGCAGCACCATAAGCCCCAGCAGACTGTACGACCGCGCCGTTGCCAGCGTATCGCCAAGGCCTTCGCGGATCGCCAGGCACTCCTTATGCAGCCTGATCGCCTGCTCGTGCAACCCCAGGTTCATCTTCTTCTGACTCAAGACATCCAGCGCAAGCGCCGTCGCCCACGGGTCGCCAATCGACCGGTACAGCCGCAAACACTCCTCGTTCAGCGCCTCGCTCTTCCCGCCAAATTCATTGGTAATCGACGGATCCGAAAGGTGCAGCAGCAAGAACGCGCGCGCCTCCGTAAACGCCGGCCCCTCAACATCCAGCTGCTCAAGAACGCGCTGCGCCCAGCCCAACAACTCGCGCGCCCGCTCAAAGCGCCCCAGGAAAATGTTGAAGCGCGCCTGCCAGACGAGCAGCATCGCCAGCAGAAGGCCTCGTGGCCCGCCCTCAGCCGTAAATACCTCATCCGGCGGCCCGGATTCGCCCCCCGCAACGCCGGATGCCACCCCTTCAACCGCCAGGCCACACACCGCTTCTCCCTCTTCAAAGCGACCGCGCCTCTGATAAAAGAAACACAACGGATCCAGCGCCCTCCCCAGGCGCTCTATACGGGAACGTTCCACACACCACTGCCACGCCGCAATCGCATTCTCGTGGTCCGCCTCAATCTCCGCCAGCGCCTCCTGCTGCCGCGGCCCTTTCAGGTCAGACTCCCACTCCTGAAGGAAAGCGCAGTAATAGGCAGCGTGGCTACCAAGCGTTTTTTCCGCCGTGGCCCCCGCCAGCTTCTCAGCCGCATATTGCCGCAGCAACTCATGATTTTCATAACGCCCGCGCGTCCGGTTAAAGTGCAGCAGCGACTTGTGCACCAGCCCCACCAGCGCCTGCCGCGACGCCCCCGTCACCGCGCTGGCAGCCTCCGGCGTGAAACCGCCGCGAAAAACCGACAGCTGCGCATACAGCGTTTGCTCCGCCTCGCCCAACGCTTGCCATGAGGTATCAAAAACCGCCTGCATGCTGCGATGGCGCGCCGGCACATTGCGCACGCTCGTTTCCAGGAGGCTCAGCCCTTTGCGGATTTCGGCCGCAATCTCCCGCAGGGAAAGCACCTCGATCCACGAAGCGCTCAATTCCAGCGCCAGCGGCATCCCCGCCACCAGCCGGCAAATCTCCGCCAGAGAGGACGCCTCCTCGGGCGCAACCTCAAACGCCGGCTGCCGGCGGCGAACCGTTTCCAGAAACAGCGCCGCTGCGGCGTAATCAGTGCCCGCCTCTCCGCTCGCCACGCCCAGCCCCTCCAGCGGGTAACGCTGCTCCTCATACAGGTTCAACGGTTCGCGCGACGTCGCCAGGATTTTCACCTGCGGCGCGTGCTGCAACAGATCCGCCACAAACGCCGCCCCATCCGCCTGCTCCTCGCCCAACAAATGCTCAAAATTGTCCAGCAGGAGAAGCATCGACTTCTGGCTCAAGAAATCGAAAACCTGCTGTCTTGGGGACCGCTTGTCCGGCTGAAACGGGTACCCCGCCGCCTCCGCAATCGCCGGCACAATCGCCTCCGGGTCCGACAGCGGAGCCAGCGGCACAAAATACACGCCGTCCGCAAAATTCGACCTCACCACCTGCGCCGCCGCCGAAGCCAGCGCCAGACGCGTCTTACCGCTCCCTCCCGGCCCCGTAATCGTCACCAGCCGCGTCGCCTCCTCCTCCAGAAAAGCCGCCAGCGCCGCCCGTTCCTGTTCCCGTCCAATGAACTGCGTCGGCTCTGGCGGCAGATTGTGCGGGATGACCCCTTCGCCATCGCCGCCCGTCGTGGCCCGCTCCGCTGCCTCGTCCGCTTCCCACGCGCCGCTCCGAATCCGTTCGTACAGCGCCCTGGTCTCCGCCGCCGGTTCCACTCCCAGCTCCGCCGCCAGCGCCTCCCGGCACATCTCGTACTGCCGCACCGCCGCGCGCTGCTGCCCCGCCTCAGCATACAGCTCCATCAACACCCGCTGCGCCGCCTCGTCCAGCGGGTCAAGGCCCACCAGCCGCCGCGCGTAGTGAACGGCGCAATCCGCATCACCCCGCCCCCTATGCCACGCAATCAGACGCCGCAGCGCCGCCGCCAGTCCTTCGCGCAGGTCGTTCGCCTCAAAAAAATGCCACTCGTCAAACGCCGGCGCGTCCGCCAGCGAGAACCCGGCCAAAAAATCGCCCTCATAGAGCGCCGCCGCCCTGGCCAGTATAGCCGCGCAGTCGGCGCAGCCGGCCCCCGCGTGATCGTGCGCCTGCGCCGCCGCCAGCAACGCCCGAAAGCGCACGACGTCCACCTCAAGCGCCGCCTCCCCATCATCGCGCAATGGACGCAGCGCCACCGTCTCCCCCTCCGCCGCCACCCACTGCGCAAGCGCCGTCTTGTTCAGCGACCACAGCGCGCTGCGCAGCGAGGCCAAGGCGCGGCTCTGGTCCGTCTCAGGCCACAACATCGCCGCCAGCGCCCCCCGGCTATGGCTCTGTTCTGTCACCGCCAGATAGGCAAGCAACGCCACCGCTTTCCGGCGAGTTACCTTGACCACCTTGCCGTTGACCTCGATCCGCGGCGGGCCGAAAAGTCGCAATGATAGCGTCGACATAACAACATTATACACGAGTCAGAGCCAAAACAACCGCCCTCCCTCTTCGGTGACGCCTGCTGTGACGCCCCTCGTGACGGTCCTGTCACGCCCGCCGCCTATGATACCAATAAGCCTAAACGGCAGCTCCCATCCACAGCGAACTGTCATACACTTATCCAGGCCCAGAAACAGCAGAACAAGGAGAACCCAATGACAGATCCGACGATCACATGGCCCGGTCATCACCCAAGACAAGCATCTCCGCCGGAGGAAGCAGTCGTTCTACCCGATGAATTAGAGAGCCTGAAGGCCTTCGGAGACGAAATCTTCTTCCACCTCGGCGGCGCGGAAACCGGCGGCAAATATACCATCTTCACCAACGTGACTCCGCCCGGCAACGGCCCACCGCCGCACTATCACGAGAACGAAGACGAGTGGTTCATGCCCCTCGAAGGACGCGTAGAATTCTTCCTCGACGGCGCCTGGCGCGAAGTCCCGCCACACACCGTAATCTTCATCCCCCGTGGCGCCATCCACACCTTCCGCAACTGTGGCGACACGCCGTTGCGAATGCTGACGCACACCGCGCCCGCCGGCTTCGAAATCTTCTTCGAGCGCTGCGCCGCCGAATTCGCCAAGCCCGGCCCGCCCGACATGGAACGCATCATGCAGATCAGCGCCGAGCACGGCATCCACTTCATCACCGAGTAATCCCTTACCCCCCGGGGCGCCCGCCAGACAGTTCCAGGGTGCACTGTCCACGCCCAGGCCTCCCGGAGATTGATAACCATCTCACAACCCTGGAAAAAGGAGTTACAAAATGAATCGCTACAGACTCTCGTTCCTCATCCTCCCCCTGCTCCTGCTGGCCACCGCCGCCACCGTGAGCGCCGCCGGAAATTCAGATCTTGCCGGCGTGCGCGCCGCCACCGCCCAATTCCACCGCGTCGACGCCGCCGTGGACGCCGGCTGGGACTTCGTCGCCTCCGATTGCGTGGCCCATCCCGACGCCGGCGGCATGGGGTACCATTACGTCAACCTCGCCCTGGTCGACCTGCACATCGACCCCGCCCAGCCCGAAGTGCTCGTCTACGCCCCCGGCCCCAACGGCAAGCTCAACCTCGTCGCCGCCGAATACATGGTCCCCGCGCCCCCCTGGGACGCCGCCAACAGCGCGCCGCCCACCGTCCTCGGCCAACCCATGCACTACACCCCCCACCTCGACGCCTACACCCTCCACGCCTGGGTCTGGCAACACAACCCCGCCGGCATGTTCGCCGACTGGAACCCCACCGTAAGCTGCTCCTGACCTGATACCGATAGAGCCGGGCACCCTGCTGTACCCGGCTCTTTCCGTTTCGATCCCTCTCCGTGGCTCTCCCCAGCCGCTCCGTGTCACATTCTTTCCGCCATCCCTTGCCCAGCTTAGCTGGACCATCCGCCGTCCCAGTAGATTACACACCACCCAAATCCCGACCCCGCCTATGCTACAATAAACGCGCGACCGGCCATCACACTTAACACGGAGCCCACAATGCCCCGCACACCACAAAACCGGCGCTGCAGCGCCCGCACCAAAACCGGCGCCCTTTGCAAAGCCTGGGCCATACACGACAGCGATCCCCCGCTGTGCAGCCTGCACACCAGACGCGTCCTCCCCACCTCAGACCAGCGCCGCTGCACCGCCCTCAACGCCGACGGTACCCGCTGCCGCAACTGGACCTTGACACAAACGCCGGCGGAAGAGGCAAACACAAAAGAGCCGACCTTATGCAGCGTCCACGCCCGCGTGACCCCCATGTCCGCCCGCCGCCAGGACGGCAGCGGTCATCGCTGCACCGGCCGCACCAACAGCGGACGCCAATGCCGCCGCTGGGCCATTCCTGCCAGCAACCCGCCTCTGTGCGCCAAGCACAAACCTGGCCGCAACCTGCCCGGCCCGCAAGAAAACGAAGAAGGCCGCCGCTGCACCGCCACCACCCACAAAGGCCACCAATGTCGCCGATGGGCCATGCGCCACAGCATCGGCGCCTACGGCCGCCCCCTCTGCCACATGCACGCCGTCGGCAAACGCTGGCCCGCCCCCCACGAGCGCCAATGCACCGCTCGCACCCTCAACGGCAAACGCTGCCCCCGTTGGGCCATCCGCGACAGCAAAGCCATCTACGGTCGCTGGCTCTGCCCCTTCCACGTCCCCGAAGGCGATCCCCGCCGCATGGTGCACCGGCCGCCCCGCCCCGGTGAGCGCCAATGCACCGCCATCTCCCTACGCGGTAAACGGTGCCGCCGCTGGGCGCTACCGCCCACCGCAGACAATCCCCATCCCACCCTCTGCTACATCCACGCCGACCCCGACAACCACCCCAGCATCCGGCACGGCTACTACCGCGTCAGCGGTCCCACCTTTAGCAAAACCGAGTGGGCCGCCATCAACGCCTGCTGGGCCGCCGGCCGGCCTCTCGCCGCCGAACTGCTCACCGCCCGCATCCTCGTGCGCCATATCCTGCGCTACCTCAACACCTCCGACCGCCCCCTCCTCGACGACCTCAACAGCGTGCGCCTCATCTTCCGCGGCATCCGCACCGTCGCCCGCCTCCATCAAGACCGCCAGGCCAACACCAAGGACCGCGAGTGGGAAACGTGGGCAAGGGATGTGGCAGAGGAATTGGATTGGGACCAGGGCTACGCATCACACCAGAGAACCGAGTAGAATACCAATGTATAACGACAACGATCCTCCATGCTCCTAATAAAAAACTGCTAATCTGACGACACAAATTGAAGCATCATTACGGGTTTATCTCGATGGATTGGAAAATCAGCCACGTTCGGTACAAGTCGACTCAGATATTCTGACAGAAACGGAGGGTTGAGAGCGTACTGTGTAAAATATTCAGCCATCTCTGCTGGCGAATGATAGAATCGTTCCAGCTGCTGACGCTGTGCCTTGTTTGTTTCCTTAATTGGCGTGGTGTCAACGAATGGCTGCCCCAGGTAATTTCGTATGAGGCGCAGGTCAAGCACGGGAACGTTGTTAAAAGCTAAACCCGCCCCTAACGGATGGTTGATAATGACGATGGGAACAATGTCGCCAGACAATTGTGACGCGCTGATACTAATCGCCCGCGCGATAATACCTAAATTCTCCTTTGCCCACTTTGCTTTGATACGTGCTTGATCACTGCCACCCTCAAGCGTCTTGAGATAGTTATATGTATCGGTTCATTTAACAGCGGAGCGTAGTAAAACTTCTGGGCGACGGCACGCCTCAACGTGCGAAAGGGAAGCGTTGTGGGCACATCGTCTCCAGAATGTTCAACTAGCAGCCACTCGTCTTCCTCCCGAATGGTGAAACGCGGCAGAGGGCCTGCGTTATGCAGCCACCCCATGCGAACAACGTCATTCTGCACAAATATCTGCTGTAATTGAGCTATCGCCTGAAACTCAAGGGATTCAAATCACCGTAGCGATTCCTCCCACCGTTTCTCCGAATCAATGTCACTAGGAACGAAAAACCAATAGTCATCTTCCTCTATCAGGCGCCAATCCAACCAGAGTGCTCGGTGGAAGATGAACTCAATCGACTGGTAAGCACCAACCAGACTCATTGCCAGGCCATAATCGCCTAGTAAATCACTCCTCAACTCCCCTCGCTTAGCTCGTGACCCAGACTGTTTCATACACCGTTCGGCATCTTCGACCGCCGTTTCCACCAAATCTGTTGCCTTCGCTGAACCATAGCTTGGTAGTTTTATTGAATCCATTAATTTCTCTGGAATGGCCGAGAACCAAATGCCTTTGGATTCATCCTTTACATCTGACAAGTAAGTGATGCTATAAAAAACGCGGTTGGCGGCTCCCAAAAATATCCTCGTCCGTTCATCTCGGGAAAGCGACCATATTCCAAGGTTCACAAATTGTTCACGAAGTGGAGCAAGTGCGTCTGCGCACCACAGACCGGTTTGCGCGAGAGCCAGATCAGCTTCATCTTCAGATAGCTCGGCGGCAAGTTGCCTCCAGTTATCAACGTCAAACTTGGGTTGTGTTGGCCAAGAGATCTCCTGATTCTGGACTGCCTTGATAAATTTCATAGAGTAACTTGGCTGTTCGAATGCGAGTAGGCAAACGCGGTGCCAACCGCCACCTGACGTCGTTTATTCTCCGCCGTCACCGCCCCGGCTTCATCACCCGCTTAAACTGCAACGACGGGCTCCCAAAATTAATCAGCAACCCAACATCTAGCCCATACGCCTCCAAATAATTGATCGCCTGCGCCAGGTGCGCATTCTCCAGGCCAATGACCGCCTTCAGCTCCACCATCACCCTCTCCTCCACAAAAAAATCGACCCGCCGCGTCCCAGCCCGTCCTCGGGCCCTGCTCCCCCTTATAATAGATCGGCATCTCAAACTCCCGCACAAACGACAGACCCTGCGACGCCATCTCCCGCGCCAGCGCCCGCTGGTAAATCACCTCCTGAAAGCCATTCCCCAGGTGCCGGTGCACCTCCATCGCGCACCCAATAATCTTTCCCGTCAGCGCCGACAGCGGATATTCTGCCTTGACCACGCGGCGCCGCGAGCGTTTCCCTCCTCCCATAACACCACCCTGATCATAAGTGATTATGGTGATAGTCTGAGAAACTATACTACTACACGAGTCGAAGCAGACCAATCATAGCCCATCATTAAATCATACCCATCACAGTCCAGATAACTGATACACATACCCCACCACCACCGCCCCCACCAGCGCAAAGGCCACGTACAACACAAACACCCGCCGCCGCACCAGGCCCCACACCGCAGCCATCGCCGGCAGCGTCGTCGTCGGCCCCGCCATCAGGAACGCCAGCGCCGCCGCCGGGCTCATGCCCTGCCCCAACAGGCCCCCGATCAGCGGCAGCGCCGTCAGATTGCTCGTATACACCGGCACGCCCAACAGCGCCGCCAGCACAATCGCCGCCGGGTTCTGCCGGCCCAACAGCCCCACAATCCACGCCTCCGGCACGTACAGCGCGATCAGCGCCTCCAGGAAAAACGCCAGCAGCATGAAACGCAGCACCAGCGACGTCGCCGCCCATGTCTCCCGCCACAACCGTTCGCGCCACGACGGCGGCTCCACAGCGCAACTCCCGCCATCCAGCCCGCAACTGGCCCCTGTCGCCCCAACCGTCGCCTCATGTGCCGGCGCGCCCACGGCGATCGTCGAAAGCGGCACGCCGACCGCTGCCAGCTGAGGCTTCGCGTCGATGCCCACGCGCCGGCTCAGCGCCCGCCATCCGTCGCGCAACAGCGCCATCCCGCTTCGCGCCTCCATGCGGTAGCCGCTACGCAAAATCGCCTCGCCCAGCCAGCCGCGCTGCACCAGCGCGTGCGTCACAAACCCCGCGCCCAGGCTCATGGCAAACGTGGCCCCCAACCGCCACAACGCCAGATCCCAGTCCAGCATCGCCACGCTCAGGAAAAACGTCTCCGGGTCCATCGACGGCGACGCAATCCAGAACGACATCACCGGCGCCAGCGGCACCCCACCGATCAGCAACGAAGCCACCACCGGAATCACGGTGCACGAACAAAACGGGCTAAACGCCCCCACCGCCGTCGCCAGCACAATCGCCAGCAACGGCCGCGCCTGAAACACCCGCTCAATGTGCCGCGACGCGCCCGACAGATTCACCGCCACCGCAATCGGAATCGTCAGTAACAAATAAGGCCATACCCCCAACAACGCCTCCCCCACAAACCGCACAATGTACAACATCGTTTCCCACATACTCTACTCCTTCATCGTATTTTTACGATATAACACGGCAAAAAAAGCCGTGATGGCCTGATTGCTCGGGCCGGTGTCCCCACCGAGCCCGACTCCGCTCAATATGCTCTCTCGATCCATCCTAAAAAATCTCCCCCACCTTCTCCCGAAACCAGGCAATATTCCCCTCATGCAAACAGTAACTCACCGCCGTCCCCTCCACCTCCCCCTCAATCCACCCCGCCTCCCTTAACACCTTCAAATGCTGCGACACCGTCGCCTGCGCGATGGGCAAATAATCCACAATGTCGCCCGTAATACACCCCGGGTGCGTCACCAGAAACTTCATAATCTCAAACCGCGTCGGATTCCCCAGCGCCTTAAACATGCGCACCAGCCGCGCCTGCTCCGCCCCCGCCACGTCTAGCGTGCAAAATGCATCTGGAATCGTTGCCCCTGATTGATCCATACAGACTCCTTCATCGTATAATTACGATTAAGTATACTGATGACAGCGCAACTTGTCAACTTTCCAGGCTGATGTAACCTTTTTCCCTCGAACTGCAACTACAGGGTGAGTATGGTCTGTGTAGAGCCCGATCCCGTTGATGATGCCACGCTGGTCACGCGCAGCCTGGATGGAGACAGAGCTGCCTTCGGTCTCCTCGTCGAGCGCCACCGTGACAGCGTCGAACGCGTGCTGCGCGCCATGTTTGCCAATCTCGCCGACGTCGAGGATCTGGTTCAGGAAAGTTTTCTGCGAGCCCACCTCGATTTGGACCACCTGCGCCATCACGCCCGTTTCGGCGCCTGGGTGCGCGCCATCGCTGTCAATCTGGCGCGCATGGAAATCCGCTCCGGGCGGCTCGCCGTATCCCTGGACGCGGTCCGTCCCGGAACCGGCCTGGCGCGCCCCTCCCCGGAACGGCTCGCCGAGCAGCGCGAGCTGGCGCGCCGCATCCGCCAGGCCGTTGCCGCCCTGCCTCCTGCCGAGCGCGAGGCCATCTCGCAGGTCTATTTCCAGGAGCGCAGCCACCGCGAGGCGGCCCAACAACTGAATACCAGCGTCGGCGCCATCAAGGTGCGCGTGTACCGCGGGCGCAGACGCCTGCGAAAGTCACTGGATGTCGAATTTCCCGCCAGAGTGGAACACCAGGAGGACGTCATGATTGAAGTAACCGTTCGAGATGTGGTTGCAAAAGTAGTGGAAGATGCCATGTTCGCACAGGCAAAACTGGTGCGACCAATGCCGGGTGAGCCCGAGAGCGACAAGTGGTTGACCCAGTTGAACTTGCTCCGCGTCGTTCTGCTGGCGGAAAAGGACGGCCCGCGCTTGCTCCCTATCTGGGTCGGGCCTGCCGAAGGGGAAGCTCTTATCCTCCAGCTCCAGGGACGCGAGCTCGCCCGGCCCATCACCTTCGATCTGATGACCGAACTCCTGGCAGTGGGCGATATGCAGCTGGAAAGCATCGCCGTCAGCCGCATCCACGAGACCGTGTTCTACGGCACCCTCAACATCAAGACCGCCAACGACGAAATCAGGGAAGTAGACTGCCGCCCCAGCGACGCCATCAACCTCGCCGTGCGCATCGAAGCTCCCATCTACGTTTCCCGCGACGTCATGGATCAGCACGCCGTCACCCCACAAGACACTCACAGCGTCGATTTCCTGCCCCACGACGACAACGAACGATGGGTCTCGCTCCTCAAAAGCTAAACCGCCACAACGCGCTACCTAATCACAGCAAATCACGATCGTTAAAAAAGCGGCTCCATCATCACATACTCCAGCCATCCCCGCGACCGCGGTCCGTGACCGCGCACCACGTCCGCATACAGCGCCTGCAAGCGCGCCGTCACCGGACCCACCGCGCCCTCGCCCAACGCCCGGTCGTCCAGCTCGCGCACCGGCGTCACCTCCGCCGCCGTACCGCACACAAACACCTCCTCCGCCGTGTGCAGCGCCGCACGCCCGATCGGCGTTTCGCGCACCGTAACGCCCAGATCGCCCGCCAGCGTGATCACCGTGTCGCGGGCCACGCCCGGCAGCGGCTCCGGCTGCGGCGGCGTATACAGCACGCCATCACGCAACAGGAACAGCGCCTCCGCCGTACAATCGACCACCATCCCTTCCTCGTCCAGCAAAATCGCCTCGTCATATCCGGCCTGTCGCGCCGCCTCGCGCGCCGCGCCGTACGCCTCCACGCGACCCCGCTTGCCGCCGTTCGACACCATCACCCGAATACCGCGCTGTCGCTTCTCGCGGGCCGCTACCCCCTGCGCCACGTCGCTCTCCCAGCCGCTGGCTGTGACGGCCACCGCCGGCTCATAGCTATCCCCCTCGCCCGCAAAGTAGAGGATCGGCCTCACGTAACAGGAGCTGTAGTTATTCACCTGCACCGTCACGTGCGCCGCCCGTCGCAGGGCAAACAGATCAAAACGCAGGTCGCCCACGCCCATCTGGCGCACCCGCTGCAAGAAACGCGTCAGATGCGCCTCCGGCCGGAACAGCGCCGGCCCGCGTTCCGTCTCATAACAGCCAATGCCCTCAAACACCCCCAGCCCCTCAGGCAGCGCCGGATTAAGAATGTGCGCCGCCATATGCGCCGCCGCCTCATCCGTGGGAATCAGCTCGCCGTTCAGCCACACACAGTCAATATGCCGCAACGCCTGCCGCGCGCTCTGTTCCTCCCCCGCCGGTCGCAACATCTCCATCAACGCCCCCCGGTCATTTCCACTGCGCGAATAAAAAGTATCGCTCATCTCGTCCTCTCCACACTCGTCAAAGTAATACACATTCGACGGCAGATCGCAGACCGTCAACCGCAGCCAATCTCCAATCAACCAATCTCCAATCTCCCACCTTCATTTCCCCAACGCCCCCACAATCACCCCCGTCATCTCCCGCGTGCCAATCGCCGCCTGCCCATCCGCCGCCAGGTCCATCGTGCGGTGCCCGCGCAGCAGCGCTCGTTCCACCGCCGCCTCCACCGCCGTCGCCTCGCGCTCCAGCCCCAGCGAGTGGCGCAGCAACAACGCCAGCGACAGAATCGTACCCACAGGATTGGCAATCCCTTCCCCCGCAATATCCGGCGCGGAGCCGTGAATCGGCTCGTACAGCCCGCGGGAATACCCGTGCCTGTTCTCCGCCTCGCCCAGCGACGCCGACGGCAAATTACCCATCGATCCCGTCAGCATCGACGCCTCGTCCGTCAAAATATCCCCGAACAAATTCGCCGTCACCATCACGTCAAAGCTCGCCGGGCGGCTGATCAGGTGCATCGCCGCCGCATCCACCAGCAAATGTTCCAGCGTCACATCCGGGTATTCCTGCGCCACCGTATCCACCGTCTGCCGCCACAACCGCGAGCTTTCCAACACATTGGCCTTATCCACCGACGTCACCCGCCCGCGCCGCCCGCGCGCCGTGCGAAACGCCAGGTGCGCGATGCGCTCGATCTCGTGCTCGCGGTACACCATCGTGTCCAGCGCCAGCCACTCGCCATCCACCTCGCGCCGCTCTCGAGGCTCGCCGAAATAGATGCCGCCCGTCAGCTCGCGCAACACCAGCAAATCCACCCCCTGCAACCGCTCCGGCCGCAGCGGCGATGCCTCGCGCAGTGAGGGATGTGGCGTCACCGGGCGCAGGTTCGCGTACAGGCCCAGCGCCTTGCGCAGCCCCAACAACCCCTGCTCCGGGCGCACCGCCGCCGTGGGATCATCCCACTTCGGCCCGCCAACCGCGCCCAACAGCACCGCGTCCGCCGCCAGACACGCCTCTCGCGTCTCCTCCGGCAGCGCCTGTCCCGTCTCATCAATCGCGCACCCGCCTAACAATTGCTCTTCAACCTCAAATGCGTGACCAAACGCCTCGCCCACGGCCTCCAGAACCGCCAGCGCCGCCTCCGTCACCTCCGGCCCGATGCCGTCACCGGGCAATGCCACAATCCTCGCTTTCATACTTCTCCTTTACCATTCTGCAATAGCGCGAACTCCATCGAATCCGTCAGCGCCCGCCAGCTGGCCTCGATAATATTCGTGCTGGCGCCCACCGTGCTCCAGCGGCGCTGCGCGTCATCCTCCGTGTCGATCAGCACGCGCACGCAAGCGCCCGTGGCGCTCTCGCTGTCCAAAATACGCACCTTGTAATCGCTCAGGCGCACGCCCGCCAGCTGTGGATACGCATCCAGCAGCGCCTTGCGCAGCGCCGCGTCCAGCGCATTCACCGGGCCATTCCCCTCCGCCGCCGTGTGCAGCACGCGGTCGCCAACGCGCACCTTCACCGTGGCGTCCGCCACCGTGCCCTCCTCCGGGCCGTGGCGCACAAGCACCGTGAAGTCCAGCCGCTCAAACGGCGGCTCATAATCCGGCTGCAACCGGCGCAACATCAGGTCCAGCGACGCTTCCGCGCTCTCAAAGGCGAAACCGTTGGCCTCCAGCGCCTTAATCTGGCTCACCACCTCCCGCGCCTGGGCGCCGTCCACGTCCAGCCCGAACTCGTCCGCCTTGTCCAGCACATTGCCGCGCCCCGACAGCTCCGAAATCACCGTGCGCCGCCGGTTGCCCACCAGCTCCGGGTCGATGTGCTGGTAGCTGTGCTCATTCTTGCGCATCGCCGCCACGTGGATGCCGCCCTTGTGCGCAAACGCGCTGGCCCCCACGAACGGTAAATGCGTATCGTGCGGCAGGTTCGCTACCTCCGCCACATAGCGCGCTAGCTCCGTCAGCCGCGCCAATTGCGCCGGCGGCACACAGCGGCGGCCCATCTTCAGTTGCAGGTCCGGCACAATGGCGCACAGATTGGCGTTGCCCACGCGCTCGCCGTAGCCGTTGATCGTACCCTGCACGTGCACCGCCCCCGCCTGCACTGCCGCCAGCGTATTCGCCACACCGCAGCCGCCGTCGTCGTGCGTGTGGATACCTAACGGCGCGTCCACGCGCTCGCCCACCTCCTGCACCACCTCCGCAATACGCCAGGGCAGCGCGCCCCCGTTCGTATCGCATAGCACCACGGTGTCCGCGCCACTCTCCGCCGCCACCTGCACCGTCATCAGCGCGTACTCCGGGTTCGCTGCGTAGCCGTCAAAAAAGTGCTCCGCGTCGTAAATCACCTCTTTGCCCTGCGCCTTCAGGTAAGCCACGCTGTCGGCGATCATCGCCAGGTTTTCCTCAGGATTCGTCTCCAGCACATCATGCACGTGCAAATCCCAGCTCTTGCCCACCACCGTCACCACTGGCGTTTCCGCCTCCAGCAGCGCCTGAATATTGGGGTCATCATCCGGCGCCGTATCCTTGCGCCGCGTCGAACCAAACGCCGTAATCTTCGCCTGGCGCCACGACATCTCCTTCACCGCCCGAAAAAACTCCGCATCCTTAGGATTAGAGCCCGGCCAACCGCCCTCAATATAATGCACGCCAAACTCATCCAGCCGCTGCGCAATCTTCAGCTTATCGTTCAGAGACAGCGAAATCCCCTCCCGCTGCGTCCCATCCCGCAAAGTCGTATCGTAAACAAAAACCGTCTCACTCATAATCTCTCCATTCGTCTCCGTGCCCCTCCGTGTCACTCAGTTCCCAATCTCCAATCTCCGATCTCCACTCCCCACTCTCCACCCGCGTCTCATACGCCTCAATCTTCGGCATCTGCTTCATCAGATACCCCAACTGATCCACGCCTTCCAACAAGCACGTCTTGCTGAAGTCGTCGATCTTAAAGCGCGCCTCGCTCCCATCCGGCAACGTCACCGACTGCGCCGCCAGGTCAATCGTCACCTGCACGCCGGGATCCGCCTCCACCGCCTGCAACAGCCGTGAGTGCGCCTCTTCGTCAATGGCCACCGGCAACAGCCCATTCTTCAGCGCATTGTTGCGGAAAATATCCGCAAACGAATGGGCAATAATCGCCCGGAAGCCATACCCCAACAGCGCCCACGGCGCGTGCTCGCGCGACGAGCCACAGCCAAAGTTATCCCCCGCCAGCAACACCTGCGCCCCCTCATACCGCTCCTGGTTCAGCGGAAAGTCCGGCGCCGGCTCCCCATCTTCCACATACCGCCAGCGCGCAAACAACCCCTCCGCCAGCCCCGACTTCGTCGTCACCTTCAAATAACTCGCCGGAATAATCTGATCCGTATCCACATCGTTATAGGGCAAAGGCAAAACAGTAGATGTAAGTGTCGTAAAAGCTTTCATAATAGTTTATTGGTTGACTGGAGATCGGAGATTGGAGATTTTGGCCGCTGATGAACAGTCCTGGGACAGGCCAGAATGAACGCAGATAAGAAGTAAAAATTAGCGTCCATCTGCGTAAATCTGCGGCAAAATCAATCTCCAATCAACCAATCTCCAATCTCTAATCTCCATTCATCAAACGCCGCGGGTCCGTCACCTTCCCCGCCACCGCACTCGCCGCCGCCGTCAGCGGGCTGGCCAAAAACGTGCGTCCGCCGGGACCCTGCCGGCCCTCAAAGTTGCGATTGCTCGTGCTCACCGCGTACTGTCCCGGCGACAGCTGGTCGCCGTTCATCGCAATACACATCGAGCACCCCGCGTTGCGCCATTCCGCGCCCGCATCCGTAAAGACGCGGTCCAGGCCCTCGGCCTCCGCCTGCCGGCGCACCGCTTCCGACCCCGGCACCACCAGCATGCGCACGCCGTCCGCCACGCGGCGCCCCTTCATCAGCGACGCCGCCTCACGCAGATCATACAGGCGCGAATTGGTACAGCTGCCCAGGAACACCACGTCCACCTTGTGCCCCAACAGCGGCTTGCCCGGCTGCAGATCCATGTAGCGCAGCGCCTTCTCCAGCGACGCCTTCTGCGCCGGCTCGCTAAGACCATCCGGGTCCGGCACCGGCTGGCTGATGCCCACGCCCATGCCCGGATTTGTGCCGTACGTGATCATCGGCTCCAGGCTGCTCACATCAATCGTCGCCTCGCGGTCGTACGTCGCGCCCTGGTCGCTGGGCAACGCGCGCCACGCGGCAAGCGCCCGCTCCCAATCCTCGCCCTGCGGCGCAAACGGCCGCCCGGCCACAAACTCAAACGTCGTGTCATCCGGCGCCACCATGCCCGCGCGCGCGCCGCCCTCAATCGACATATTGCACAGCGTCATGCGCCCTTCCATGGGCAGGCTGCGCACCGCCGACCCCGCGTACTCAAAAACGTGGCCCGTGCCGCCGCCCACGCCGATCTTCGCGATCAGCGCCAGGATCATATCCTTGGCCGTCACACCCGGCGACCGCTGCCCGTCAAAATTCACCCGGAACGTCTTCGGCCGGTACTGCAACAGGCACTGCGTCGCCAGCACGTGCTCCACCTCGCTGGTGCCGATGCCAAACGCCAGCGCGCCAAACGCGCCGTGCGTCGAGGTATGGCTGTCGCCGCACACAATCGTCATACCCGGCTGTGTCAGCCCCTGCTCCGGCCCGATCACATGCACGATGCCCCGCTCCGGGCTCTCCATATCGAACAGGCGAATGCCAAACTCCTCGCAATTCTGCGCCAGCTGGTTCAGCTGCCGCTCCGCCTGCGCATCGAACATGGGCAACTCCAGCCCCGTCGTCGGCGTGGAGTGGTCCATCGTCGCCACCGTGCGGTCCGGTCGGCGCACGCGCAACCCGCGCTGCCGCAAGCCCGTGAACGCCTGCGGCGACGTCACCTCGTGCACCAGGTGCAAATCAATGTAAAGGACCGCCGGCGACCCCGGCTCCTGCACAATCGCGTGCTCATCCCAGACCTTCTCAAATAACGTCTTCGCACTTCTACCGCTCAACTGCTCATCTCCTATCCGTAGAACGAGTTGGCAACTCGTTCCCTCTTTCTATCTCTCCACTCTCCGTGGCTCTCTCTATTCTCCGTGTAACATTAGTTCCCTCGCACACCATCAGGCCGTTACACCCCCCGCAACCTCCACACTCTCATCCTGCGCGCCAACCGGCGTCTCAGTGGATCTGGAGGTTGCCTCCGCTGGCTCATAACGCCCCGTCGCCACCAACAGCTTATTCAGCGCCGCCAGATACGCGTTGGCGCTTGCCACAATAATGTCCGTGTCCGCGCCGTGCCCGCCGTACGTGCGCGCTTCCTCGCGCCCGCTCTGCGGAGACGTGCGCGTGTGCGCGCCACCGTTGCGCGCCTGCAGGCGCACCGTCACCTCGCCAATGGCGTCAATGCCCTCCGTCACCGCGCGCACCGTATACTCCAGCAGCGTGTTGGGCATATGCACAATCTGGTCAATCGCCTTGTACGCCGCGTCCACCGGGCCCGTGCCCAGCGCCGCCTGCACCGCCGTCTCCCCATCCGGCCCCACCAGGCGCACCGTCGCCGTAGCCATACCCATCGTGCCGCACGCCACCTGCAGGCCGTCCAGCCGGAAAATCTCCCGCGGCTGGTAGCGCTCGTCGGCCATCAACGCCTCCAGGTCCGCGTCGCTGATCGTCTTCTTCTTGTCCGCCACGTCTTTGAAGCGCTTAAACACGCGCCTCAATTCCTCGTCATCCTCAATCTCAAAGCCCAGCTCCGCCAGCCGCACCCGCAGCGCGTGCCGGCCCGAATGCTTGCCCAGCACCAGCGCCGAGTGTTGCAGGCCCACCGTCTCCGGGCGCATAATCTCGTACGTACCCTCGTGCTTCAGCATACCATCCTGGTGGATGCCCGCCTCGTGAGCAAACGCGTTCGCGCCCACGATGGCCTTGTTCGGCTGCACCGACAGGCCCGTGTAATTGGACACCATGCGGCTGGCGCGCGTGATCTGCGTCGTGTCGATGCCCGTCTCCAGGTCATAGACCGAGCGCCGCGTGTGCAGGCCCATCACCACCTCTTCCAGCGAGGTGTTGCCCGCGCGCTCGCCAATGCCGTTAATCGTCACCTCGATCTGGCGCGCCCCGGCCTTGATGCCCGCCAGCGTGTTCGCCGTCGCCAGCCCCAGGTCGTTGTGGCAGTGCACCGAGACAATCGCATTCTCGATGCCCGGCGTGTTCTCCATGATGCCCGCGATCAGCGCCCCGAACTCCTCCGGCACCGTGTAGCCCACCGTGTCCGGAATATTCAGCGTCGTGGCTCCGGCCTTAATCGCCTCGCCCAACACCAGGTACAGGAACTCCGGATTGCTGCGCCCGGCATCTTCCGGCGAAAACTCCACATCCTCGCAGTAAGAGCGGGCATAAGCCACCATCTCCCGCGCGCGCTCCACCACGTCTTCGGGGTCCATGCGCAGCTTATACTTCATGTGAATGGGCGACGTCGCCAGGAACGTGTGGATGCGCGGGCGCGCCGCGTGCTGCACCGCCTCCCAGGCGCGGTCGATATCCGACTTCGTCGCCCGCGCCAGGCCACAGATGATGGGCGGCTCCCGGCCCGGCGCCGGCGCACGGTTGCCCACCTCCAGGGCAATCTGGCGCACCGCTTCCAGGTCATCGGGCGATGCCGCGGGAAAACCGGCTTCCATGACGTCGATGCCCAACCGGGCAAGCATGCGCGCAATGTCCAGCTTCTCCGCCGAAGTCAGCGTCGCCCCCGGCGACTGCTCCCCATCGCGCAACGTCGTGTCAAAAATCCGTACGTAATTTTCGTTTTCCATCATCTTTCCTTACCCCTACTGGTGACTGATCATCAGTTCCGCGGACCACAGACGGCCGGCAGCCGCCAATCCTCAATCTCCAATCTCCGATCTCCACTCTCTCCAGCGCGATCAGCGCCCTACTCTCCCGGCTTCACCGTCACCGGATTCACAAACGGCATCATGCTCCGCAGGCGCGCGCCGACCTCTTCAATCGGCTGCTCCTGCTCGCGCCGGCGCTGCTCGTTGAACCAGGGCCGACCCTGCTCGTTCTCTTCAATCCACTTCTGCGCGTACGCGCCGCTCTGAATATCCTTCAACATCTGCGACATCTCATAGCGCGCTTCCTCGCCGATAATGCGGTCGCCGGCCGTGTAGTCTCCGTGCTCCGCCGTGTCCGACACCGAGTAGCGCATGTAATTCAGGCCACCCTGGTACATCAGGTCCACGATCAGCTTCAGCTCGTGTAGGCACTCAAAGTACGCCACCTCCGGCTGGTACCCGGCCTCCACCAGCGTCTGGAACCCCGCCTTCACCAGCGCGCTGACCCCGCCGCACAGCACCGCCTGCTCGCCAAAGAGGTCCGTCTCCGTCTCCTCCGCGAACGTCGTCTCCAGCACCCCGGCGCGTGTACCGCCGACGCCCCAGGCATAAGCCAGCGCGTTCTCTTTGGCCTTGCCGCTGGCGTCCACTTCCACAGCCAGCAGGCACGGCGTGCCCCCGCCTTCCGTGTACACCTCGCGCACGCGGTGGCCCGGCGCTTTGGGCGCCACCATGCTCACGTCCACGCCCTCCGGCGGCTCAATCGTTCCGTAACGAATGTTGAACCCGTGCGCGAACATCAACGTCTTGCCCGGCTCCAGATGCGGCGCCACCTGCGACTCGTAAATCTGTGGCTGCACCGTGTCCGGCGCCAGCATAATAATCGTGTCCGCCCACGCCGCGGCGTTCTCAATCGTGTCCACGCGCAGGCCGTCGCCCTCCGCCTTGGCCCAGGACTTACTGCCCTCGCGCAACCCCACCGTCACCTCCACGCCGCTGTCCCGCAGATTCAAGGCGTGCGCGTGCCCCTGCGATCCATAGCCAATAACGGCCACCTTCTTTTCCCTAATAAGGCCGGGGGCTGCATCCTTGTCATAATAAATCGTAGCCATGAGTTCTCCTCGTATATTGGTTGATTGGTATATCTGTCTCTCGTCGCGGATTTGAATCTTTACTTCTTAATACCGCTGCCATTCACCGCTTCCGCCTGGCCATTGGGCCCGGCCCCCGGCGTATGGCGCACGCCGTCCGCCTTGCCACGCATCATCGCCACGTGGCCCGTGCGCACAATTTCCAGCACGCCCACGGGACGCAGCAACTCCACCAGGCTGTTCACCCGATCCTCGCTGGCCACCACCTGCACGATCATCGTATCCTCGCCCACATCGACCACCGTGGCGTCGAAGATATTCACCAGGCTCAAAATCTCGCTGCGCTGCGCCGGCTCCGCCTTCACCTTAATCAAAGCCAGCTCCCGCAACACCGCCGGCTGGTTCGTTACGTCCTGCACGTCGATCACATTCACCAGCTTGTACAGGTTCGCTTCCACCAGCCGTGCTTCCGTGTCCCGGCTATCCACCACAATCGTCATCCGCGACACCGAATCCCGCTCCGTACGGCCCACATTCAACGAATCAATGTTGAAATTCCGCCGCCGGAACAAAGACGACACGCGATTCAGCACCCCGGGCTTATTCTCAACAATAGCGATTAGCGTCTGTCTCATCGTTTCCTCCGTTATAGAGATTGGAGATTGGTTGACTGGAGATTGGTTAACTGGAGATTGGATGATTAGAGATTCGTTGATTGGTCGAATTCTCCAATCTCCAATCTCCGATCTCCAATCCCTAATCTCCAATCTCTCTCCTAATCGGCCGCCGAATCATATCATCCAGATCCGCGCCCGACGGCACCATGGGGAACACGGCCTCTTCCATTTCCACCACAAACTCCAGTAACACCGGGCCTTCCGTCTCTTTGGCGAACGTAATAGCATCCCCAGCCTCATCGCGCTTCGTCACGCGCCGCGCCGGGATGCCGTACGCCTCCGCCAGCTTCACGAAGTCCGGGTTTTCCATATATACAGCCGAGTAGCGCTTCTCGAAGAAGAACTCCTGCCACTGGCGCACCATGCCCAGATAAGAGTTATTAAGGATGGCGATCTTCACATTCGCCTTCTCCTGCGCCGCCGTCGCCAGCTCCGCCTGCGTCATCTGGAAACCCCCGTCGCCCACGATGGCCCAGATCTCGCGGTCCTTCTGCCCAAACCAGGCCCCGATGGCCGAAGGCATGCCAAAGCCCATCGTGCCCGCGCCGCCCGACGTAATCAGGCGATATGGCTGTTCGAAGTGATAATACTGCGCCGCCCACATCTGGTGCTGGCCCACGTCCGTCGTCACCACCGCGTTGCCGTCCGTGTGCTGCCAGATGTCGCGAATCACGTGCGAGGAGTACAGCAACCCGTCGTCAGGCCAGGCCATGATATCCCGCTGCATCGTGTCATCCTTCCATTCCGCAATCTGCTCCAACCACTCCTCGTGGTCCCCCGGCCCCACCAGCGGCAGCAAATCGTTGAGCACCGTACGCAAATCGCCCACCAGCGGCACGTCCACGCGCACGTTCTTGTGAATCTCCGTGGGGTCAATCTCCACGTGGATCTTGCGCGCCCGCGGCGCATACGTGCGCAGGTTGCCCGTCACCCGGTCGTCAAAGCGCATACCAAACGCCAGCAACAAATCCGCCTGCTGGATGGCGTTGTTGCAATACGCCTCCCCGTGCATGCCCATCATGCCCAGGCTCAGCGGGTGCGACGCCGGCAGGCCGCCCAGGCCCAACAGCGTCATCGCCACCGGCGTCTGCGTCTTCACTGCAAAATCGTGCAGCTCCTTCATGGCCCCCGACTTCAATACCCCGTGCCCCGCCAGAATCACCGGGCGCTCCGCCTCCTCAATCAGCTTCGCCGCACGCTTCACATCCTCCATCGGCGCGTGCCGCGGCGGCTGATACCCTAACAACACCGGCTCATCTGGATACTCAAACTCCGTCGTCTCTATTTGTGCATTTTTGCACAAGTCGATAAGCACCGGCCCCGGCCGCCCGCTCCGCGCAATATAAAACGCCTCGCGCACCACCTGGGCCATCTCGTCGGCGCTGGTGACCAGGAAATTGTGCTTGGTGATAGGCAGCGTAATACCCGTCACGTCCGTTTCCTGGAACGCGTCGCCGCCGATCAGGTGCGACGGCACCTGGCCCGTAATACAAACGATGGGCGACGAGTCCATCATCGCCGTGACGATGCCCGTGACCAGGTTCGTCGCTCCCGGCCCGGACGTCGCCATAGCCACGCCCACCTTACCCGTAGCGCGGGCATAGCCGTCGGCCATGTGCGCCGCGCCCTGCTCGTGGCGCACCAGCACATGGTGCACCGGGTAGTCAAGCATAGCGTCATAGGCCGGCATAATGGCCCCACCTGGATAGCCAAAGACGACCTCCACCCCCTCGCGCACCAGGCATTCCCACAAGATCTCTGCACCACTCTTAATCATCCTTCCTCCTCTCCCTACCACTTCTGCTCAACAATTCCAATAGAACGCAACTACGATCCACTATCTCAGTCTCCAATCCCCGATCTCCAATCTCTAACCCGTCACCGCCCCACGCGAAGCCGAACTCACCAGCCGCGCATACTTGGCCATCACGCCCCACTCATACCTCGACGGCGGCGCCTGCCACTCGCTCAGCCGCTCCGCCATCTCCTCCTCGCTCAACGCCACGTCCAACGTGCGCTTCTCCACGTCGAAGACGATCATGTCCCCGTCCTGCACCGCGGCGATGGGGCCGCCGACCGCCGCCTCGGGAGCCACGTGTCCCGCCATCAGCCCGTGCGTCGCGCCGGAAAAACGGCCGTCGGTGAGCAGCGCCACCGAATCATCCAGCCCCGCGCCCACGATAGCCGCCGTCACGCCCAGCATCTCGCGCATGCCGGGACCGCCCTTGGGCCCCTCATAACGGATGACCACCACGTCTCCGCTCTTGATCTGCCCCTCCTGCACCGCGGCGAAGCAATCCTCTTCGCAATCGAAAACGCGCGCGGGCCCGCGGTGGTAGCGCATGTTGTGCCCCGCAATTTTGATCACGCAGCCTTCCGGGGCCAGGTTGCCCTTGAGGATCACCAGCCCACCGCTGGGGCTGAAAGGCTCGTCCACGCCGGCGACCACCTTCTGCCCTTCCGTCTCCTCCGCTGTCTCCGCTTCCTGGGCAACGGTGCGCCCGCTAACCGTAATCGCATCGCCCTGCACATAGCCGCCCTGCACCAGGCGCTGCATCACCAGCTGGATGCCGCCGGCCCTGTAAAGATCGTGGGCCACATACTGTCCGCCCGGTTTCAAATCGGCCAACAGCGGCGTGCTCTGGCTGATGCGGTCGAAATCTTCGATGTCCAACGTCACACCCGCTTCCTGGGCAATGGCTAGCAGGTGCAATACCGAATTGGTCGAGCCGCCCGTGGCTGCCACGGAGGCAATGGCGTTCTCCAGCGCCTCACGCGTGATAATCTGTCGCGCCGTGACGCCGCGATCCAGGAGGTCCATCAACAGCTTGCCCGCTTTCACCGCCACCTCGTCTCGCTCCTCCGCCGTCGCCGGCACGCTGCCGCTGCCCACGGGCGCAATGCCCAGAAACTCGGCTGCAGTGGCCATCGTGTTCGCCGTGAACTGCCCGCCGCAGGCCCCCGCACCGGGACAGGCCGCGTTCTCCAGCGCCTTGAACTGCTCCTCGCTCATGCGGCCCGCTTTCACCGCGCCCACCGCTTCGAAGACATCCTGGATGGTCACGTCGCGGCCCTCGAAGTTACCGGGCGCAATGGAGCCGCCATAGAGCATCAGGCCGGGGATATCCAGCCGCGCCAGGGCCATAATCGTCCCCGGAATCGTCTTGTCGCAACCGGACAGCGCCACCACGGCGTCAAACTGGTTGCCGCGCGCCACCAGCTCGATGGAGTCCGCCACCACCTCGCGGCTAATCAGAGACGCTTTCATGCCTTCCGTGCCCATGGTGATGCCGTCGGAAATGGAGACGGTGTTAAACTCCATCGGCGTCCCACCCGCGGCGCGGATCCCTTCCTTCACTTTCGCAGCCAGGCGGCGCAAATGAAAATTGCAGGGCCCGATTTCGATCCACGTATTGGCCACACCGATCAGCGGGCGGCGCAGATCCTCATCGGTGAAACCAACAGCCTTGAGCATAGCGCGGGCCGGAGCTCGATCATAGCCCGCTTTCAGACGATCAGAACGCATTCATCACCTCGTCGTATTGAATCTGGGAGTTATAAAAAGGGGTAAAAGAAAACAGCCGTTTGTCCTGTGCTGATTGACAAACGGCTGTGGTCCTCACGCGCGTGGGTGCACCCATCTCTTGCCCGGCGCAAGACATTTGCGCCGCACAAGCACTGCGTTCGCAGTAAGTATCTTTCTTAGTGGCCCACGCTGGCATCAACATCATAAACAAAAAAAGGGGCTGTCTTTTTCAGACAGCCCCTTGAGTTCCTGGTGTTTGGCTTTCGCTAACCGTTCACGTTCCTGGCTGCCCATGCGCGACTATTTCCTCAATCCCGAGAAGGATAAGGAATAAGCCAATAATAATGACAGCAATAATGCTAAACAGGAAACTGGCCGGAATCATGAACTTAGCGAATACCTTCTTTTTTTGCGCTAATTGGTCATACAACTTGTAACTGGCGGGTATTATAACCACCCTGGTCGCAAATTACAAGCACAAATTTGAGTGTAACGAGCGCTCCTGTCTTTGTCTATGGTAAAAAGTAACCAAAATCGCGCGCCGTTCTATTGTGGGATCTGTATAGTCTGCCGCCATCGCTTCGCTTAAGCCGCACATTAAACTTGGTGGTCAAATACAGCATCTGACGCATTATCCTGTACGTTCGACGCTTGCCCCACTCCACGGGGCAAAGCCCATCACTGTATTGACGATGATGACGCTCGCGATGCGGAGGACCGGCGGACACGATGCGCGCCAGGCGAACCGCAAGACCGAGCGCACAACGTGAGAAATAGCATGCAGAAAATGACCCGACAACTGATTTTTCTCGTCGCTCTCCTGCCGCTCCTCGTAGCCTGCGACGCGGCGCCCAGCCGCTGGCAGGAGTGGATCACAGACCTCGTCGGCGGCCCATCTTCCACACCCCCGGAAGGAACCCCCCTGCTGCCAACGCCCACGCTGGCGACAGGCGCAGGCGCGCAAACCATCGAGGATCCGGCCGGCGCGCCGGCGACCGAACCACCGCAACAACAGGCCACATCCACTCCAGAAACACAGACAGCGGCGCCAGAAGCGCTCGGCCCCTTCACGGGATCGTTCGCTGGTCCCATCTACGGCGACGCCGAGAGCAGCGCCACCCTGCAACTGGATTTGATACAACAAGACCGCCAGATTGAAGGCACAGCTACGCTGGGCCAAGGATTGGTAGTAAACGCCGGCGGCTTCTGTGGCGCCTTCGACGTCCCCGCGCTGAAGCTGAACGCCAGTGACGAGCTTGAGCAGGTCGATGGACGCCATCTTTCAACCACCACCACCGTCGAAGTCAGCGGCTTCGAAATCACCGTTGAGCTGCAAGCAACCCTGGCGCCGGACGGCGAGACGATGGTTGCCGAAGCAACCATGTACCCCCCGTCGCTCTGTGGCGCCACCCCCACAATGACCGCCACACTCAACCGCGTAGAGTAAGTTCCCCTGTTGGCGCGCCTCTGTGGCAGTGGATTGCCCTTATTGTGCGCAACCGGCCTCCAGTATCTGCTGCAAGCCGACCGAGGTGATTTCATACACCACCACCTTGCGCCCTTCGTAACGGTCGGCCTCTACCAATATCTCCAGATAGCCGTCGCCGTTCAGGTCCAACAGCCCCAACACATCATACCGGTAGGGATAGGCTAGGTCATTAGCCTCCGGGTAGACATCGAGGCCCAGCGGCACGGTGGTGGTAACCCCGTCGTGGGGATTGATCTTGTGCAGAAGCAACAAGGCGTAGTCGCCGGCGGCCACGGGCGGCAAACCGGTTCCGGCGCTGAGGCGCGACGCGACGATCAGGATCTCGTCCACGGCGTCGCCGTCGAGGTCCACGCTCAGGACGCGGTCGATGTGCACGTCAGGGTCCGTGAGCCCTTCCTTCTTCAGGCGCTCGGCGACCAGTTCGCGGTACTCGGGAATATCCAGCCGCAAAGATTGTACCGGGCGCGGCATAGCATTCCACGTGGCCACCAGGGCCACCGCGCCGTCCAGATCGCCCGCCGGGGTCAGCGGCACAACCGGCTGCGCGCAGGTCGCGCCAGCGGCAACCGGTGGGCTGCCCATCACCACCCCTTGCTCGCCGCTCAACGTGTACACGCTGTAAGGTCGATCCGTATCCTGCAGGTAAGAGGCGTACGTCTGCGCACCAACCCACACGCCGTGTTGTGTGCCGCCCAGGAGGAAGCCCGATTCCGCATCCACCACAGGATACAGAGGGCCACCGGGCACGACGTTGCCTTCCGGCGTGGAAGTGGCTGTGGCCGTTGCCGGCGCGGGGCCATCGCCCGGCCCATGATCCGTTATGGAAAGGTGAATGGTGTAGGCAGCACTGTCACCCACAGCGTTCAGCGCCAGCAGGTAATCTTGCGCCTGTCCCGACACCCCCTGCCAGTGTGTTTCGCCCGACAACATCCCTTTGTAGATCTGGCCATCGGCCAGCCCCTGAATCTGGAACAGGACGCTGTCCCCCGGTGATTCCACGGCCACCGTCATGAACTGGCCCGCAGCGGCCCGGAACACGTAGTGCACCTGGTCCGTTCCTTGCATGGACCCGTCAATCGTCGCCGACGTCGCGCCAGGAGCGAACTGAATGCGCGCGGCGTCCGGTTGCGGCTTTGTGTACTCGCTGCCCGCCGTCACCCAGCAATGGGTCGCGGTGCCGCTGGGGCACACCAGCTGCCACCAGCTGCCGTCGCTGCTGGCGGCGGTCACCGGCGCAATCTGGCCTGGCGTCATCCAGCCCACAACATCATAGCCCAACCCAGGGCCGCTGCGCAGGTTCAGATTGGTCAGAGCCATCACGTAGGTCACATCGGTGGGCGCGCTGCTCGCCCTCGTCGCCGTTGCCGTCGCCGGCTCCGAAGTGTTGGTCGGCGTCTCCGTGGGCGCTTCCGGCGCCGTGGTTGCCGTTGGATCCGAGGTAGCCGTGGTCACGGGCGCCGTCTCCAGGCGCGTGGGCGTCACCACGGTCGGCGCGGTCGTATCCACAGGCAGCGTGAGCGCCGGCGGTTCTCCTTGTGATGGCAGACAGGCCACAATGATCACCGCAATCAGCAGCAGGAACATCGCAACCGTCATCACCAGCTTATATTTCCTTCGCACATTCATCTTTTGCACTCTCCTCGACCGGCCGCAAATCGCGCCGGTCGCTATTCTCACGTACATCTAACCCATTACTGCTACAACTATAAAATCAACCAGTTCCGGCACCGTTCCTCAGACCGTTCCGGCAACGTCCCATACCGATATTGGGGGGCAAAAAGGAGTCTGAGCAGCGGGCTCGGGGCGATTGCGCTGAAGTGACAGCGTCCGCGCAGCCTGAGCGCTTCATCAGCAATGGCCTATGCTGAAGGCGTAGCGCCGAGAGTTGTGTAAAATACTAGACGGTATAAGGTATGGGGTGCGACACAAACATGGAAATAGAACGTCAGTTTCTGACGCCTTGCCAGGCCGGCGACAGATGGCAGCATAATACTCAGGCCGCCACGGCGTACAGAATTCAATAGCAAGGAGACACACCATGCTCATGCATAGCCTGTCCCTTAGAATTCGCAGATTATCCAGGCCCCAGACATCATTGCTAATAGGCCTGCTCCTCTTCGTTGCCTTTCTCGCTTTGCGACTGCCCTTCCGCGCTCAGTTCCTGATCAATTGGGACGCCGTCAACTTCGCCCTGGGCACCGAGTTTTTCGACCTCAGACATCACCAGCCGCATCCACCCGGTTATATCGGCTACATCGCCATTGGCCGCTTTCTGAACCGCTTCACAGGTGACGCCAACGCCAGCCTGACCATCCTCAGCGCCATCAGCGGCGCCGTGGCCCCGGCGGTCATGTTCGCCCTGGCAGATCGCTTCGTCCGGCGCCGCTATGCCATCGCCACAGCCCTCTTCTTCGGCCTCTCCCCCGTCGTCTGGTACTATAGCGAAGTGGCCCTGACCTACTCCGTAGAGATGATGCTGGCGCTGTTATTTGTCTGGCTGGGATACGAAGCGCGCGCGCGCCATTCATTCAGAGCCTTGCTCCTCTCCACCCTCTTTCTGGCCTTGCTAGGCGCCATCCGGCAGAGCGGCCTAGCCTTCCTCCTGCCGCTCTGGCTCTTCTTCCTGTGGCCCTTCACTCGCCGCAACCAGCTCAAGGCAGGGGCAACCTTTGGGGTCGCCAACCTGTTGTGGTTCGTCCCTCTGATAAGCTTTTCCGGCGGCCTGCGGGCCTATCTCGACGAAATGGCCGACCTGGCCGGCCTCGTCGTGGTGCCTACGTCAGTGGTCTCGTTCCGGCTGTGGGGTCTCTTGCAGAATGCCGTGTTCACTGCGGTAGCCTTCCTACTGGCCATCAACTTCGGCTTCATCATCTTGATTGCCGCCCGCCGCCAGCGCCTCAATCCGCTGCACAAGCTCAGCCCTGCCGATCGCCGTTTCTTTTACGTGTGGGTTATCCCCGCCCTGGCCACCTTCGTGCTGATCCACACGGGACAGCTTGGCTACATTCTGCTGGTGCTCCCGGCCATTTTCCTGCTGATAGGCATGGCGCTCTCTGAACTGGCCGAAATGCCGGCGCCGACCGGATATATCCCCTACCGTTTTCCGCGACCGAGGCAGGCGTTGTTCGTGGTGCTGGTCAGCTTTCTGGCTATTTCCAACACAGCAACCTTCTTCGGCCTTCAGGAAATGGTGTACGCCTTCTCCGACTCAGAGGAGGCCAATGTGCGCCAGAGCATCGACGAGATTCAGGGCACGTTGCCCGTTTTGGAAGAGAAGAATCTGGAGGAAGACAATGGCGCGCTGGTTGCCGGAACGCACCAGTTCAGCCTCCGGCGCAACGACGCCCGCTGGTCGGAACTGATCGAGCTGGTCGAACAGTACGATAGCGAGACAACAGCCGTGTTAACCTCGCCGGCGGGAACCATTGGCAGCTTCCGGCACCTCGCCTACTATCTGCCCGATTATCGCGTCTACGCCATTGGCGAAGACCGCCGGCAGATTTTCGGCTACCTGTTCACCTCTTACAATCGAAGCAGTAACTATAGCGTGGACAAGCTAAAGTTCTCCCATGTCACGTTGCGCTTGCCACAACGCGTGGAGCGATTGATTATTCCCGACCCGATGATTTACAAACATCTTGATGCCGCTGTCCCCGCCTATACTGTGCATCAGGAGAACGGCCGCGTGGTAGTCGCCTCCATTCCGCAGGGCACGACGTTAAGCTTCATCAATCCCATCGCGGTCGACATGCGCGTGCCTGACGCATGCCCACCGGTCGTACCCGCCGGCTTCAGCACGAATGAGGCACTCACTGCAGAACCGGTAGAGCCGTTGGTGGAGACGGAAACGGTCATCACCATCCTGCCCGATGAAGTGTCCCATTTCCGCCGCCTCCTTTGCCGCTGACGGAATCAGACCGCCGGCTATCGCGACGACGCCGTCTCCTCCCCAACCCGCACCACTGCCGCATCGCCCAGGGCGCGCATCAGGTCGGCGCTGCGCAAGATCACAGTAACGCCCCGCACGCCCGACCCGATGGACACCTCGTGCGCAGCGAGCACGCTCTCGTCTACGAGAATGGGCAACGGTCGCGGCAGGCCAAAGGGAGCAACCGCGCCCAGCTCGTATCCGGTCACCTCGTACACTTCCTCGCGGCTGGCCATCGTCAATCGCGATTGACCCAGCTCTTGTCGCAGCGCGCGCCAATTGACCTGTTGCCCACCGGCCACCAACACCATCACAAATTCATCTTCCGCCAGTCGAAAGAGCAAACTGCGCACCACCTGTTGCGGCTTCTGCCCGCGCTCCTCAGCCGCCTGCTCCAGCGAGCGGATAGGGCCAGGATGGCGAAAAAGACGATAGGGAATGTTACGGGCGGTAAGGGCATCCGCCACAGGAGTACGTTCTGGCTCGTTCATAAGGGTCTATGAGAGTCTATATGGGTCTGTATGGCTGGACGGTGACATCTGTCGCCTGGAATACTGCTGATGATCACTGCGACCAGCGTTGTGATTCCTGTTTAATGGAAAACGGTTGTCGCTTACCAAGTGTTAGTAATGGTACCGTCGGCAGTGGCATTGTCACTGTTGACGCATCGTCAATTGTAGGAGACCTTAACAATGAATGCGGAGCAAGAGAAGGTGTTTCCGTGCGAGACGTGTGACTGGCGTCGCCGCGCCGAAGAGCAACCACGCTCCTTCCTGGCCCGCCTATGGCGTTGGCACAGCAAATGGTGCCCCGGTTGGAAGGCGTACCAGAAACATCTGGCCCAACAGGTAGAACGCGCATCGTCAGCGCGCTGAGACTCAGGTCTCGACGGAGGGGCCGGGTACGGGAGCCGCAGGATAGGAACCCAACACCTTGAGCAGAGAGGCGCGTTTGAGAATACCCATCAGGGCCTTCTGCACACTGGGATCATCGACGTGCCCCTCAAAATCAACGTGAAAGAGATAATGCCAGGGCCGGTTGCGACGCGGTCGCGATTCGATCTTGGTCAGGTTAATCCCGCGCTGCGCCAGCTCGTTCAGGATCGCTACCAGCGAACCCGGCACGTGCCCCGTCGTGAAGATGATCGACGTCTTGCTCGGATCCTGGCGCCGGGGATTGTCCAATCCTAAGACGAAGAAACGCGTGTAGTTTATGGGCAAATCTTCCACATTGTGCGCCAGGATTTCCAGGCCGTACGTTTCGGCGGCCAACCGGCTGGCAATCGCCGCCATGTTGGGTCGAGGCTTGGACGCCAGATCGCGCGCCGCGCCCGCTGTATCATAGTGGCTGACAGCCTCAATGCCCAGCCGGCGTAACGTGCGCGCACACTGCGCCAGCGCCTGCGGGTGGGAAAGCACCTGCTCCACGTCTTCCAGCGCGGTTCCCGGCGGCGCCATCAGGCAATGCTCGACGCGTAGGATGACCTCAGCCTGGATGCGCAGATCGTGATCCATCAACTGATCGTAAGCAGGGATTACCGTTCCGGCGAGGGAGTTTTCCACAGGCAACATGCCATGCTGCGCGCGCGCTTCCTGGATTGCTTCGAAGATATGGGCAAAGGATTGACAGGGTAACGCTTCCACTTGCTGGCCAAAGTGCTTGCGCACCGCCTGCTCAGAGTAAGCTCCTGGTTCCCCCTGGAAGGCAACGACAATTGTCTCTTCGACCGGCACTTTCTTCTCTTCTCCTGCCTCGTGTAGCAGTCCCTACAGCGGCGATGACTTGGGTAAGCGATATATTCGCAGTATACTACCGGGGCATGCCGCTCTGTGCCAGTGGCGCTCTCATTCTACTATTTCAAAGGAGAAAGACATATGACCAAACCAACCCCAATAAAGCTGAAATCCCCGGTGCCGAGCGATATCGAAATCGCTCAGGAAGCCGAATTAAGGCCTATCGCGGAAATCGCTGAAGAGATCGGGATTCAGTCCGATGAGCTGCTACTGTACGGCCCTTATAAAGCCAAGGTCAAGCTATCGGTGCTGGAGCGCCTGAAAGACCGCCCCAACGGCAACTACATCGACGTCACCGCCATCACTCCCACGCCCCTGGGCGAAGGCAAGACCACAACTACAGTGGGTCTGAGCCAGGCCATCGGCGCTCATCTCGGTAAAAAAGTATTCACAAACATTCGCCAGCCCTCGCAGGGTCCCACCTTCGGCATTAAGGGCGGCGCGGCCGGCGGCGGCTACTCCCAGGTCATCCCCATGGAGGACTTCAACCTGCACCTGACCGGGGACATTCACGCCATCACTGCAGCCAACAATCTGCTGGCAGCGGCCATCGACACCCGTATGCACCATGAGTCATATCAGTCGGACGAAAAACTATTCGACCGTCTGTGCCCCCCGGACAAGGAGGGCAACCGTCGCTTCACGCCGGTCATGAGGCGTCGCCTCAAGAAACTGGGCATTGACAAGACCGATCCTAACGACCTGACCGAAGAAGAGCGCCGCCGTTTCGTGCGCCTGGACATCGATCCCGAGAGCATTACCTGGCGTCGCGTCATGGACACCAGCGACCGCTATCTGCGCGAGATCGAGATCGGTCACGGGTCCAAAGAGAAGTTCCAACGCACCACTGGCTTTGACATCACCGTCGCCAGCGAAATCATGGCCATCCTGGCCCTGACCACCAGCCTGGAAGATATGCGCGAGCGGCTGGGCAACATGGTCATCGGTACCAGCCACGCCGGCGAGGCCGTCACGGCCGACGACCTGGGCGTGGGCGGCGCGCTGGCCGTCTTGATGAAAGATGCCATCATGCCCAACCTCATGCAGACGCTGGAAGGGACCCCGGCCTTCGTACACGCCGGCCCCTTCGCCAACATTGCCCACGGCAACAGCTCCATCGTCGCCGACCAGATCGCGCTCAAGCTGGTGGGTCCGGACGGCTACGTGCTGACCGAGTCCGGTTTTGGCGCTGACATCGGCATGGAGAAGTTCTTCAACATCAAGTGCCGCTACAGCGGACTGGTTCCCGACGCCGTAGTGCTGGTCGCCACCATCCGCGCCCTGAAGATGCACGGCGGCGGCCCCCGCGTCATCGCCGGCGCGCCCCTGGACCCGGCCTACACCGAAGAGAATCTGGAGCTGCTGGAAGAGGGCGCCGACAACATGGTGGCCCACATCAAGAACGCGCTCAGCTTCGGCATTCCCGTCGTCGTGGCCATTAACCGCTTCAAGGACGACACCGACGCCGAAGTCGAACTGGTGCGCAAAATCGCCCTGGAAGCCGGCGCCGAAGACGCCGTCATGACCAACCACTGGGCCGAAGGCGGCAAGGGCTCCGTCGAGCTGGGTAAAGCGGTCATCGCCGCCTGTGAGAAGCCCAGCAACTTCGAGTTCCTCTATCCCCTGGACGCCAGCATCAAAGAGAAGATCGAAACCATCGCCACCAAAGTCTATGGCGCCGATGGCGTAGAGTACTCCGAAGAAGCGGAGCGCAAGATCGAACGCTACAATCGCCTCGGCTTCAACGAGCTCCCGATCTGCATGGCCAAGACGCACCTGAGCATCAGCCACGACGCGTCGCTGAAGGGCGTGCCCAAGGGCTTCACCATCCCTATCCGCGACATCCGCGCCAGCGTGGGCGCTGGCTTCATCTACCCCCTCGTGGGCACGATGAGCACCATGCCCGGCCTCCCCACCCGCCCCGCCTTCTACGAGATCGACATCGATCCCGAAACCGGCAAGGTCGTCGGATTGTCGTAAGGGCAACCGCCCATAGGACAAAACAAGACTAACGCGAGCGCCCGGTTCTAAGAACCGGGCGCTTGTTTTTCGTCCACGCCCTGGTCGCCGGCTCCGGCGTCGTCGGCCCGCGCCAGGACCCAGATAATGTGAGTGATGGCGGCTACGCCGCAGCGCTGACCATCGTCAACACCGAACTGCCCAACAACGATCCAGGCTACGGCCTGCACGCCACGGCGCCCAACGCCGGCCTCTTCGTGGACAACGTCGCCGGCGACGGCTCTTTCAACGAATCGGACAGCCCTGAAGACAATCCTGACATTATCCTGGGCGGAGAGTATCTGGCGGACGCCGGCGGCAATACGGAAATGGGATTCGAGCAGGGTCCCGGCGTCATCGCCAGCGATACCCGTTACAATTGGTCGGATATCTACCTCCGCAGCAACGACGAACTCGAACTCTTCAAGAGCTATGATCCAGGGGCGAGCTCCGAGCTACGCGTCTACGATGGCCCTCGGTTCGATAGCAACATCCAGATGCGCCTGGATGCAGCCGGCAATTTGACCGCCGAAGGCACTGTGAGCGGCGGCGGCGCCGACTTTGCCGAGCGCATCGACGTCGAAGGCGCGGAAGCCGATTACGAACCGGGCGATGTGCTTGTAATCAGCGCCGAGCAAGATCGCGCCGTGGCCCTGTCCACAGAGGCCGAGTCCACCAGCGTCATTGGCGTCTACTCCGCTAATCCCGCCTTCCTGGGCGGCGCCGGCACACCAGGCGAGCAGGTAGAAAGAGAAAATGCGGCGCTCGCCGGCCTTGAAGCTGAGGAAGCCGAAGCGGCCGAAGCCTACACCACCCTTCAGCTTGAAGACGGCGCTATCGAAGTGGCCATCGCCGGCATTGTGCCCATCAAAGTCAGCGCCGAAAACGGCGCCATCCAGCGCGGCGACCTGCTGACCACGTCGGACACGCTTGGCCACGCCATGAAGGCCACCGATCCCCAGATTGGCGCCATCCTGGGTAAAGCCATGCGCACGCTGGACGACGGCACGGGCGTCATCGACGTGCTGATCATGTTGCAGTAACAGAGGAGGGTTACGCCGAATGAGACGACGAACCTTGCTAACCGTGTGCCTGCTGCTCCTCGCCGTGGCTGCGGTGACGTTGTTTCTCGCCGCTGACCGCTCCGTGGCGCAAGCCGACCCCCACGCCGCCACAGCCACTCACTGTTCAAGCAGCTACTGCCTGGATTGGGACGTACTGGGAGGCGGCGTCGGCGACATGCGCTCAGACAGCTACCTCCTGCGCGCCACGCTGGGCCAGACCGTAGCCGGCCTGTTCAGCGGCGACGCCTACGAGCTCCACGCCGGCTACTGGGCCGGGATCGACATCGATTGGGAGGTCTACCTGCCGCTGCTGACAAGAGACTCGTAGGTCTGGAACAACATTGGTAAGCCTTATAGAAACCAGAGAGAACGCCCGGCGAGTGCCGGGCGTTCTGCTGTCATTTAAGGCGCCCGTAGCTGCAAAAAGGAACCAAGAATTTCAGTGTAGCAATACATTTCAATCGGATATATAATGGGAATTAATCTGGGGTTAATCTTACGTGCCAATTGCACCATGCAGCTTGGGGGGCTGTAACAATTCTCAACCCATGATCCCTGTTTCTCTATGCGCGCAAGGGATCTGTAACCATACTTGGCGGGGGAAGGAGGATATTGTGCTATAGCATGTCTCGCGATGAAGGGTATGGTCCAAGTCTCGCAGAATCCAAGTTTCGCAGAACAAGGGTTGAAAATAGGGAGGAATTAAAAATGGAATCAACTTCCACACCATCTTCGGATGCAGAATTGACCGCTGAACAGATCTGGACGATGGAAGAGGGAGAACGCCGCTCGGTGGGCGTCATCCACATCGTCATCCTGGCATTACTCACCGGCATTGGCTTCGTCGTTGGCGCGTTCGGCAGCATCAGTTTTCCGCTGGGTTTCGGCGTCAACTTCTTCTGGACCGGAATCGCCGTACAACAGGTCGGCGCTATCTGGTTCGGTGGTTGGGGAATCCTGGCTGGCACCCTCTTTCCTTTCTTCTCCAACGCGGTCGCCGGCACACCCTTCTACGTCTCCGCCGCTTACATTCCCGCCAACTTCGTTCAGGCGCTCCTACCTGCATGGGTGTTCCGCCGCTTCAAACTTGATCCCCGCCTGAACAGCGCGCGTGATTACGGTTATCTTCTGTTGGCCATGATCGTTTCCAGCGGCTTTGGCGCCGTGTGGTCGACGCTCGTCGTCCTGCGCAGCTTTGGGTTACTCACTGCGGACTCCGTTCCGCTCTTCATCTGGGGCTGGTTTGGCGGCAATCTGATCGCCGGTCTCGTTTTCAACTTCGTCCTGTTGAAGGCTCTCTCCAGCGTTGTGATCCGCATGCCCGCTTTCGTCAAAGAGTGGTGGGCCTAAGTCTGGGGCCCCTAGCAGTGACGCCCGGCGCGTTGTAATTGTCCACAGCCGCCGGGCGTCTGCCCGTATATTATGCGCAAAACATTACTAGGCTACGTCCCCGACGAGTCTCCCATCTACGACATTCACCCGTTTGTCAACCTTTTTTTCATGCTTGTCGCCAGCCTCTTTCCCATGTTTATCGTACCACCTGAATGGAACTTCACGCTCATTCTCATCGTGTTGTTCCTTATGTGGTACAGTCGAGTCAATATGCGCACGCTGCGCATCTATATTCCGGTAGCTGTCTCCATGGGCACCATCATTCTGCTTTCCTACACAGTCCTTGGCGGCACGCATCCGGAGTACGAACTGCTGGCGACGCCGCTGGGTATCAGGATTTACTGGGAGCGACTTCGCGATGCACTGATCGTGTACTTTCGCATCCTACCCATGATCTTCGTCATGGTCTTCTTCCTCAGCACCTCGCGCGAGCGTGACGTCATTGTCGCCATGCGCAGCATCCGCGTCCCATTCGTTATTACCTACGTCTTTGCCATGGCCCTGCGGGCAGCCGGCATGGTCATGGAAGACTTCCAGATAGTCCGGCAGGCAGAAAAGGCGCGCGGCTTTGATACAGCCGGCAAGTCGATCCCCTACAAGATCCGCAAGTACGTCATGTACATGATTCCTCTCTTTGCCCTCTCCCTCCGCCGTTCCGAGGACTTCACCAATGCACTGGTAGCTCGTGGCTACGCTTTCACGGGCGAAGCTAGTCGTATCAAGCGCGCCGACTACATCCTGACGCACTACCCGTTTAGGACCAGGGACGCTATTCTCACCGCGCTGATCGTCATCATCTTTATCCTCATCCTCTACCTGCGCTTTGGCCTGGGCTACTTCGAGCTAGATAGCTCCTGGTTCCTGGCCTGGTTGCACGACGCACTGGTGTAGCGAAGATCCCTATGACCCCACTTATCCAGTTAGAACAGTATACATGGCGTTATCTGCACACGAACCAGCCGGCCCTACAAGAGATCGACCTCACCATCGAAGAGGGATCCTTCGTAGGCATTATTGGCCCTAACGGGTCTGGCAAGACGACGCTCGCCTATTCCATGAACGGCCTTATCCCCGACCAGTATCGCGGCATCAAGAAAGGGGCCGTGAATGTCCGTGGGCAGGAGGTTGAAGCGTACCCACCAGGCGCGCTCCAGCGCATCGTGGGCATGGTCTTTTCCGATCCGGAGGCTCAATTTACGGCGATGACTGTCGAAGACGAACTGGTTTTCGGCATGGAAAATCTGGGCATGACCATCCCCGAAATACGCGAGCGGTTGGCCTGGGTCACCGACCTCACCGGCCTCGACCCCCTTCTGGAGAAGCCCCCTTACGAGATATCAGGCGGACAGAAGCAGCGCGTTGCACTGGCTGCCATGTTGGCCATGACCCCGGACATCATGATCCTCGACGAACCGACGTCCATGCTCGATCCGGTCAGCCGCAGGCAAGTGTTCGACGTCCTGAACCGCCTCAAGCAGGAACAACAAAATACCATTATCGTCATCGAGCACAGCCTTGAGCATCTGGTTCCCCTGGCCGACCGCATGATTTTACTCTATGAAGGCCAGATACTGCTGGATGGGGAGACACGCGAATTCTTTAAGGAGATGAACCTGCTCCTTGAAAAGCACATATTACCGCCCGGGGCCATGCACTTCTTCTACCACCTGCTCGCCGGTGACTACTATCAGGGCCCCTTACCCCTGACCGTGGACGAAGCCTCTCAGAACCTGCAACGCCTTTTGGCTGCCCAACCGGTCGAGTCCTCACAGCAGCCATCTCTACCAGAGGATTGAAAGAAAACATGAATGCTCAAGAACCGTTCATACAGGTTAACGATGTTGCTTTTCAGTATCCTGATGGCACCCAGGCCCTTCGCGGCATCAACCTTGCGATAGAACGCGGCGAGTTCATGGCCCTCATTGGCCAGAATGGCTCGGGAAAAACGACGCTTTCCAAGTGCATCAACGGCCTGTTCAAACCCACTCGCGGCGACATCATCGTCGATGGGCTGAATACGCGAAAGACATCAATCGTTCAAATGGTGCGGCGCGTGGGCTACGTGTTCCAGAACCCGGACCACCAGCTCTTCAACGCCAACTGTGAGGACGAAATTGCCTACGGTCCCCGCAATATCCAGCTGGACGAGGCTGAAGTTGCCGAACGAGTAGAAGAGGCCGTTCGCGTCGTTGGGCTTCCCCGCAACTACCTGACCGAACACCCCTTTTTCCTGCCGAAAGGATTGCGCCAGCGCGTGGCCATTGCTTCCATTCTGGCTCTGCGCCCTCAGGCCATCATCGTTGATGAGCCAACCACGGGCCAGGATGCCCGCCAGTCCCTGGAAATTATGGATTTTCTCGTCGACCTCAACCGGGAGCATGGCCACACCATCATCATTATCACCCACGATATGCCCATCGTGGCCCGCTACGCAAATCGTGTGGTAGCCATGGGTCAGGGGCAGATTCTGGCTGACGGTCCCACAGCTGACGTCTTCAGCGATGCCGACGTCCTGGCCAAAACTTCACTCGCTCCGCCCCAGATTACGCAGCTGGCCCAGCGCACCCAAAGCCTGGGATTTCAGCCTGGCACGCTCACGGTAGACGAAATGATGGCTCAGTACCAGCGGCTACTAGGAGAAGGGCACTGACTCCCTCTCTTCCATCAACGCCACCAGCCGTTCCTCCAGCAGGCCATAGCCCGTATACCGGATTTCCAGGGGCAACTCCATGTAATCGGCGACGTCCTTCGCGCGCGCCATCATCTCCGGGTCTTCCTTCTGCACCAGGTAGACGAGGCGTTTATAGTTGCGGAAGTAATCTTCCTTGAGCTGGGGATAGCGGTCCAGCCCCAGGCCCTTGATGACCAGCCCCCTGAACCCGCGCAGCAGAAAATCTGTGAGGAAAAAAGTGCCCGGCTCCTCCGCCATCAGCTCCTCAAACTGGCGCCCGCCGTACATCTCATAGCAGTGCGGCCCCGCCACCCGTTCGATGCCGTACCGCGCCAGCACCTCATCCAGCGCGCCACGCGACCCGCAATCGCCAAAGACGACAAAGATCCGCTCGTACTGCGCGCGCAGCGCCTGCAACCGCTTCTCCACATCGGGCGCGATGCGCTCGGGATACATGTGGTCCAGGGCCGGGACGCCCACAACGTCCACGTCCCAGCCATGTTTCTGTATAATATCCAGCACCTCGCGCGCCAGCGCGCCGCACATGATAAAAGCCGTCTTTGCCGTCGATTGTGCTTTCTCTGCCATATTTCCATTTTGCCCACAATTGACGTAGCGCGCCAGCCCAATTCGAGATATATTTATTATATATCAAGGAACCAGTAATGATGGGGGGAAAAGGAACGATCTGTGGAAAGACTCTCACTCAAACAAAAAGCTTACGAAGCTATTCGGCACAAAATCGTTTCTCTGGAATTGCCGCCCGGCGCCGTCATCGACGAATCGGCGCTCATAGAGGAACTGGACGTGGGGCGCACCCCCATACGAGAAGCATTACAGCGGCTGGCTCTGGAAAAGCTGGTCGTCATCGTCCCCCGGCGCGGCATGTTTGTAACAGAAATCGGCATCACCGACCTGCAGCGCCTTTTCGAAGTGCGCCTGGAGCTGGAGGATTTGGCCGCGCGCCTGGCTACGAGACGAGGACGGCCCGAGCATTGGCAGCGCATGGAAGAAGTACTGGCGCAGCTGGATGACGAAAGTGAAGAAACGGACAACGAAATACTGATCACCATCGACGGCGCCTGCCATGAAATTATGTATGAAGCCGCCGACAACGAGTTTTTGCAGGATACGTTGAGCACCATGTACGCGCTGAGCCTGCGCCTCTGGTATTACTCGCTGGCCAAAATCGGACGCATGCACAGCACGGTATCAGAACACCGCGAAATCCTAGAAGCGCTAAAAGCGGGCGACCAGGAGCGGGCAGGCGCGCTGTTAAGAGCACACATCACCTCCTTCCAGGAGGAAATTCAGGACGTGATGTTGGGCACGGCAACGCCGGCATAATCCGCCGGGCCAGCAGACCGCTGTCAGGTCGGGGCGCGGGCAGCGTTGTGCCTTCTGAAAATGATAGGAAAGGAGAATCAGAATGGGCAGAGAAAGAACAGGTCGACGACACAGTCGCCGTCGCAAACGGCGCCAGCAGAAACGGGACGCAAGCCGGCCGACGTTGTCGCAACCGGTGAACAATTTCGCGCCCTTCGAAGTGCTTACCGAGGAGGGGCTGGAACAGATTCACCAGGCGTCGATGGAGATCCTTTCCGAAATCGGAATTGATTTCTATGATGAGGAGGCGCTGGCCATTTTGAAGGAACACGGCGCCGACGTTCAGGACCAGACCGTTTTTTTCGATCCGGCCCTCATTGAGGAATACGTAGCCAAAACTCCCAGCCAGTTCACACAACTGGCCCGCAACCCGGACAATAACGTGGTCATCGGCGGCAAGCACCTTTGCTTTGCCCCGGTCTACGGCCCGCCCTTTGTCATCGATTTGGAACGGGGCCGACGCGAGGCCACGCTGGAAGATTTCCAAAACTTCATCAAACTAGCCTACATGAGCCCCTACATGCACCATTCAGGGGGCACGGTGGTGGAACCTACCGACCTCTCGGTGGACACGCGCCACCTGGACATGGTCTACAGCCACATAAAGTACAACGACAAACCGTTCATGGGCTCTGTGATGTCCGCGGAGAACGCGGCGGACAGCGTGCGCATGGCCGAAATTCTGTTTGGCGCCGAGGAAATCCGCGAGCAACCGGCGATCATCTCGTTGATCAACATCAGCAGCCCGCGCCGCCTGGACGACCGCATGCTGGGCGCGCTGAAGACGTACGCCCGCGCGCGCCAGGCCACGATCATTACCCCCTTCATTCTCTCCGGCGCTATGGCCCCCGCCTCCGTCGCCGGCACCCTGGCCCAGCAAAACGCCGAGGCGCTGGCGGGCATCGCTTTCGCCCAGATGTGCGAGCCGGGCACACCCGTGGTGTATGGTTCTTTCCAGACAAACGTCGATCTACAGAGCGGGTCGCCCGTCTTCGGCTCACCGGAGAGCCAGCTGGCCCTCTGCGCCAGCGCCCAACTGGCGCGCCGCTACAATCTGGCCTTCCGTAGCGGCGGCATGTTCTCCAGCTCCAAGATCGCCGACGCTCAGGCAGCCTATGAATCAGTGCAGGTCATGCTGCCCACCGTCCTGGCCCCCGTCAACTTCGTCCTGCACGCCGCGGGCTGGTTGGAAGGCGGGCTGACCGCCGGCTTCGAGAAGTTTGTGCTCGATTGTGAGTTGCTGGGCATGTACCACACGCTGCTCAAAGGCATCGACCTCTCCGAAGAAGGCATGGCGATGGAATCCCTGCGCACGGTAGAACCCGGGGGGCACCACCTGGGCACGCCGCACACAGTGCGCAACTTCCGCACCGCCTTCTACCGTGCGGACCTGTTCGACCAGGACCCCTACGAACAGTGGGTGGAGAAAGGCAGCGAGGACGCCTACCAGCGCGCACATACACAGTATAAGGCACTGCTCAAACAGTACGAGCCGCCGCCGCTGGACGAGGCCGTTGACGAGGAACTGCAAGATTTCATGACGCGCCGCAAGGCGGAGTTAGACAATTCTACAGGATAACGAGGTGTAATGTGACCGAAGAGATTAACATCAAGGAAATGGCCACGGAGGAGCTGCTGGAGCTGATGATGGACGACCTCTACGACGGCTACGCCGAGGAGGTCGTGGAGGAGGTGGAGGAGGCGCTGTCGCGGGGCAT
>DATHSI010000337.1:0-7443 GCA_035464315.1 Candidatus Sulfomarinibacteraceae bacterium
ATAGCCGCGATTCTGCCGGTGTTGCAGCAGGGTGATGCCCTCGTGTTGCTCGGCGCGGGCCGCCGTTCCATCCTGGGAACCGTCGTCCACCACGATGACTTCGTATGTCAGATCGCAGCCGGCGAGCACCGCCAGCAGCTCGTCCAGCACACGGTCGATTGCCCCAGCTTCGTTGTAGGCGGGGATCACGATGCTAAGCCCGTCCATCGTCTCAGCCCTCCGCCGTTGCCCTAGTTCCCTGACCTGGATTCATAGCTGCCAAGGATAGCATAAGCGCCTTACGGTCACAATGGCCGATCTCACCTACAGGCGATGATCCTATGGATTATTTGTTCCTGATCGGCTAAAGTATGGGTGTTGCTGATATTGGGAGGGTAATGGTAATGAAAAAGTGGATGCCCCTGGCGATTCTTCTCCCCCTGTTGATCATAACCTATAGCAGTATGTCCCGAGGGTCCGCCGCGCAGGATGAGGCCATTCTCATGGACGAGTTGTGGCTGCAAGGCGCTGATTTCAGGGCAACGGGCCCCGGCGTGCTGCTCGACGAGACGGGGCTGGCGCTGGCTGAAAGCATCGACGGCGCGACGTACACTTCGCCGCCTCTCGACGCGCCGCTCCCTTTCAACGCGCTCGTGCCGCAGTGGAAGCCGGCGGCTGCCGCGCAGGCGGCGCATGAAGAAGATCTGGAAGCGGAACCGGAAACCAAGGCCGAACACGACCATGCCCACGATGACTCGCTGGCCTTCCAGTTCCGCACGGCCAAAGAAGGTCGTTGGACCGAGTGGCTGGACCTGTACGCCAGCGACGACATGAGCGAGCCCGGCGACGAATTTGTGTTTGGCGACATGCTGGTGGTGCCCGCAGAAGATGTGACGCACGATCAGGTGCAGTTCCGGGTACGCTTCAATCGTCTGCCCGATGGCGACTCGCCTGGCCTGGAAGCGCTGCGCCTCACCTTCATTGATGCGACGGCAGGGCCCACCACGGAGGAGTTGTTGGCGCAACAGGAAGCCGCCGACCTCGCGCCGCAACAGCCGGCGGATGGCTATCCCAAACCGCCCGTAATCAGCCGCCAGCAATGGTGTACGGACCCCGACTGCAACTACAGTGACGGGCTGGAGTATTATCCGGTGTCCCATCTGATTCTGCACCACACGGTGACCACAAGCAGCGGCGACACTGCCGCCACCGTGCGCGCCATCTGGAAGTTCCACACTTATACGCGAGGATGGGGCGACATTGGCTACAATTACCTGGTGGACACCAACGGCGTTATCTTTGAAGGACACCTGGGCGGCGACGACGTGGTGGGCACGCACGCCGGGGGCGCCAACGCCGGCAGCATGGCGCTTTCTCTCATCGGCAATTTCGTGGAGGTGACGCCGCCGACTCCCATGATGGAAGCGGCAGCCAACCTCTTTGCCTGGAAGGCGGACCAGAAGAACATAGACGTTTACGACTCCGGTTACTTGCCTCACATTAACTGGGGTCTGCCTAAGCTGATGGGCCATCGCGACGTGTACGGAACGACGCAGTGTCCCGGCGACAAAGCGCACGCGCTGCTGCCTGCCCTGCGCGACGCGGTGGCTCAACGCCTCAACTTCACGCCTCCGCACCTCTATTACGATGAGAAAGACCCCCGCACCAACTTCAATAGGAGCAGCGATGGCTGGCAAGTTGGACCAGCAGCCTGCGGCTATAACGTCAACGCCTATTATGCCTGGTCCACGACCGATTCCAACGAGGCGCGCGCCTGGGCCGAGTGGCGACCCGAGGTGGCCGTGCCCGGCCAATATGAGCTTTCAGTTTACGCGCCATACTGCTATACCCGGGTGCGAGACACCAATGGCGCCACCTACCGCGTGACCGATCCTCACGGCGCGTCCACGGTGGTCGTCAATCAGGAGAAGCATCTTGGCGCCTGGGTCCCCCTGGGCAACTTCTATTTCGAGGGAAATGGCACCACCATTCGCCTGACCAACCTGACGACGACGGACGAGGATTGGGGCCTGTGGGCTGACGCTATTCGTCTGCGTTACCTGGAACCGGGCGCGCTCAACCGCTCCCCTGAGCCGGAGAGCTGGCGACGGACACGCACGGTTTCTTTCCAGTGGACGGTCAGTAACCCCGCCTCTGTCAGCCGGCAGCGGTTGCAGGTTGCCCGCGACGCCATTTTCCAGAAGATGCTGCTTGATCTGTATTTGCCGGCCGAGGCCAATGGGTTTACGCACACCTTTTCGGGGGACGAGAAAGACCTCTTCTGGCGCGTGTATGTGACCAATACGGCAAACCATACGTCTGGATCGAAGCCCACCCACTTCGGCATTGACACCGAGCCACCTTCGTCCCGTGTTCACGGTGTTTTCCGCTATGGGGACGGCCGGCTGCTGGTAGGCTGGGCGGGCCAGGATGCAGTCTCCGGCATCGTTGGCTACAATATTGAATATCGAGCCGAAGGCAGCAGCGCCTGGGTGCTCTGGCAGGCCAATACAAGCGCGACGGGCGCCTTCTTTACGCCGCCCGAGCCCGGGCGCATCTACTGGTTCCGCAGCCAGGCCATCGATGCCGCCAACAATGTGGAAGCGGTCCACGGCGGCAATGGCGACACGCATACCGGTCTGATCATCGCGCTCGATCATGACATGATTTTACCGGTGGTGCGCAAGCCGTAAGTACGGACTGTCGCTTATTCTCCAGGGCCTGCGCTGCAGCCGCTTGTTGATAGGAGAAAGGAGACGATGACGCAGGTTGAAAACGTCGATGTATTGATTGTAGGCTCCGGCCCTTCCGGCATGTCTACTGCCTTACATCTGGTGCAAAGCGATCCTACCTGGGCCGAACGCCTGGTAGTCGTGGACAAAGCGGTGCATCCGCGCGAGAAGCTGTGTGGTGGGGGCGTCACTCACCTGGGTACGGATGTGCTGGCCCGGCTGGGCCTGCGCTTTGAACCACAACACTTCAAGGTGCGCGAGGTGCGTCTGGTATATGAGGATAAGAGTTACTCGTTCCAGGCGAATCCCGCCTTTCGCATCACACGTCGCGATGAGTTCGACCACTGGCTAGTGCGCCAGGGTGAGGCGCGCGGCATTCGCGTGCGCCAGGGCGAGGCGGTCAAGAAGATTGCCGTTCACGACGAGTACGTGGAAGTGGTCACGGAGAAAGCGGTGTTTCACGCTGCGGTCGTGGTGGGCGCCGATGGCTCGCGCAGTTTCGTGCGCAGCCGCCTGAAATGGGATGACGAATCGCGCGTGGCACGGCTGCTGGAGGTGCTGACGCCGGAGGATGCGCAGCGTCAGATGGAGTTCCGCGAAGGCGTCGCTGTCTTTGATTTCACGCCCATGAAGAACGATCTCCAGGGATACTACTGGGACTTTCCCAGCTACGTAAAAGGCAAGCCGTACATGAACCGCGGCGTCTTTGACAGCCGCGCCCGGCCCGAGAAGGAGAAGGCCAAGCTGCCGCAGGTGCTCGACGACGCCATGGCCGAACGGGGGCGCCGGCTGGAAGAGTACAAATTAAAAGGTCACCCCATCCGTTGGTTCGACAAAGACGGTCAGTTTGCCCAGGAGCGGGTGCTGCTGGTGGGCGACGCTGCCGGCGCGGATCCGTTGTTTGGAGAGGGCATTTCCTTTGCGCTGGGCTATGGTGAAGTTGCCGCGGAGACGATCAACGAAGCGTTCGCACGGCAAGATTTCAGCTTCGCCGATTATCGCCGGCGCCTCCTAGAGCATCGCCTGTTCGATCACCTGGCCTGGCGCACGCGCCTGGCGCGCTATGCCTACCTTCTGAACTATCCCTGGCTGGTGCGTCTGGGCTGGCGCGTGGCGCGTCTACTTGTCCGTTTCAGCCGCTGGCGCGACCGCGATTACGTGCCCGGAGAGGCGCCGGAATTGCTTTTGGACACGTCCGCTTCTGGCGCCGACTAGCTTCTATTCCTCGTCATCCTCGGCCAGAATGCCGCGTTCCTGCAGGTCGTCGAGCAGTTGCCGCTGGCTGATACCGTACCGTTGCGCCAGATCTCGGGCAAAGCTGCGCCCCATGGGCGGGCCGCGCCTGATCTCGTATGAGCGGGGGATGACGCCGTTTGCGCCGGCCTCTCGCGTCCCTTCCTCGATGCGCGAGGCGACAATACTGATCACAAGCCCATCACCCTCGGTGTCCTCGTTGAGCTGCTGCACGCTGTCGGCCAACTCGTGCATGTGAGTGGTGAAGATGGCGCGCACACCGAGGCGGCGCATGACGCGGATGAGGTCCTGGGCCAGGTAAAGGCTCTCGCCGAAACTGGTGCTGGTCAGTGGTTCGTTGAGCAAGAGTAGGCTGTGGCGCGTCACTCCCTGGAATATTTCCTTGAGACGGCGCGCTTCGTCTCCAAAACGGCCCGTTCCCTTCTCCAGCTGCTCTTCGGCAGGGAAGTGGGTGTAGATGCCATCGGCGGGCGCGATGGTGGCTCTGGCGCCCGGAACAGGCAACCCTGACTGGGCCAACACGTGGATCAGGCCCACGGCCTGCAGATAGGTGGTCTTGCCGCCCTGGTTGGGGCCGGTCAGGACTTGAATGCGCCCCTCCGGACCCAAAAAGATGGGATTGGTTATGATCTCGGCCTGCAAGTTGGCCTCCTGCCGCCCGTGCAGCTTGCTGAGGGCCAGGGCCACATTGTAACTGTCCTGCACCTGGCACACCCGCTCCTCCGCCGCAACCAGTTGAGGCCGGCACACGGGGAGGTTCGCCCGCTGCAGGCGTTGTACCAGCCGCACGCCCGCCAGATAGAAAACCAGTTCCTGGTATAGATTGACGAAGAGGCGGGCGCTGATGGTCTTATACGCCTCCAGGGCGCGGGCAATGGGCCGGCACACCTTGTTCAGCACTCTGGACAGATCGCGAAACAGTGGTTCCAGCATGGGGTTCACCCGGGCCGGGACGGGCAGGGGCATGCCTGCGCCGATGATCGTGCGTTGCGGCGGTGTGCGCTCGTGCAGGGGGGCGATGCCGCGCCACTGTTGCCCGTCGCCCGGTAGCAGGCGGGAGAGAAGAGAGCTCTCGCGAAAGGGACGGTCGTTGACGGACAACAGGGTGGCCTCTATCGGTTGCAGGTGGTGGTCCAGATTAACGCCAATGGTAATACTCTTGCTGGCGCGCACCTTCTCCAACATCTGTGGCAACTCAGCCGCCATCTGCTGGAAGATGTCGTCCGCCGCCATCTGCTCGATTTGCTGGCGCAACCGTTGCCACCCTTCCGCCTGCAGGCGGTCGCCCAGTTCGGCAAACGTCTCGTTCAGGCCAGACACGCAGTTTACTACGTTCTCCAACTCGCCAAGACGCCAGGTAACCTCCACCAGCGCTGTGTTCTCTTCGCCCTGCCGATGGTAGTAGTCATAGGCTAACGCCTCCAGCATCGGCATTACTTGTTCGATGCGATCCAGCAGGGTCGGAAGGCGCAAGAGATCGTCCACTATCTCCTGCCGGTAGCGTATCGTGCGGCAATCATGGGTGGGGTTGAGCAAGACCCGCTCCAGGAGCTTTCGTTGTCGCTCCCCATCGGCCATCGCCGCCAGCACCGACGTCAGCGCCAGATCCTCCGTTGCGTCGGGCGGCAGCGCCACCTCTTGCCGCGGCTGGTCGTCACCGTCGGGCCATAGCAGGCTAAACGACTCTCGTCGTTGTGTTCTCTCTGTCTTCATAATGCTATGTCTCCCCCGGCCACTCCACCAACAACCTTGTCAGCGTGCTATCCGCCTGGCCCCCGCTACTCCCGTTTCCGCGGATGTCCATAGAGCCACCAATACTTCTCTTTGGGATAAGCGGGCCGCCACTCTCTGGGCCATACAAACTCGCCTGGCTCCCAGGCGCGGCGCAGTTGGCGATCCAGTAGGGCCAGCCTCTGCGGAAATTCATTCTGCAGATTGTAGGGCGAGACGCGCAATTGGTTGAGCAGGCCCTCGATCATGGCCCGCGTTTCTACGGCAGTTTCGTAATAGGCAACGCCCGACCCGCGCTTTGCTTCCTGCAAATACTCCTGCCATTGGCGCAGGCGAGCCTCCAGCTCCTCGTGCGCCTTCGTTTCCAGGCGCACAATTTTCTCCTCCAGTGCGGCGTGATACATCTTGATCGCCGTGTGCAGGCGGTCCTGCTCTTGCATGTCCAGCAGATCCCGCAGTTCCAGAAGGCGATGCTGGCGCATTAGATAGCCGCCCAGGGTCAGCCGTGGCAGGTCTGTGCGGGTCATGGGCCAGAAGAGAACGTCGCTGCGCAGGTATTCATCCATTTCTGCGGCCATTACTTCCAGCGTTTCCAGGTCGCGCTGCAGTTTCTCCATACTTTCCATGGTGTCTATCCTTTGCCATGACGATACCGATGAGAGTATTGTAGCAGTAAGTCGCCATTTTGCCTCCAAAAGGTGGGCGGCGTTCAGGACGCCCGCGTTGTTTCGGACGCCGTTTCCGTTCATGCCTGGCTCAGAAACTGCGACGGGTCAGCGGCTTCTGTTATAATGAGGCCGCTATTGTCACACTTAGAGAAAAGGTGGGTGTAAGACGCATGACGAAAATAAGACGGTCCATCATTCTTAGGCTGGCAGCCGCCGCCTATGAGATGGATCTGAACGTGCTCTCGGGCGTCCTGCAGCGTGATGACGACGGTCGCTGGCGCATCGGCGAGCGCGATCTCCTGGAGTGGCTGCAACGCCACGAAGGGCAGGAGCTGGTTCTTGTAATGGGCTCGTTGGAGGACGAGCGTCCGGTCAATGCTCGCACCTGCCGCACGTGCGGTCGTGACTTTATGGATCTGGAGTGCCCTTACTGCCGCGAAAACCGTATCCGGCTGCGCGGCCGCTAACGCTGCGCCACAACTCGCTTCGATATGAAACGTATTAACTCTTTGCTCTTCGCATCGTTACTAACAGCCTTGTTCATTGCGACGGCCCGGGCCCAAGAGCCGGCGGCGCTGGATTGGCTAACCGTTGACCTGTGGCCCGATTACGACCGGCCGCAGGTTCTTGTTTTGCTGACCGGCGCTTTGCCCGCGGACGCGCCGCGACCGGCGACGGTTGCGGTTCCTTTGCCGGCGCAGGCCACTGTCAACGCCGTAGCGCGCATTTCGGTGGAGAATCAGATGATCGACGACATCGAGTACTCGGTTGAGGGTGATTCGTTGTCGCTGGTCACACCTGACGCCCGTTTTCGCGTGGAATATTACGTGCCTTATGAGGGCGACGGGCTGCAGCGTCGCTTTTCCTTCCGCTGGCAGTCTCCGCTGCGTGTGGCGGAAATGGATGTCAGCGTGCAACAACCGCGCGCCGCGACGGCTCTGACCATACAGCCAGAGCCGGACTCGGTCATTGAGGGCAGCGACGCTTTACAGTACCACAACCTGCCGATACGCGAAGTACCGGCGGGCGAGCCCTACATTGTGGAGGCGCAGTACACAATGGGTAGCGATACCCTGACC
>DATHSI010000338.1:0-4622 GCA_035464315.1 Candidatus Sulfomarinibacteraceae bacterium
TGGACGGTGATGGATCGGCTGGGTGAAATTAACGTACCCACCCTTGTGATGGCCGGCCGAGACGACTTTCTGTTCCCGCCCGAACACCAAGAGGCACTTGCCGCCGGCTTACCCAATGCTCGCCTGAAGATTATCGAGCGCGCCGGGCATAACCCGCAGGACGAACAGACCGCTGAGGTCATGGAGGCGGTCAGGAACTTTCTGTTACCCGCAACTCTGCGTGAACCGCTCGCCGAGAGCAACCGGTATGAGGCCATCGACACTTACGTCGAAAGCGAAAGGCGCCGTCTGAAGATGCCGGGCGTTTCTCTGGCTATCGTCGAAGGCGACCAGATCGTGCATTTGCGTGGTTTCGGGCGCGCCCGGCCGGACGGTGAAACGCCCACACCGCACACGCCTTTCTACATTGGCTCATTGGCCAAAGCAATCACCGCCACTGCGGTGATGCAACTGGTCGAAGCCGACAAGATTGAGTTGGAGGCGCCCGTACAGCGTTACCTGCCCTGGTTCCGCGTGGCAGACGCCGAGGCATCGGCCCAGATAACGGTGCGCCACCTGCTGAACCAGACCAGCGGCCTGCCCTTATTAGCGGGCGAGATGCTCCTGGCCGATTTCGATGAGGGCCCGGATGCCGCTGAGCGCCAGGCACGCGCGCTGTCGACGCTGGAGCTCACCCGCCCGGTCGGCGCAGCCTTTGAATACAGCAACATGAATTACGTCTTGCTGGGGCTGATCGTCGAAGCCGCCAGCGGGGAATCATACGCGGGCTATGTGCAGGAGCACATCTTTACTCCACTGGCTATGAATCATACCTACACCTCGTCCGCCGTGGCCCAAAAGAATGGGCTGGCGGTGGGACACCGCTATTGGTTCGGCATCCCCTTCGCCGCGCCCAATATGCCCATCCCGCCCGCCGCGCTTGCTGGCGGCGGGCTCATCTCCAGCGCGGAACATATGGCCCACTTCCTGATCGCTCATCTGAATGGAGGTCGCTATGGCGACGCGCGACTTCTCTCGAGCGCCGGAATCGACGAGTTGCACCGCGGCGTGGCAGCGACTGGAGCGACAGGGCTTGGTCCGCTTGAGAACTTCCTTGCTAAAGGCATGGCGCCGAGCCGGTACGCCATGGGGTGGAGCGTGGACAAGATCGGCCAGACGCAAATCGTTTGGCACAGCGGCACGCTGCCCCATTTTGGCGCTTACATGGCGCTCGTGCCCCAGCAAAAGAAAGGCATCGTCCTGCTCTTCAATGCCTGCCACCATTGGATGAACCCTATCCTGGCAGAAACTGGAACCGGCGCAGCCGCGCTCCTCGCCGGAGAGCAGCCTGCTCCAATGCCGTTTGTGCGCGCCATGCCCTGGATGCTGCGCGCACAGTTGCTTATCCCGGTTCTGCAAGTGGCCGGCGTCCTGGTCACGCTGCGGCGGTTGCGCCGCTGGCGCCTAGAGCCTGAGCGTCGGCCGAGCGGTAAGCCAGGCATTGCCGTGCAGGTGCTGCTCCCGCTGGTCGCCAATCTGTCGCTGGCCGGCACCTTGCGCCCCATGCTGGGCAAAGGGCGTGGCTATCTGAGGCGCTACATGCCTGACTATGCCTGGATCGCCATGATCTGCGGCGGCTTTGCGCTGGTCTGGAGCGTTGTGCGCACGGGGCTGGTTCTTCGAGCTCTGAAACGGCCTCGCCCTGAGGAGGAACCCACACCATGAGTGAGAAAGTCGGTCCTTATCGCGTGGTCGACCTACCACCGGGGCGCCGCGTGTGGCTCAACGTGCTCGACCTGCCCGGACCAAAGCATTGCATGTACGGCCTGCTGGAGGTGGACGTGACGGTCGCGCGGCAGTTCATCGCGGCGCATAAAGCGCGCTGCGGGGAGACGCTTTCTTTTACCGGCTACCTGGTCTTCTGCCTGGCTCGCGCAGTGGATGAAGACAGGGCCGTGCAAGCCTACCTGGTAGGCCACAAAAAACTCGTTCTGTTTGACGACGTAAACGTGGGCTTGATGGTCGAATCGAAGATGGGTGAAAAGCGCGCTCTGATGGGGCATGTCATCCGGCGCGCCAACCACAAGACGTACCGCGAAATCCACGACGAGATCCGTTCGGTACAGTCGCAACCGGCGCCGCCAAACAGGGGAATGCCTGCCTGGTTCCGTTCTGCGATGTTGCTTCCCTGGCCTCTGCACCGGCTATTCAGCGCTCTGCTCGTCTGGGCCACGCGCCGCGACCCAACGGTGCTCACCTCCATGGGCGGCACCGTTGGCGTGACCGCGGTCGGGATGTTTGGCGAAGGCCATAGCGGGTGGGGCATTTTTCCCGTAAGCCAGGCACTTGGCCTGGTGGTAGGCAGTATCGCCCGCAAACCTGCCGTTGTCGAAGGCCAGATCGTGCCGCGCGAGATCCTGCACCTGACGGTAATGTTCGACCACGATATTGTGGACGGCGCTCCAGCGGCCCGCTTTACCCGGCGACTGTTGGAGCTGATCGAGAGCGGCTATGGACTACAGGAGCCTGACCAGCCTGACGCCCTGCAGGCCGACGGCCGGGAGAGCGAACCCCGTGAAGGGCAAACCATGCATCAAGAACGCTATGTCCGGCAGCAAACAAGTCGCGGGTGACGTAGCCGCTTCGCCAGTGGGGAGGAACGACGATGAAAACCCAATCGAGAGACATCACCGGGTGGCCCGCGGCTACATCAGTTGGTGCACGGTCAGGGGTCGAGGCGGAATGCACCCTGGCCCGGCCCTGGCTCAAAGCCTACGAACCGGGTGTACCAGCCAGGCTGACCTACCCCGATCAACCGCTCTTCCATTTCCTCGACAAGGCAGCCGCGAAATACCCGGAGCGCTCCGCGCTTATCTTATTTGACAGGCATATTACCTACCGCGCGCTCGCCGGCCTGGTCAATCGTTTTGCCAACGCCCTGGTCGCCCTCGGCGTGCAGAAGGGCGACCGCGTGGCCATCCACCTGCCGAACTCGCCGCAGTTCGTCATTGCCTACTATGGCGCTCTGCGTGCAGGTGCGGTGGTCTCGGCGCTGTCGCCGCTGTACACGGACAGCGAGTTGAGTCACCAGTTAAACGATTGCGGCGCCGAGACGGTTATCACGTTGACGTCGACATATGAGCGGGTTAAGGCCATACAGCCGAATACAGCCCTGGACAGGGTGATCGTCACCAGCATCAAGGACTACTTTCCCTGGCGCTTGAAGATGCTGTTTACCCTCCTCAGCGAGAGGAAAGAGGGCCATCGCGCCCACGTGAGAAGCGGCGACCTGTACCTGAAGCGCCTGTTACAACTCTTTCCTGATACGATTCCGGACGTCGGAGTACACGCCGACGACCTGGCGCTCCTGCAGTACACGGGCGGCACCACCGGCCTACCCAAAGCGGCCATGCTCAGCCACCGCGCCATGGTAAGCAACGTGGTCCAGGCGGCATGCTGGAACACCGTTTCTGAAGAAGGCCAGGAAGTTTTTCTCGCTGTGCTCCCGTTCTTTCATCTCTATGCACAGCAGATTGCCCTGAATCAGGCGATATGTCTGGGCGCGTCGCTGATTCTCTTCCCCCGCTTCGAGCGACAGCCTTTACTAAAGGCGATTGACCGTTACCAGCCAACACTTTTCCCGGGCGTCACCACCCTCTACAGCAAGCTGATGGAAGACCCTGAATTGAGCAAGCACAATCTTCGCTCGATTAAGCTCTGTCTTGCCGGGGCCATGCCCTTACCGCAAGCGGTGCAGGATCGATTCGAAAGCATTAGCGGCGGACGGCTCATCGAAGGGTACGGAATGACCGAAGCCGGCCCTCTGACCCACGCCAATCCCGTTCAAGGCAAGCGCAAGGCCGCCAGCATCGGGGTTCCAATCAGCGACACCGATGCCCGCATCGTCAGCACCGGGGACGGCGAGACGGACCTGCCTGCCGGACAGGTCGGCGAGATCTGTGTGCGCGGCCCGCAGCTCATGCAGGGCTATTGGAAAAGGCCGGACGAAACGGCAAGTGTGATGCGTGATGGCTGGTTGCACACCGGCGATTTGGGCAAGATGGATGAAGACGGCTTCTTCTTCATCGTGGATCGCATGAAAGAAATGATCATCACAGGTGGTTTCAAAATCTTTCCGCGCGAAATCGAAGAACTGTTGTATGCTCATCCCAAAATCAAAGAGGCCGCCCTCGTGGGCATCAAAGACGCGCAACACGGCGAATTGCCCGTGGCATTCATTGTCTTGAAAGAGGGACAGGCGCTGACCGCGGACGATGTCATCGCCTACTGCCGCGAGCAGCTCGCCTCCTATAAGGTGCCCAGGCAGGTTGAGTTTCGCGCTGCGCTCCCCAAGAGCCTGGTCGGCAAAATCCTCAAGCGAAAACTGGCGGAGGAGCAGGCGGCCGGGCCGATCAGCTGCCGGAAGTAAGTGACACGGAGGGCCACGGAGGTATTGGGTAGGACCACAGAGAACATCTCGTTCTCTCCGTGGTCCTCCCTGGCGGCCATCGGCCGCCGCTCTCCGCGGCTCTCCGTGTTCCGCTGTTCCTCAGTTACTCCTCAATCTCAAAGCGCAGGCCGTCGCTGCGGCCGAAGACCTCGGGGAAGAACTCCTCGTAGGCCACCGCCGGGCGCACCTGGTA
>DATHSI010000339.1:0-2414 GCA_035464315.1 Candidatus Sulfomarinibacteraceae bacterium
GTCTACGAATGCACGCGGTATGAGGTTAGCGAGCGGATCAGGTAAGTTATGGAAACTGAAGAAACGATGGAACTGCCCATCAGGGGCATGGATTGCGCGCAGTGCGCGTCGCACGTCAAAAAGGCTCTGGAAACGGTGCCCGGGGTGACCTCTGCCGACGTCTTGCTGGCGGCAGAGAAAGCCGTCTTGCGCCTGGACGAGCGGCGCGTGGAGCGCACAGCGCTGCAACGGGCGGTGGAAAAGGCGGGCTATAGCCTCGGCGAGGGCGCCCGGTCGGGCCAGGATGAAGCAGAGAGCGTGGCAGAGCTGGACGCGCTAAGCTCGGCGCGCCCGTTGCTTACCGTATTGGGTCTTGTGTTCGGCGTGGTGCTGGTCGTGGTCGTTATCGGCGAGTGGCTCGGTCTGCTGGAAGCTGTTACGGATCGCATCCCCTGGCCCCTGATGCTGGCGGCGATTGTGGTTGCCGGTTTTCCCATTTTCCGTAACGTGCTGCGCGCCGCGCGCCAGGGCAGCATCATTTCGCACACCCTGATGACGGTGGGTATGCTGGCGGCGATTGCCGTGGGCGAGTGGGCCGCGGCTGCGGTCGTGGTCTTCTTCATGCGCCTGGGTGATTACGTCGAGTCTTTTACGTCAGAGCGGGCGCGGGGCGCGTTGAAGGATCTGACGGCGATGGCGCCGCAGACGGCGCGCGTGGAGCGACCGAACGGCGCGGTGGAAGTGCCCGTGGCGCAGGTGCAGCCGGGCGACGTTGTAGTGGTGCGGCCCGGCGAGAAGATAGCCGTAGATGGCGTCGTCATCGGCGGCTCGGCGACGGTGAACCAGGCGACGATTACGGGGGAGTCGATGCCCGTGGAAGTGGACGCCGGCTCTGAGGTTTTTGCCGCGACCATTGCGCAGTTGGGCAGCCTGCGCGTGCGCACAGAGCGTGTGGGGCCGGAAACGACGTTTGGCCGCGTGATCCGGATGGTGGAGGAGGCGGAAGCCAACCGTGCTGACTTGCAGCGGGTGGCTGATAAATTCTCGGGCTACTATTTGCCCGTGGTAGTGGGCGTCGCAGCGCTGACGTTTTTGTTCAGCGGCAACGCGCTGGCCACGGCGGCGGTGTTGTTGGTGGCCTGTTCCTGTTCCTTTGCTCTGGCTACGCCGGTAGCCATGATAGCCTCTATTGGTGCGGCAGCACGGCGCGGCCTGTTGATCAAGGGCGGCAAATACCTGGAAGCGCTGGCCGAGGCCGATGTGTTGCTGATCGACAAGACGGGGACGCTGACGTTGGGACAGCCGCAAATTACGGACGTGCTGGCGCTGAACGGCGTCAGCGAAGATGAAATGCTGGCGCTGGCGGCCTCGGCAGAGCGTTACTCCGAGCACCCGTTGGCGGAAGCGGTGCGGCAGCAGGCAGCGGCGCGCGGGCTGTCGCTGCTGGAATCAGAAGCGTTTTCGGCGACTCCGGGCGTGGGGGTGACGGCACGGGTGAACGGCGCTCGTGTGACGGTGGGCAGCCGGCGTATCCTGGGCGACGCGACGCCACCGGAAGAGAGCGCGACACTGGAGGCCGAAGGTAAGACGCTACTTTACGTGATTCGTGAGGGGCAGCCTGTGGGCCTGATGGCGGCGGCGGACACGGTGCGACCGGAGACGCCGGAGGCCGTGGCAGCTCTGGCTTCCCTGGGCATCCGGCATGTGGAGTTGCTGACCGGCGATAACGAACGCACGGCAGCGACGCTGGCCAAGGCGCTGGGCGTGGCCTATCAGGCAGAACTGCTGCCGGAGGACAAGATCGAGATTGTGCGTCGCTATCAGGCGCAGGGCCACCGCGTGGTGATGGTGGGCGATGGGGTCAACGACGCGCCGGCGCTGGCCCAGGCCGACGTGGGGATTGCCATGGGCGCTGCAGGCACGGATGTAGCCATTGAAGCGGCGCACATTGCTTTGATGCGCGATGATTGGATGCTGGTACCGCAGGTGATAACTATTGCGCGGCGCACCCTGCACGTGGTGCGTGTGAACCTGTGGTTTACGGCGCTGTATAACATCAGCGGTCTGGCTTTAGCGGCGTTTGGTTTTCTGCCGCCAACGCTGGCGGCAGCGGCGCAATCGTTGCCGGATCTGGGGATTCTGGCTAACTCCTCCCGACTTTTGCGCCAGCGATAATCAAAACAGAAGGCGGGCGACGCACTTAGCGCCGCCCGCCTGTTTACCTGTACTGTCTAGCTATACTGTTTGTACTTGAAGTTACTCAGTCTCCAGGGGTGGGGTCGGGGACCAGACCACCGGGGAGTTGCTGTTTCTCGGCGCCTTCGCGGCGGGCGCGCCAGGGGGTGCCCAGCGCGGGCAGCAGGAAGTAGTCCAGGCCGATGTAGCCGGCCACCTTCCAGGCCATAATCAGACCCACGGCGATGATGAAGAGCAGG
>DATHSI010000340.1:0-8202 GCA_035464315.1 Candidatus Sulfomarinibacteraceae bacterium
AGGACCGCAGCGGCCCTCTGATCGCTGATATTCTTTCCCAGAAAACTTCCTGGACTGTCAGCCAGCAAAAGGTGGTGCCCGACGATTTCGACACGATTGCTAACACGCTGCAACTCTGGTGCGCGGCCGGTATTCATCTGATCTTGACCACCGGGGGTACCGGCTTTGCCCCGCGGGACATTACGCCCGAAGCCACGAAGGCAGTGATCGAACGAGAGACACCGGGCATCGCCGAAGCACTGCGCATTGAGAGTCTGAAGGTGACCCAGCACGCCATGCTCTCACGGGGCGTGGCTGGCATTCGAAAGGGTACGTTGATCGTGAACCTGCCAGGCAGTCCTAAAGCGGTGCGCGAGAACCTGGGCGTCTTACTGCCCGTGCTGCCCCACGCCCTGGAACTCATTGGCGACCGGCCCGGCGCCGAGAGCGGTCACCGTACCGTATAAGCATGGGCGCTGTCTCTGGAGCTATTTATCTCAAACCCGGCCGTGAGAAGCCCGTAGCAAACGGCCATCCGTGGATCTTCTCCGGCGCCGTGCGCCGCGTGGCAGACGATCCAGAGCCGGGGAGCCTCGTGGACGTCTACGCCAGCGACGAGTCGTGGCTGGCGCAGGCCTACTATAATCCACACTCACAGATTCGTGCGCGTGTGTTGAGCCGGGACGCAGATGACGTCATCGACGAAGCGTGGTGGCGGCGACGGTTGCAACGGGCCATTTCGCTGCGCCAGAGGCTCGACCTTGAACCGGCAACGACAGCCTACCGGCTGGTCAATGCTGAGGCGGATCGATTGCCGGGTTTGGTTGTAGATCGTTACGGGGATTTTCTGGTTGTACAGGCGTTGACGACGGGCATTGAGCGGCGCAAGTCGCTGCTGGTCGAGCTCCTGAAGGAATTGTTGCAGCCGGTGGGCATTGTCGAGCGTTCAGATGTCGATGTGCGCAAAAAGGAAGGGCTCAAGCAAGCAAGCGGTCTGCTGGCGGGTGAGGCGCCGCCAACTGACCTGCTCGTGCTGGAAAACAGCCTGTCGTTCAGTGCAGATCTCCTGCACGGGCACAAAACCGGGCTCTATCTGGATCAGCGTGAAAATCGCGCCCTGCTTGGGCAGCCACGCTTTGTGCAGGACAGAGAGGTACTCAACGTGTTCTCGTACACGGGCGGCTTTGCGCTCTTTGCAGCGTCGGGCGGGGCGCGGCGTATCGCCAACATAGACAGCTCCGCCGACGCACTGCAGCAGGCGCGCGAGAATGTGCAGCGTCGCTTCACAAAGCGTGGGCAGGATGAATACGTCGAGGCCGATGCTTTTCAACAATTGCGACGCTACCGAGACAGCGGCCGGCATTTTGACGTGGTCATCCTCGATCCGCCCAAGTTCGCTCACAGTAAGCGGGACGTGCATTCGGCCACACGCGGATACAAGGATTTGAACTGGTTGGCCTTCCGCCTGCTGCGACCTGGGGGCATCCTGGCCACATTTTCCTGTTCCGGCCTGGTCAGCGCCGATCTGTTCCAGAAAGTGGTATTTTCAGCCGTGATAGATGCGGGCCGCGATGCCCAGATCATCCACTATCTGACCCAGGCAGCGGACCATCCCGTGTTGCTAACCTTTCCCGAATCCGCGTACCTTAAGGGCTTCCTGTTGCGCGTAATCTGATGTTGCGTAGCGCCCTCCTGCAGACTATACTGCCGCCGCTAACGTGCCCACGTTCACCCATCAAGCGTGGGTGGCCAGGCAACGACCATAAGATCCAATACGTCCTATGAAACTTAAGCGCTTACGGTTACAAGGCTACAAAACGTTTGCCAGCAAGACGGAGTTTGATTTTGATGCGGGCATAACGGCCATCGTTGGTCCCAACGGCAGCGGCAAGAGCAATATCGCCGATGCCATTCGCTGGGTGCTGGGCGAACAGAGCTACAGCACGTTGCGCGGCAAGCGCACGGTAGACATGATCTTCGCCGGCAGCCAGACGCGGGCCAGAGCGGGCATGGCCCAGGCAGTCTTGACGCTGGACAACAGCGATGGCTGGTTGCCAATCGATTATTCAGAGGTAGAGATCGGTCGCCGCGCCTTTCGCTCTGGGGAGAACGAATACCTGATCAACGGGCAGAAGGTGCGCCTGCGAGACGTACAGGATCTTCTGGCGACCAGCGGGCTTGCTGAACGCACCTACACCATCATCGGGCAGGGCCTGATCGACCAGGCCCTCTCCCTGCGCGCCGAGGAGCGGCGGGCGCTGTTCGAAGAGGCAGCAGGCGTCAGCCATTATCAGGCGCGCCGCGCGGAGACCTTGCGGCGCCTGGAGGAAACGCAGCGCAACCTGGAGCGGGTGCACGATATTCTTTCGGAGATTCGCCCGCGGCTGGGCGCGCTCAAGCGACAGGCTAATCGCGCACGCAATTACGAACAGGTGCAGGCCGATCTACGCCAGCTGTTGCGTGTGTGGTACGGTTACCAATGGGAGCAGAAAAAGAAAGCGCTGCGAGAACAAAGACAGCTTGCCGCTGACGCCGAAGCGGATTGGAAGGAGAGTCGCCGCCGTCTGAGCGCCGGGCAGCACGAGATCGATAAGCTGCGGCGCATGATCAGTGGGCTGCAGGATATAATCGGCAACCATCGCGCCGCGAGAGAGGCGCTGCGCGAGAAGCGGGAGCAGGCTCAACAACACGTCGCGGTGCTCGCCGAGCGCCAGACGTCCCTGGAGCGGCAATTTGCCGAAATTGAACGAGAGTTGCCCCGATTGGAGGAACAACGAAGCGCGGCGCAACAGGCCCTGTCCGAGGCAATGGACGAGCTGCGCGAGGCGCAGGAAAATCTGAACCAGGAGCAGGCAGAACTGGCCCGCTTCAACCAGAGCTTTGAGGCGCAGCAGGAAGAAATCGACCGCTGGACAGAGAGAGTCACGGATCTGGAGTCAGAGCAACAGGCCGAGCAGAAACGGCTATCGCAGGTCGAGGGCAAACTATCGCAACTGCAAGAGCGCCTGCAGGAACGGGCCAACCACAACGACAACAAGGCTGCGTTGGCCCAGGCCGGCGAGGAGGTGACCCGCCACGAGGCAGCTCTGGAATCCGCGCGGCAACGTCTGGAGGCGTTGAACGAGAAAAGACGGACATTGCAGCAGGAGCAACGACGAGAACGGAAACGACTGAAAGACGCTGAAAAGGAGCGGAACGAGTCCAACCGGCAATTGAACCAGCTGAGCAAGGAAGCCGCGCGGCTGGAAGCGCGCTGTGACCTGTTAGCACAGATGCGCCACCGCCAGACCCAGGTGGGCAACGACGTCGCACCTATCGGACGCCTGGCGTCGATGGTGCGCATTCCACCGCAGCATCAGGCGGCAATCGAAGCAGCCGCCGGCGCGCGTCTCGACACGTTGATTCTGGCCGACGAGGCTGATTTGTGGCGGCTCGTGGAAGCCAATGGACACGAGGAGACGCTATCTGCCGTGGCGCTGCCCCGAATCAAGACCGCTGCCACCGGCGAAACGCCAGACCATCCGGATGTCGTGGGCTGGGCCATCGATCTCATCGAAGCCGAACCGGAGGCAGAGCCGGTTGCGCGCCTGCTGCTCGGCGCTGTTCTGGTCGTAAAGAGCAAAGAGGCAGCTTACGCCCTGGCCTCCAGGGTACCAGAGCAGGCGCTGCTTGTAGCCGGCGATGGATTTGTGGTACACGCCGGTGGCCTGGTCGAGCTGCGTCCAAAGGATCCCCAACACAGTGTGCTGGCAAGAGAGGAAGCCTGGCGCAGGGCCACAGCCGAGTTGGAACAGCATAAGGAGCAATTGGCCGGCCTTCGGCAAACGCTTGAGGAGAAGGAAAGTAACGTCGACCAAGTACAATTAGCGCTTGCGGAACTGAACCGCGAGGAGAGGCGTCTCAGCCGGCTTGCACACGAAGCAAACCAACGCCTGACTCGCGCCGAGCGCAAAGCGGATCGCGCCCGGCAGCAGCAGGAGTTCCTGAAGCAACAGCGGGCCGAACAAGCCCAGGAGTTGGCCGAGCTAAAGGCGCGCATTGCCAAACATAAGGCTGCTCTGGAAGCACATGAGGAGCAACTGGTGCGCCTATCCAGCCAGTCAGCCGATGCGCGGACCCGGCTGGAGGCGTTACCCATCGCCGAAGCGCAAGAACGGCGGCAGAGACAGCGGCAGGAGATCGCCACAGCGCGCACCATCCTGGCCGGTCGTCAGGCAGTTGTAGAAAGCCGGCGGGCCACGCTCCAGCAAATCGAAGGCCAGTTGCGACGTCAGCGAGAGCGCCAGGAGCACCTAGAAAACACACGGCAGCAGCTTAATCTGGAGCAAGAACGCAAGAGCCTGGAAACAGTTCAGGAGAAAATAAGCAAAATAGACGATGAGCTACAACCATTGTTGTCGCGGCTCGATGAGAATAGGGTCCGTGTGCGCCAGCTTGAGGAGTCGCTGAGCGACGCCCAGCGAAAGGCGCACGACCAGGAAACGTACTACACCCAGATGAAGGTTGCGCTCAGCCAGCGCGAGAACCAGATGGAGGGCCTGGAAGAACGCATTCGTGCAGACCTGGGCCTCGTCGCCCTGGAATTCGATGAAGAGCAGGGAGGACAGACGCCCCTGCCCATCGGCGAAGTGGTCGAACGTCTGCCTCAGGTGAAGGGATTGCCAGAAGGGATAGAGAAAGAGATCCAGGAGGCGCGCGGACAATTGCACCGGATCGGCTCCGTAAACCCGGACGCACCCCGCGAGTACGAGGAAACGCAGGAACGCTACGAGTTCCTCAAACAACAGATTGAAGACCTGAATCAGACTGAAAAGCGCTTGCGGCGTGTGGTTGCCGAGCTGGACGAGCTGACCTCCCAGGCCTTCGCCGCCACAGTGAAAAAGGTGAACGGCATCTTTGGGCAGATGTTTGAACGGCTCTTTGGCGGCGGTGCGGCCCACCTGGTGCTTACGGAACCGGATGACCTGACTATCAGCGGCGTAGACATCGTCTGCCGCCTGCCCAGTCGCCGACAGCAGCGGCTGGCCCTCTTATCCGGTGGAGAGCGGTCGCTCACAGCCACAGCCCTCATTTTCGCCCTGCTGAAGGTAGCGCCACCGCCTTTCTGTGTTCTGGATGAGGTCGACGCCATGTTGGACGAAGCGAATATCAACCGCTTCCGTGAAGCCTTGCGCGACCTGGCGAAAAATTCGCAATTTATCGTGATCACGCACAATCGCGGCACTGTCCAGGCGGCGCAAACCGTATACGGCGTCAGCATGGGCGCCGACAGCGCCAGTCAGTTGGTTTCCATCCGCCCTGAAGAGTACGTAAACGGCGAAGAGTAGGAACTGTGGGGAAATGCTCCCCGGAGATAGAACAAAACCACCTCCGGGGAGACACATCGCAACTATTCGATAGGCTCTTCTGGTACATCTGGTACAGGCGTGGCCATCGGCTGCGGTACCGTCGGCTGCGTGGGCGGAGCCAGGAATACGGGGTCCAGAATAGGTTGGCTGGGGACGCGAGCGCGCCACAGCGGGAGTATTTCTATCTGGGCCAGACCGCCCTGCCGGTGTTCGGCGACCAGGTCGGCCACAAGCTGGCGCTTGCGATTCTCAAACGCCGCTTCGCCCAGTTCGCGCATCTCACGACCGCTGACCTGAATGAGGTGGAAGCGGGCCGGAATAGCAGGGTTTTCGATGCCCTGGTTATCTGGCTGGCCCTGGATCAGAATGTCGCTCGGTTCTTCGAGCGGAAGCGAAAAGGCCGTCGCAGCAACCGCAGCGCCATACTGTTGCGCTAGCTGCTCCTGCGTCCGCCATAGCGCTTCCGCCGCCGTGCCCGGCTCAGGCTCTTCAGCGTCCGCCGGCGCACTGCGAATGCGGTTCCAGACCTCCAGATAGCCTTCTTCCTCGATCCGCTGCAGACCTTCCTCTGCTTCTTCCTCGGCGCCAAACGAAATGACGAAGATACTCGCCATTTCTTCCTCTGAGGATAGATTCTGCTCTTCCGCCAGCCTGTCAGCCAGTTTCTCCTGGAAAATCTGAGCGCGAAGGGCGTTGCGATAAGTTGCCTCACTGACGCCCATTTCTCTATAGCGTGACAGGAGCTCGTTCAACTGGCTCTGGTACGCTTCCTCAGACACCGGCGTCGCCGTCGGCAGTGCGGGTTGTGTCGCGTCCGCTCCAACCGTGGGCATAGGTGTGTTGGTGGGCACAACCTCGGTGATCACTTCTGTAGGAATCGGTGTCAGGGACGGCGTCGGCTCAACCGTGTCTGTCGGCGTAGGCATCGGGGTCGGTGAGTCACCGCCAAAGTAGTTGAATTGCTCGCCAAGCCGTTCCTCAACCTCTTCGTCACTCACACGAATGCCGCGCTCCAGCGCTGCCTGGCGTATTAGTTCTTCGTCAATCATCTGCTCCAGTACCAGCTCGCCCAATAGCTCCGGCTGCTGCAACAACGCGATTTGCTGTTGGGCAAACTGTTGTACCAGGGACACGTCCTGGAAAGCTTCCAGCTGGTCCTCAAGGGCTATGATGAATTGAGCCCGTTGATAACGCACCCGGTTCTGCCAATCGTTGAGCGCAACGTTGGTACCGTTCACGGTAGCAACGGGCTGGCGCGGACGCACCACGTACTCCACCACCACGGCTACGATTAACACCAGCACGAGTAAAGCCACGATTGCGCCGACGGCAATTCGCAGTTGCCGTGTTTGTCGCGCATGATGCCGCTCGCGCAGAATTTCCTTCCGCGACCGGCGGCGCCCTTCCTGAGATTCGTCTCGTTGATTCTTCGCCATCGATGTTATTTATCTGAGGTCCGCGAATGCTCAGGCGCCCGCCCCCGCCTGTGGCGGGCGACGGCGCGCCGAGTTAATGCGCAGCCCCTCCCTATTCACTTACGAACGGTAGAAGCGCCAGATGTCGCGCGCGCTTGATAGCCTTTGCCAGGCTACGTTGGTGGCGTGCGCACGTTCCGGTCTGGCGTCGCGGTCGAATGCGCCCATGCTCGGTGATGTAGCGGCGCAAGGCATCGGCATCCTTGTAATCGACCTCAACCACCTTGTCGGCACAGAAAGCGCAGAGCCGCCGGCGGCGATATCCACCTCTGCCTCTGTAATTAGCCATGTTTAACCTCCAAGAACTCTTGAACTACCCCGCCCTGCCTCGCCTGTGTAACGACACAACGGGCGGAAAATCAGGATTCACATACAAAGTAGCAACCAGACCCTCAGCCGCTGCTTACCTGAATGCGCTCGTTATCCTGCCGGCAATCTAGCACTGCCCACATGTCGAACTGCTTTCCAACTTTCGCTTGCTGGGTACAGGATAAAACCGCGCACTGAAGCCGGCAACGTCCCGAAAGTCTAACTTTCTTTACGCACGACCAGGTGGCGCAGCACGTCCTCTAAGAAGAGGATTTCGCGCTCTACCTCGTTCATACGCTCAGGCTCCATCGTCGCTTCAAACAGAACATAGTAGCCATCTGTCTCATCCTTGATGGGATAAGCCAGAGAGCGCTGGCCCCAGTGATTGATGACAGGTTTATTCTCCCCATCCTCACCAGAGGTCAGCCAGCCTTCGACGCGTTCAATCACCTGATTGCGCGCCTGGTCGTCTAGATTAGATTTAATGATGATGGTAACTTCGTACTCTCGCACGTTGCGTTTACCTCCTTTCCTCGGAATTACTCGGGCGAGCATCTGCCCTTGACTCGAAATCAAGAGCGGAAAGCAGCGTTAGTTGCTGCGCAACGATAGTTATTGCTATGCAACGAAACAGAAGTCTACCACAAATAATACTTTGCACAAGGTCCCAATTCCTTTTATCATGATTCGATTAGAAGCTGGCACACTGATTGGCGCTCCGTTTGGCGCCTCGTAAAGTTGCTCGTATGAAGCAATTGCTCACCCGTACACTCGGACGGCTTTCCCCAACTCTGATTCTGATCCTGGCCCTGACGCCTCTGTTGCACCGGTCGCTGGCGCACACGACGCCGGTCCAGGCGCAAGGACAGACCGGGATGGTCCTCGCCTTCTACTATGCCTGGTATAACACCGGTAGTTTTGGGCCGGGTAAAACCGCATTCCAACCGCCCGAACCGTATAACTCAGGCGACCGTTCCGTCATAGAGCGGCACGTCAGCCAGGCACGGTCTGCGGGCATCGACGGCTTCGTGCAGAGCTGGTACGGGCCAGGCGAACCGGTCACCGACGGCAACTTCCAGACCTTACTGGAC
>DATHSI010000341.1:0-65773 GCA_035464315.1 Candidatus Sulfomarinibacteraceae bacterium
GGCGACCGGCTGCTGGTTATTCTCAACGACCAGGCGGACGTCAGCCAGGCTACAACGATGGAAGACGTGGCAGCGCGACGCCACTTTGTCTACGCTACCCTGGTGGACCACGCCGACGCCACACAGGCCGATTTGCGGCAGCAGCTTGAACGCTTCAACGTACAATACACGCCCTATTATCTGGTAAATTCCATCGAAGTCGCGGGAGGACCGGTGTTGAGAATGTGGCTATCGTCTCGACCCGAAGTTGAACGTGTGTTGCCGGTGCCCGTTCTGCGACCCGCGCCCCTGCCCCTCACAGCAGGTCCGGTAACGACCGCGCCCGAGACGGTCCCCTGGAATCTCTCCTTGATCGCCGCCGACCGCGTGTGGGAAGAGCTCGGCGCGACAGGGGCTGGCGTCACCATCGGCCAGTCTGACTCCGGCGTGCAATGGGATCATCCCGAGCTGCGCGACTCGTACCGCGGCGGCGCAGATGCGCATGACTACAACTGGTTTGATCCCTGGTATCATACCGCGGCGCCGCGCGATCCGGGGGGGCACGGCACACACACACTGGGCACCGTGCTGGGCAACACGACCGGGGTGGCCCCCGACGCCACCTGGTTCGGCTGCAGTAATCTGGCGCACAATCTGGGGAATCCGGCCCTCTACCTTGACTGCCTGCAATTTATGCTGGCCCCATTCCCGCTCGAAGGTAACCCATTTCAGGATGGGGACGCTCAACGGGGCGCGAATGTCCTCAACAACTCCTGGGGCTGCCCCGAGATCGAAGGGTGCGATCCAGATATCCTGCTGCCGGCAGTGCGCGCGCTGCGCGCTGCAGGAACCTTCATCGTCGTCTCTGCCGGAAACAGTGGACCACAATGTAACAGCGTCGATTCGCCCCTGGCCATCTATGAAGAAGTGTTATCCGTAGGAGCCGTCACCCAATCGCGAACGGTGACGGCGTTCAGCAGCCGCGGCCCGGTCACGGTTGACAACAGCGGCCGCCCCAAACCAGACATCGTAGCGCCCGGCGCCGGCATACTCTCCGCTTTTCCCGGAGACGGTTATCGCTCGTGGGAGGGGACGTCGATGGCCGGTCCGCACGTCGCCGGCGTGGTCGCCCTGATGTGGTCGGCCAATGCGGCGTTGGTGGGGAACGTGGATCTGACAGAGCAGATTCTGCTAGAGACCGCCGATCCTGACGTGGCCTCCCCGCCGGCCTGTAGCGCGAACGGCGACAGGCCCAACAACACCTTTGGCTACGGCATCGTCAACGCCTATGCAGCGGTAGAGCGAGCCCTGGAGATTACCGGCGGCCAATAATGGCGCTCAATCGTCGCCGTTCCCGTCCTCATCCAGAAGGTACTGCATGCGAATAAAGCGGCGGGTGCGCGTTTCGGAGCGCAGCAAGAGGGAGTGTGTCTCTACCCTGCGCCCGCTGTAGCGCACGCTGCGCAGCAGCGAGCTATCGGTGATCCCCGTCGCTGCGAAGAAGATCTGATTGCCGCCAACCAGATCATCTTCCGTGAAGATGCGATTGGGATTCAGCCCCGCGGCGACAACGGCAGCGCGCTCTTCCTCGCTTTGCGGCGCCAGACGGGCCAGCATCGCTCCGTTCATCGCTTTCACCGCACAGGCGGCGATCACCCCTTCCGATACACCGCCAACGCCCAGAAGCAGATCCACATTCGTGCCTGGCGTGGCGGCTACCAGTGCGCCTTCCGCATCGCCTTCCTCTCGCAAAAGAATGCGCGCGCCGGCGGCGCGGATCTCCTCGATCAGATCATGATGTCGCGGCCTATCCAGCACAATAACCGTCAGATCGCGCACCGCCTTTCGCTTTACACGCGCCACCAGGGCCAGCGTCCATGCCGCGGGCGCGCCCATACACTCAGGAACCAGCGCATGGGCCGCGTCGGCGTCCACGACGATCTTTTCCATGTAGACAGCCGGCGCCGGGGAGTACATCGCCCCACGTGGCGCCACGCCGACCAGGGAAAGCGCCCCGGGAAACCCTTTCGTCAGCAGGTCGGTGCCGTCGATCGGATCGACGACAAGGTCTACCAGGGCGCCGTCGCCGTTCCCCACACGTTGTCCCGTGTTCAGCGGCGTCACATCGCCCAGCCGGCCCTCCTCACCAATGACAATCTGGCCGTCGATATCCACTTCGTTCAGAGCATCTATCATCGCTTTTGACGCGACACGGTGCGCCTCATCCCACCGTCCAGATCCTATCAGCCGCCCGGCTCTAATCGCCGTCGCTTCCGTAACCCGCACTAGATCAAGTCCGATGTTGCGAGAAGGTTTCGTGTGTTCGGCCATGTTACTCGGGAATGCCTCCTTCAGGTCTGGGTTCTTCAACCGCCTCCAATAAGTCGGCAGACTCCCAGGCCAACATACCGCCACGCAAGACGCCTACATTTACACAGCCCATCTTATGCAGCGCATACGCCGCGCGCTGGCTGCGCCGCCCGCTGCGACAAACGAGAACCACCTGACGATCGTTCGGCAACTTCACGGTATCAGCCAGGATTGTGGAAAGCGGCACCAGTTGTGCGTCGGGAACGTGGCCCTGCCGGAATTCGCGCGGCTCGCGCACATCAATCACCAGCGGTCGCTTACCGTTTTCACGCTCGCCATGCAGGCGCTCCCACAGCTCTCGCGGCGTGACGTTCACTATCGTGTCCAGCGGTATATCCTTGAATGGTGGGATATCCACGAAGTCAACGCGTTTGGGCAAGTTTTGGCACTCGCGGAAGGCGCGCACCGGGCACTCGTAAATACAGATGGCCGGATCCAGTACGCGATGGAATATGTGAGAAATTGCTTCGTCGTCGTCCAATAGGTTTCCCTCGCCGAGGTAATCGAGGAAACTGGTGGATTTCATCATCTTCATGACGCGAGGGCCAACACGGACGATAAAGACGTCGCCGCCGGCGTCGCGATAAGCGCGGACGACGTTTTCCAGCATGTGAATACCGCTGTAATCACAGTGATTGACGTGATTCATGCGCATCAGCAGAAAACGCTGCTCCGGATGCTCCGTCAGATGTTTGAGAATTTCTTCCTCAACGTGATTCACTGCACCAAAGTACAGATCGCCGAGAATATCGATGATACTCAACTGCGGGCAGTTGTCTTTGTCTGGCTGGTGCTGGAAGTGGTGAAAATCTTCATCGGGCAGGACTTGATGCACCCGTGGCATGCTCGTGCGCAACGTATAGTGCACGAAAGAAAGCAGGATGCCCATCAGAACGGCGAATTCAATCGGCAGGAACACGGTGCCGACCAACGTGATGATCATGATCAGTGCATCTCCGCGCGTGCCCGCCGCGATACGCGCGATCTCCGTCCTGTCCACCAGACCGTATGCAATCACCACCAGCACCCCTGCCAACGCTGCCCGGGGGAGAAAGACGGCCAACGGCGCCAGCACAAGCGCTGCCAGCAACACAAACACTCCGGATAAAATCGCTGCCACAGGCGAGCGAGCGCCGGCCTGCATGTTAACCGCCGACCGCGAGAAAGAGCCGGCCGTCGGGAAGCCGGAGAAGAAACCAGCGGCGATATTGGCCAATCCCTGACCCACGAACTCCTGATTGCTGTCCAGGCGTTGGCCAGTTTGCACGGCAATTGAGCGGGCCATGGCAATCGTCTGCACGAGACCTATGGCGCCAATGGCCAGGGCGCCAGTTGAGAGTCTGCCAATGACGTCCAGATTGAAGATGGGCAGAGGCGCCAGCGGCGGCAGGCCCTGGGGCAGTTCTCCGATCACGCTGACGCCGGCCTCACGTAAACCAAGGAGGGCCACGATTAGCGAGGCCAGCACCATGGTGATCAGCGCTGCCGGCAGGCGCGAGCTGAGACGCGGCAGTACGACCAGCAGCACGATTGAAGCCAGCCCAATGGCTGCCGTCGGCGTGTGAATAGCGTCCAGGTTGTTCACCAGACCCACGGCGATGCCAATCATATTGCTGTCGACAAATTCGACACCTAACAAAGGTTCGATCTGTTTGATAGCAATGAGGATGCCGGCGCCGGCCGAGAACCCAACGATGACTGAATAAGATACGAAATTGACCAGCACCCCGAGCCGGGCCAGACCCAGCACCAACTGGAACACGCCGGCCATGACAGCCATCAGGCCCGCGGCAACGACAAAACCAAGCGTGCCAGGTACGAAAGAAGCGCTGAGCAACGCCGACAGCACCAGCAGAGAGTTGGCGTTCGTGGGCCCATTGTGCACCTGATCTGACGAGCCCCACAAAGCGCCAATAATGCTACCAACGATAGCAGCGTAAATGCCCATCTCGGGCGGCAGTTCGGCAATGAGCGCGAAGGCGATGGCCTGCGGCAGCATAATGACGCCCGTCGTCAGCCCGGCCACAAAATCGGCTCTGAGGTTGCTGCGATCGTACGTTCGAACCAGCCGCACGGGCCGCAGGAAGTAATGGCCCACCGGCTGCACCGCGCGCCTCAACTCGCCTCGTGCATCAAGCACGGCGCTCATACGTCCAATTCCTTTACTAAGATTTGCGCCACTCTCACTTTCACCTGAAGGGCGGGCGCCCCGTCTACTAGAGCAAGTTTACGCCGCGGGTATAGTAGCGTCAAGACGCCCGAATGCGCTCGTGCGCCGTGGGCCGCTCATAGTAATCGAAGCTGTAATAGGGATAAACGTTGATTACATGTGTGTGATGATAGTGAGTGATACGCGGCACATTGCGCCGGTAAACGTGGATGTGGCCGTGAAGCATGTAGCGAGGCCGAAAGTAACGGATGAGGGTACGGAAGACTTTGAAGCCCGTGTGCGCTCGATCGGGCCGATCGTGAATACCGAATGGCGGTGAATGGGTTACAAGGATGTCCAGCGCCCGCCCGTGACGGATACGATTCCACAGCAATTGCGGCGCCAGCCGCAGTGCTTCCCAGCGCATCTCGCCTTCCGTATACATCAGTGGCGCATCCGGGCGGTAGCGCATGGAGCCTTCCAACCCCGCGATGAGCAGATCATTGATGCACACGACACGCCCGTGCACATTCACCCCGCCTTGCACACCGGTCAGCACTCGTCTGTCAGTGGTGTATTGCGGAACAGAGTCATGGTTTCCCCTCACGTAAACGAGGGGGGCGTTCAGCGCGGAGACCAGAAACTCCAGATAGTAAAACGGGAGGTCGCCGCAGCCTACGAGGAGATCAACGTCTGGATAGGATCTACGGACGTAGCTGTTATACAGTTGATCAGGCACCCGGTCGCTCACCGCGAGAATGTTCATGGCTCAGGCCATTCACGCTCCTGATTCTCGGCAAGTTTCTCCAGAATAGCCCGTTCCAGGTCAATATCCGTGATACTGGCCAGCTGTAGAAGGTACAGAGCAACGTCAGCCAGTTCTCCGGCCAACGCTTCCTTGTCGCGCACCTCAGTCTGCCATTGGAAATGCTCCAACACCTCCGACGCCTCCAGCGCCAGAGAAATGGCCACGTTATGCGGCGTCTGCGGTTTTGGTGAATCCTCAGCGTACCAGCCCTTGCTCTGTACAAAGGCGTGCATGCGCTCTTCTAACTCGTGAAGTTCCATCGGTAACACATTACTAAACGACACCAGGGGCGACCGCGCGGTCGCCCCTGGCATTATACTATTCATTCCGGCGCCTGCCCCATCCCTCACGGCCAGGCACAGGACAGATTACAGGCGTTTGGCAACGAAGGCAGCGAGATCGGCCAGACGTGTGGCGTAGCCCCATTCGTTGTCGTACCAGGTTACTACCTTCACCAGATTCCCACCAATTACCTGTGTGGAGAGAGCGTCGATGACCGCGGACTTCTCAGTACCGATGAAGTCAGTGGACACCAGCGGCTCTTCCGTGTAGCCCAGCACCTTGCCCAACCAGCCGTCGCCCTCTGAGGCCTCCTTGAAAGCAGCGTTAAGCCCTTCTACAGTCGTATCTTCTTCAAGCTCGGCCACCATATCGACCACCGAAACGGTCACTACCGGCACGCGGAAAGCCATGCCGTCGAAACGCCCTTCCAGATCGGGGATAACGAGGGACACAGCCTTGGCGGCCCCGGTCGTCGTGGGAATGATGTTGATTCCAGCAGTGCGCGAACGCCGCAGGTCCTTAGAAGCCATATCCAGGATCTGCTGGCCATTGGTATAAGCGTGCACCGTTGACATCAGTGCGCGTTTGATGCCGAAGCGATCGTTCAGCACGCGGGCCGCGGGAGCCAGCGCGTTGGTCGTACAACTGGCATTGGAGATGACGTGATGGGACTCTGGATCATATGTCTCCTCGTTGACACCCAGGACGAAGGTGGCATCCACACCCTTGCCCGGCGCCGAGATCAGCACCTTTTGCGCGCCAGCGTCGAGGTGCGCGGCAGCCTGATCGCGCTGCCGGAAAATGCCCGTGCACTCCAGAACGACATCCACGCCAAGCTCGCCCCATGGCAACTTGGCCGGATCGCGCTCAGCGTAGTTCTTAAGCTTCTCCCCGTCCACGTAGAGATCGCCGTCGCGCACCTCGACCTCACCAGGGAATCGCCCGTAGGTCGAATCGTACTTCAGCAAATGGGCGTTGGTCTTAACGTCCATCAGGTCATTGATCGCTTCGACGTCCAACACTTCTTGATAGTTCTCGTAAATCGCCTTGTATACCTGGCGGCCAATACGTCCAAAACCGTTAATACCAACCTTCACTGCCATGAAAACTCTCCTTGATTAAAAAGTCAACACACTCCATTGTAAAAGTGATTCAGGGAAATAGGGTACGCTAAACGTAACTCAGGCTGTGTGATCTTCGTCACAAACGAAGCCTGTTCTCCCCTTCCAATATTGCCAGGACGACGCGAGAAAGCTTCTCACTATCATGCCGCCACGGCCGCGCTTCGTCAACCAGGTCGGCGCTGATCAACCTGGTCCTGCCGGCGCGGGGAGGCGGCCAGGCAGGCTCGACAAACACCGTTCTACCGATCTTATCGTCCGGCGGCGACACGTTGTTGTTTGCCACAACAAAATCGAGGCAATTCTCGTCCAATTGGTCGATGATGACCTCAACGTGCTCCACCACCGAATAGCCATCCGTTTCACCCGGCTGCGTTGCCAGGTTACAGACGTAGACTGTCGGAGCGCGCGTGTGCTGCAGCGCCTGGGCCACGTCGCGCACCAGCAGGTTAGGCAGGATGCTCGTGTACAGGCTGCCGGGCCCAATGACCACAAGGTCAGCCTGTAGAATGGCCTGGACGGCCGGAGGATAGGCCCGAACCGTACCCGGATCAAGATAAACGCGACGAATGCGTCCGCCTGCCTCGGGAATGTTCGACTCTCCCACGATGCGCCGCGCTGCACCACTTTGGCCGGCCTCCACCACGTCGGCCACCAGCGTGACCTGCTCCAGGGTAGAAGGCAACACGCGGCCGCGCATGGCCAGTACGCGCTCGGCGGCAAGCAGAGCTTCGTCAAAACTGCCCGTCACACCGGCAAGCGCGGCCAACAAGAGGTTGCCAAAAGCGTGACCGGCGAGCTCGCGTTGGCCGTTGGCCCCACTGCTGCGCGCGAACCGATACTGCAACAACTGTGTCATTAGCGCTTCATCCTGAGAAAGAGCGCCGATGTTGTTGCGAAAGTCTCCCGGCGGCAGAAGTCCCAGTTCCTGGCGCAGACGGCCGCTACTGCCTCCGTCGTCGGCGACCGTGACAATGGCTGTAATGTTGCTCGTGTACTGCTTCAGGCCTCGCAGCAGCGCCGGCAGCCCCGTGCCGCCGCCGATGGCCACAACGTAGGGGCCCCGGCTGCGGCGAGAGTGGTCATAGAGCGAAGCAGCCAACGAATCTCCGGGACGTCTGAACGGTTCGACCAGGGTCCCCCCCAGCCGCACGACTGCCAGGGAGAGAATGGCGACGCCAAGCAGCAAAGGCAGGGCAACGCGCCAGCCAAGCGGCAGGAATCCCAGCACCAGCCAGTTGTACAGCGACGCCGGCAAAAGCCCGGAACGATAGGCAGCAAACAGAAGGTAAACCAGACCCATACCGACCAGGGCGGAGCCCAACACCAGCAGCAGCGCCCACCGTTTTACTCGCATACCCGGTGACAGCCACTGCCGCGTCGATTGTAGATAATACCGTTTCCTGCTCATCTCATTAAGCCCTCGCTCGGGAGCCCACCACAAGTTCATTCTACCTCGACACCACACTTACTCAAAGTACTCGCTGAGCTTTTGGCAGCCCCCATTTTGCTGTGCTATTATCGAAAGAGACAGTAACCGTCACCAACAACTTCATTTTTGTACCACGACCGGTACAGAGGCCAACAAACAGAGGAGCAGCAAGATACTATGGAGCGAACCGTTTTTTGGGATTACGAGAATGACACGGTCAAGATGATTGACCAGCGGCTGCTGCCGTTTAGTTTCGAAATTGCCGAATTTGACGACTTCCGCCAGGTGGCGCGCGCTATCACCGAGATGTACGTGCGCGGCGCGCCGGCCATTGGCGCCGCTGCCGCTTTCGGCATGGCTCTCGCCGCCCGGCAGAGTGATGCAAAATCACGCGAGCAATTGCTTCAAGACCTGCATTCTGCCGGCGACATTCTTAACGCAGCCCGACCGACAGCCGTCAATCTCTCCTGGGCCGTGCGCCGCCAGCTAAAGCGGGCCAACAACGAAACGCTGGACAGCGTAAACGCCATTCGCGACGCGTTGTTAGCCGCCGCCCAGCAGATCGCCGACGACGACGTGGCGCTCAACCGGCGCATGGGCAGCCATGGCGCGGAGCTGGTTGAAGACGGCGCCACCATTTTGCACCACTGCAACACGGGGGCCCTGGCGACGGTCGATTGGGGCACGGCGCTGGGTGTGATCTTCTCCGCTCACGAGCAGGGTAAGAACATCCACGTGCTGGTAGACGAAACTCGGCCCCGGCTGCAGGGTGCGCGCCTCAGCGCCTGGGAGCTACAGCAACGGGGAATTTCGTTCGACGTGATCGCCGACAATGCCGCGGGTCACTTCATGCGCACGGGACAGGTAGATATCGTCCTTGTGGGCTCAGATCGCACCGCGGCCAACGGCGACGTGGCCAATAAAATCGGCACCTACAAACTCGCCGTGGTAGCCAAAGAAAATGGTGTTCCCTTCTATCCCGTGGTGCCTACCAGCACCATCGACCTGGAACTGGCCAGCGGGGACCTGATCCCCATCGAAGAGCGCGAGCAGGACGAGGTGCTCTGCGTCTCCGGCCAACGCGTTGCTCCCGACGGAGCCACGGCGCGCAACCCGGCGTTCGACGTCACCCCCCACCGCTATGTTACCGGCATCGTCACCGAGGTCGGTGTCGTCCATCCTCCATTTGTGAAGAACCTGCGCGCCGCCGTTGAAGAGGCCGACGAAGATCGCCAGGATTAAGCAGCGCCTGTGCAGAGTGCGGTCGCAACGCACTTTTGCAGCGGGACACCAAAAACAAATACATGAAGAATTATGTACCCGTGGTCATTCTATGTGGGGGACAGGGCACGCGAATGCGCGGCAACACCCTCACAAAGAAAGAGCTGGTGACTATCGGCGGACGGCCCGTCATCTGGCACGTCATGCGCATCTTCTCGGCGCACGGCTTCAACCATTTCGTGCTTACGCTAGGCTACCAGGCAGGGCAAATACGCCGCTACTTCCTGGAGTATGAGGCAATGTCGCGGGACTTCACCGTCCAATTGGGAGAGCCATCAAACGACAACGCGGAATCACAGATCACGTTCCACGGCGCCGTCGAACACCCTCCCTGGGCAGTCACACTGGTCGACACGGGCTTGCACACAGAAAAGGGTAGCCGGGTGGCCCGCGTTGCACGCCATTTGCGCAGCGCCGACCGTTTCTTCGTCTCCTATGGAGATGACGTAGCCGACGTCGATCTCTCGGCCCTCTTTGAATTCCACAAGAACCATGGACGGTTGGCGACGGTCACCAGCGTACAGGTTGATTTCCAGTATGGCGTGCTCCAGGTAGATGACTCGGCGCGCGTCACAGGGTATGAGCAGTATCCGCGGCTGCCACACTGGATCAACGGCGGTTTTATGCTGTTTGAGCGCCCTGTGCTCGACCTCTTTGCCAATGGCGATGACGTCAAGCTAGAGTCAGACGTACTGGCGACGCTGGCCGAGAAAGGTGAGCTGATGTGCTACAAGCATCATGGGTTCTGGCAGTCGATGAACACGATGAAAGACAACATTCTCCTGGAGAAATTATGGCGGAAAGGCGCGCCGTGGAAGGTCTGGTGAATGCGAGTCCTGGTCACCGGCGCCACCGGATTTATCGGCCAGCATCTGGTTGTTCATCTACTGCAGGGCGGGCACACAGTAACGGTGCTCGTCCGCGAGACGTATGGCATGGGCCGGCCCTTCCCCCGGCGGCTGGCTGGCGTGCGCCCACGCTTTAATGCCGTCTACGCCGACTTACGCAACTTAGCGCTGACACGACGCGCCGTCCAGGAAGCGCAGCCCGAAGCTGTCGTCCATCTGGCGGCAGCCGGGGTCACTAACCCCTATCTGGACGTTGATCGAGCCATGCACCACAACGTCACAGGCACCCTGAATCTGTTACGCTCAACGTTCGAGAACAGTGAGCATCCACGCCAGATGGTGGTAGCGCGCACGCCAGGCGAGAGAGCGCCATCCACCGTTTACCACGCCAGCAAAGCAGCGGCCTGGCAATTTTGCACCATGTATGCTGCGAGCCAGGAGTGGCCCATTCACGGGGCCATGATTTTCCAGGCTTATGGGCCGGGCCAGCCGGGCAAAACGCTGGTTCCTTCCGCCACCCGCGCGGCGTTGGCCGGAGAGTCATTCCCCATGACCTCCGGCAAACAGGAGCGGGACTGGATCTACATTGACGACGTGGTGCGCGGAGTGGCACAGGCGCTGGTGTCGCCGCCCCCACCGGGCGCCACGCTCGAACTGGGTACAGGGGTTGCCACAAGCGTCGCGGCGGTCGTCAGCAAAATTTACGCTCTGGTCAATGCGGGCGGGAAGCCGCAGCCTGGAATGCTGACCGATCGTCGCGGCGAAGCGCAGCGTCAGGTTGCCCAACCTGAGCCAACGCGTTCCCTGTTGGGCTGGGAACCGGCCTGCTCACTTGAAGAAGGATTACAACAAACAATAGCTGCAGAGAGTTGGTAGTACTGTTGGTTTATCACCAAAGGCCCATTGCCCTCGGCATAGTGCACCGGGTAGAATCGACCCATCAGGTACCACGCTAGCCATCATTGCCAATACAGTCGCTTGCTGAGGGGAAGCCAGTGCCTGATCCAGCATCTCGGCACGCCCCGAGAAGGCGCTTGCCAACGTAGCCGAACGAAACGAGAGGAGACGGGTATGCCTGACCACCAACAACAAAGCGAAGCCCAGAAGATCCTGGAGCGGGCCAGAAGATTACTCTCCGAGCCGGAGAGCAGGCCGCAAGCTGAGGCGCGCAACGGCCGGCAGACGGATCAGAAGGGCATCGCGATTCTGTTCGCGCATATCCGGGCCCCGGGCCTACAGCGCAGCGCACAGATGAGCGCCGGGAACACTGCCCTCTCCGAGTACAAAGAAGTGGCCCTGCGCCAGGTGGCGGCCCATGGCGGTCACCTACTGGCCGAAGCGTCCGACACTGTGCTGGCCCTCTTTACTGCCGGGCACGATAAATCGCCGGTGAAAGCGAGCGTCGACACCGCGACGTCCATCATGGAGCGAGTTGCTGTCATGAACAAACAGCGGCTGGCCCAGGATCTCGTTCCCTTTCGCATCGGAATCGGTATAGATTCCGGAACCGTGCAGACCGGCAGAGGATTAGAGCCGGCTACGACGGACTCCGCTCTGGAAAGACACGTGCGGATGGCCAGAGGGTTGAGCGACCTTAACCAGCAAACGCCCTTTCCCGCCATTTTTATCAGCGAGAACATGGCCCACAGCCTGAATGAGTACAACGGCTTCCACATCCAGAACCTGGGCGACGTGTTTCTCAACAAGCGGCAGCATCCGATCACAGTCTACGCCCTGCTGCACAGCAATCAAGGCCGACCCGCCTGACTGGGGGCAGTTTTCGGACTAACTTAAAAAGGGCCTCCCGTGCACGACTTGTGCGGGAGGCCCTTATGATGTGATTTGTAGCTGCTGTGACTAACCGCTCGGCTTGACCGAGATTCGTCTGCTCGTCGTTTGCGCTTCCTCACGCTTGGGCATGGTAATGGTCAGGATACCCTTGTCAAAGGTAGCATTAACCTGATCGGGATCCACAACGCCCGCGGGTAGAGGAATCGTTCGCCGGAAATAGCCGTAGCTGCGTTCGCGGCGATAGTAATTCTTCTCCTCCTCTTCTTCCTCTGCCCGCTTCTCGCCCGTAACAGTCAACCGATCATGCATGAGGGTCACATCAATGTCATCCTCAGACAAACCCGGTAGCTCAAAGGTAGCCTCGATCGCCGTGTCACTCTCGGAGACATTGATCGATGGTACAAACCGCCCCCGGCGCTCGCGGTCGCCGGGCATCAATTCAAAGTCGCGAAAGAAATCCTCAAAGAGCCGGTCCATCTCCTGCCGCACGTTGTAGAGTGGTTCATCTTCGCGGCGGCGAGCCGGCGCTCTGTTTCTCCAGGGTACCAGATCGCTGATGTTCATCTTACTTCACCTCCGCTTTGGAACTCAGTGCCAGGCTGGCCTACTCAGCGGCTTTTACGGTGATCTTCCGTGCCTTCATCTCCTCAGCTTTGGGGAGGGTCAGTTTGAGTACGCCATGTTTCATGGCCGCCTCGATCTTATTGCGATCAACCTCATCGGAGAGGGCAAAGGTACGTTCGTAATCACCTTCGTTGTACTCGCTGTAAGCCAGGCCAAATCCTTCTCGGCTGCTATCATCCAGGTAGCCGGCAATCGTCAGGATGTTCTTCTCCAACGTGATGTCGATTGAATCCCGACTCACCCCTGGCATATCAGCCAGAAGGATGACGCTCTCGTCAGTTTCGTAAATGTCAACTTTGGGAATATAACAGCGGCGCGTGCGCGTGCGCTCGACGCCTTCCATCTCGTGCGCTTCCCGTTTTTCAATTGCCGTATCAGCCATTTTCAAACCTCCTAAGGGCAGCAATCAGCTTCTCAATACGCTCAAGTAATCGCTCATCCAGCGATTAGGCCCCGGCGCCTTGCGCGGACACCGAAATCCGGCGTGGCTTGTCCTCGGCAGCACGTGGCAGCACAATTTCCAGAATGCCGTTGCGGAAACTGGCTTCAACATTCTCAGAGTCAATGCGGAAGGGCATCTCCATCGTGCGGCTGAAGTTGCCATGCCACCGCTCGCGGCGATGATATTTCACGTCGTTTCCCTGTTCTAAGGGCCGTTCGCCGCTCAGGGTCAGCGTCTCGCCGACGATAGAGATATCCAGGTCATCCGGATCGACACCCGGCAGTTCGGCCGTCAACAATACGCGTTCCTCATCGGCCCATACATTCAACGGTGGAAAGGTAGCTGAGCCGCTGGGTGTATAACTGTCGAAAATGCGGTTCATCTCCCGCTGCAAGCGGTCAAACTCGCGCCACATCGGGCGCCTTCCAACGTTTCGCCACAACATCACCATACCTCCTTGACGTTAAGTGGAATATACAGTTGTAATACGTTCATGGTTCCGGCGAACTCTATTCGCCGGCACGTTTCTTGTGGTGCACCCCTCTTCTGCTTCGATAAAAAATGTAGAAAGCTTCTGTTAGATGAGAATTAGAGCGACGCAAGAGATACGTAAGCGCGTATCGTGCCCAACGGAATGGTGTTTCATCGCCGGTTTGAGGGCGAACTCGCGAGAATCGAGGTAAGATACGTTCATGAGCAACGACGACGTTGAGAAGATTACAGAACTTGCGGAGCAGGCAGCGCAACTGGCAGGTCAGTTGCTGCGCGAGCGCTGGCGACAACCCCGGGAACTTAGCGAAAAGGGATTTCGCGATTGGGTAACCGACGCCGATTATGCATCGCAGGCGTTGCTGACAGAGACGATCCGCGACGCCTACCCCGATCATGGTTTCTTGGCTGAAGAGGAAGGTGCCGATCTGCCGGCCACAGGCGATGTCATCTGGATCATTGATCCGGTAGACGGCACCAGCAACTATAGCCGGCAGCAACCGAACTTCTGTATTTCTTTGGCCGCCTTCCGTCGGGACAAGGCGCTGACCGGCGTGATCTACGATCCCATCCGGCGCGAGCTTTTTAGAGCCACGCGCGGTGATGGTAGTTATCTCAATAGACAACGGATCACAACCAGTGACGTGTCCGATGTGAAGCGGGCCATTGTAGCTCTAGATTGGAGCCACGCGCCGCGGGCCAGGCAGCAAACCTTAGAAATGCTGCAGCAGGTGGCGCACGAGGTACATACGATCCGGGCCATTGGATCAGCTGCACTGGCGCTGGCATGGCTGGCGGCGGGCCGGCTGGACGCCTACTTCAACCTGTCTCTCAAACCCTGGGATTACGCCGCCGGCGCCCTGCTCATTGAGCTTGCCGGCGGGCAGATTCGTGATTTGCGGGGCTGGGACCCCACGCCAGACAAAGGCGCGTGCCGCTGCCTGGCGACGAATGGGTTCCTCTACGAGCCCTTCTCGCATCTGATAACGTCGAATGGGTTACCGTGACCGGCCGGCCCCCTATTTCAATTTGCTCGTACAGAACGAGCGTTACGTGCAGGTTGGCGATGACAGAAGCGCGCGCGCCGGACACCCCGCTTTTTGTCAAAAGCCTGCGTCGGAAGTAAAATTCTACCTGTCGACATTATGGTTCGAGCGCGTCTCCTCGAAAGCAAAAATATATGCGTTGGCCCCCCTACAAACACGTCTTCTTTGATTGCGATTCCACATTGACCACAGTTGAAGGCATCGATGTCTTGGCTCGTTCAGCCGGGAAGGGATGGCGGGTAGAAGTCCTTACCCGCGCCGCAATGGATGGAGAGCTGGAGCTTGAAGAGGTCTATGACAAGCGTCTGACGGCCGTGCGTCCCACACGGGCACAGATAAATGATATCCGTCGCGTATACAAGCAAAACATTGTTGAAGACGCGCCGGCAGTGATAGCTGCCTTGCGAGAGCTGGGTCACGAGGTTTACATTATCAGCGGCGGCCTCGCGGAACCGGTTATCGAATTTGGTCTCTATCTCGGTGTGCCGCGAGCGAACATTCGCGCCGTTCAGGTTGATTATGATGAGCTATCAGGACCCTGGTGGCTCAACAGCGACAGCCGCGAAGGCCAAAAAAGGTATCGACGGTATAATGAGGGCGCCCTGACGGTCAGCGATGGCAAGGCGCAGATCGTCCGCGAGCTGTTAGGGGAGCAGCGTGGTCGTTCCATATTGGTTGGAGATGGCATGAGTGATTTATACGCCGGGCAGGCCGTGGACCTCTTTGTCGGATTCGGAGGCGTTACTCGCCGCTCGCGTGTGGTCCAGGAGGCAGTCTGTTACGTGGATAGCCCCTCATTGGCGCCAATCCTTCCAATCGCCGCCGGCCCGGCTATGCTGCCGTCTCTGGAGCGCCAGGGAAGAAAAGAACTTAGCAACAAATCCAAACAGTTAATTGAAACAGGAGTAGTAACCTTTCAAGATGAGCGACTTAGAGAGAAATTTGAACAGGCATATCAAGCTGTTTATCCCCGGCCCGACAGAGGTTCGCCCCGAAATACTTGAGGCCCAGACACAATGGATGATCGGCCACCGCATGCCAGAATGCGCCGATCTGTATGGCTCGATCCAGGAGAAGTTGCGCAACGTTTACTTTACGGAACAACGGGTCTATGTTACCGCGTCCTCTGGCACAGGATGGCAGGAAGCCGCCGTGCGGAACTTCAGCAAAAAGCGAGTCTTGAACTGTGTGAATGGAGCGTTTGCCGAACGCTGGCGGGAGGCCACAGAAGCGAACGGCAAAGAGAATGCGATCCTGGAGATGGAGTGGGGACAGCCGATCACGCCCGAGGCCGTCGCCAAACGGCTACAGGAAGATGACTTCGATGCCGTGACCATTGTGCACAATGAAACCAGCACCGGGGTTACCAGCCCCATCGACGAAATTGCCAAGGCAGTGCGTAGCCTGCCCAACGGCGAATCGATCATGATCATGATCGATTCGGTCAGCGGCCTCTCCGGCGTACGCCTGGAGTTCGACGCCTGGGATCTGGATGTGGTGTTCACCTCCAGCCAGAAAGCGTTCGCGCTGCCGGCCGGGCTGGCCTTCGCAGCGGTGTCCGACCGCGCACTGGAACGGGCGCGTCAGGTACCCAATCGCGGCTACTACTTCGACGTCTTGCTTCTCGAGAAGTACTTGCTGCGCAACCAGACGCCGGCCACGCCTGCCATTTCCCTGCTCTACGCCCTCGACCGCCAGCTGAAGGACATGATGGCCGAAGGCATGGAAAACCGGTTCAAACGACATCTGGAGATGCGCGACCGTACCCTGGCGTGGGCCAGGCAACACCAGTTCACTGCATTTGCCGCGGAGGGCTACGAATCACCTACCGTCACCTGCATTAATAACGACCGCAACATCGACGTCGGCGCTCTCAACCAGCATCTGCGGGAGAGGGACATGATCATTTCCAACGGCTACGGACCACTAAAGGGCAAGAATTTCCGCATCGCACACATGGGCGACACTAAGATGGACGACCTGAACGAGTTGCTGGCCGCGATCGACGATTTTCTCCAATAAAGAAGGATAGCATGTATCGCATTCTTATTAGCGACAAACTGGGCCAGGCAGGCCTGGACCGTCTCGACGAGGTAGAAGACGCCTCTTACGACATGAAAACGGACCTCAGCAAGGACGAGTTGCTGGCAATGATTCCTGAGTACGATGCTCTGATCGTGCGCAGCGGCACAAAGGTTGATAAGGACGTTCTGGAGGCGGGGGAGCGACTCAAAGTGGTCGGCCGCGCGGGCATCGGCGTAGACAATATAGACATCCGCGAAGCGACAATGCGCGGGATTATCGTCATGAACACCCCGACGGCCAATAGCGTGGCTACCGCCGAACAGACGATGGCCCTGATGTTGGCTCTCAGCCGTCACACGGCTGAGGCGCACGCGTCGCTGAAGGCCGGGGAGTGGCGGCGCTCGGAGTTCGTAGGCGTGGAGCTAAACGGCAAGACGCTGGGCATTATCGGCTTTGGGCGCATCGGCCGGCTTGTGACCCAGCGGGCGCAGGCGTTCGGCATGGAGATCGTGGCCTTCGATCCCTACGTGTCGGAAGAGGTAGCGCGCGAACTGAACGTCTTGTTGGTTGATCTAGACGATCTGCTGACCCAATCCGACTACATCACCCTACATACCGCGGCAACGCCTGAAACAGAAAAGATGATCAACGCCGAGACCATCGCCCAGATGAAGCCCGGCGTGCGCATCGTGAATGCCGCGCGCGGCAAGCTGATCGATGAACAGGCGCTGGCTGAGGGGTTGAAGAATGGCAAAATTGCTGCTGCCGCTGTGGACGTTTATAGCAGCGAACCACCATTGGAGAATCCGCTGCTTGACCTACCCAACGTATTGCACACGCCCCATCTGGGAGCGAGCACGATTGAAGCACAACACGCCGTCGCCACGCAAATTGTGGATCAGGTTCTCGACGCTTTGCGCGGCAAGGACGTGCGCCACGCCCTCAATCTACCCTTTCCCGCCGGACCAAGCTTCGCCAGCACACGCCCCTATATGGAACTGGCAGAAAAGATGGGCCACTTGCAGGCGGCGCTGGCCTCCGCGCCGATAACGCGTGTGGAGGTAGAAGTGCGGGGAGAAGCCGTGGACGATCTGGTGCGTCCGGTCGCCGCAGCGCTCCTGAAAGGGTTGCTCGAGCGGGGCCTTTCCCTACCGGTCAACTTCATCAACGCCCCTCTGCTTGCAGAAGAACAAGATATCGCCGTTTCCCAGAGCAGCGGCGTCTCCGACGCCAATTACCCCAATCTCATATCCTGCCTCGTGCATTGGAGCGACGGCGAGTCAGTCCTGTCAGGCACGCTATTCGGCGGCAACAAACCGCGTATCGTACAGTTGGGAGACTACCAACTCGATGCCAATCCCGAGGGCGTTGTCCTCATCATGCAGAACCGGGATGTGCCCGGCGTGATTGGACAGGTAGGAACAATCCTGGCTGCTTACGACGTAAATATTGGCGAATGGCGCATGGGCCGTGACGCTCCGGGCAGCGAAGCGCTCTCCTTCATCAATCTGGACAGCCAGCCGCCGGAAGCTGTATTACAGGCGCTGGAAAAGATCCCGGCTGTGACCAACGTCAGGATTGTTACGCTGTAACCGGGGTATGATGCCTCACTACAGGGAGATGGTCCAATGACTCTGCTCGTCGCCCTGGTTGCCGGGGCGTTGATAGGGCTCAGTCTGCGCGGTCGCCAGCGGGCTATCAAAGCTATTGACACAGCCACCGGCGCCACCATCTTTGTCCTGCTTTTCCTGCTGGGCCTCTCCGTTGGCGGCAACGACACGGTTATGCAAGCATTACGGCAGCTGGGGTGGCAGGCGCTGGTACTGAGTCTGGGCAGCGTCGCAGGTAGCGTTGGGCTCTCCGTCATCCTTTACCGTCGCTTGTTCCAGACCGCATCAGCGCATGAAGAGTAGTCTGCTCGTACTGGCCTGTTTTGGCAGCGGTGTTGCAGCCGGGAGCGCGGGCCTCCATCTCGGCCTGTTACAAAGCCCCGGCACGACTCACCTCGTACTGCTTCTACTCCTCCTTCTGGTTGGTCTGGGGCTTGGCGCAGATGCCCAAGCCTGGCACTTTCTCCGCAGCATGCACCTGAAGGTGGCGCTCGTCCCCCTAATTGTAATTGTGGGATCGCTTCTGGGCGCCGCTCTCTTTTCGCTCGTGCTGCCCACCCTCTCCCTGCGCGACTCGCTGGCTGTTGGCGCCGGTTTCGGATACTACAGCCTGTCTAGCGTGATCATTACGGAGCTGCGTGGGCAGCATCTGGGGGTAGTTGCCCTTCTGGCCAACATCTTGCGCGAAGTGATGACGTTGCTCTTCACCCCGCTCCTCGTCCGCTATTTTGGCCGTCTGGCTCCCATCGCCTCTGGTGGTGCGACCGCCATGGACACAACACTTCCCCTGATCAGCCGCTTTGCCGGGCCCGAATATACCGCGGTCGCTGTGCTAAGCGGCTCAGTGCTCACGATTCTGGTGCCCCTGTTGGTTACATTAGTATTGATGTAACTTGCGATCGGAGATCAGAGATTGGATCTCCGATCTCCCATCTCCACTCCCCAGGTCGCACCGCTCACTCAGCTTCAGCGACCTGAAGATAGATCCTGACCCGACGGTTGTCTCCCTCGCCCACGCTATTCGTATAAACTTCGTCGTGGTCACGTAGCGCCATATGCACAATGCGCCGGTCATAAGCGGACATCGGCTCCAGAGTAACCGGGCTACCGCGCTCCACAGCCTTGTTCGCCATACGGTGAGCCAGACTGGTCAGCGCCTCTTTGCGCTGTTGTCTATAGCCGTCCACATCGATTAGAAAGTCGGCCCGGCGTCGCAGGGCATGCCCCGCCATGAGGCGCGCCACATACTGAAAATCGTTTAACGTTTCGCCGTGCGTGCCGATGAGGCTGCCCACATCGTCGCCCTCAACGTTGAGCACCGTCATCACGCGGCCCGTCTTGTCATCCGGTTCCGACTGCGTCACGGTAATGCGCGCACCTTCAAAGCCCATTTTGTCCAGCAGGGAACGCACAATGTCGCGGGCGACATCCTCGACATTTTGCTCCTCATCATCATCCCTGCTCTCCGGCTCCGGTGCGCTCACCTCTTGCACCTCTGCGGCTTGTGCTTCAACCCGCGGCGCCTCTTTTTCTGGCTCCACAGGTGGCGCTGGCGCCTCAGAAGGCGATGCCGGGCGCGGTTCTGGTTGTGGCAACGGGGTCAGCCGCACAGTCGCTTCGCGACTCCCCAGGCCGAGTAGACCCTTGCGACCCTCCTCCACCACCTCAATAATCACATCACTACGCTCTACGCCGAGTTGGGCCAGACCAGCATCGATAGCAGCTTCTACGTCAGGACCATGTACCTCAATGGATCGTTCACTCATGCCATTCCCTCACATCTGAAACCAGACAGCGTTGACAGCTTGCCCCGGCTGACACGCCCGCAGGCAACGGTCAACCCCACCTCAAGACTCAGCGCCTATCGTCGCTTGCCTTTCGCTCGCGACTTCTTCTTTTTCTTCCCTTTTCTGCTCTTTGAATCCTGTGCAGCGCCATCGTCGCCGGCGACAACGTCATCGTTATCCACCTGTCCGGGCGTTTCCCCGTTGCCACTCTTCGCCGCCGCAGCCGCTTTTTCCTCTTCCATGCTGCGCCGCATGAGCAGACCCTGGCCCACACCGATCACGTTAGAAAGGACAAAGTAAAGGGAGAGACCGGCGGGAAATTGCAGAGCGAAGAAACCGAACATGAGCGGCATAGTATACTGCATGGACTTCGTCATGCCCGCCATGGGATTGTCGTCTTCTTTTTTGCCCTTCTTGCCGTCGTTATCTGCGCTCTCGGTCTGGGGCGTCAACAGCTTCTGCTGCAAAAACGTTGTCCCGAAAACCAGCAGCGGCAGCACAAAGATCGGGTCCGGCTGGGCCAGATTTAACCAATAAAACTGGTTGTTAATTGGCAACAGCGCCGTCAAGTCAATAAAGTCATATGCCCGTTGCGTTAACTCGAACAACGCCTGGGGGGTTGAGCCCAACACGACGATAATTGCGCGGTACAGGCCAATCAGGATTGGAAACTGAATGAGCAGCGGCAAGCAACCCAGAAGGCTCTCGGCGGGATTGTAGCCGATCCTCTGGAACTCCTCCTGCATCTTCTGCGGATTGTCTTTGTACTTTTTCTGGATCTTCTGCACCTGTGGCTGCATTTCCTGCATGCGCATGCTGGCGCGTTGCTGGCGCATATTCAGTGGCAGCGTCAGCAGACGAATGAGCAACGTGAAGACAGCAATGGCTAGAAAGAAATTAGTGCCCAGTAGATCGTACAGTAACAGCAGGGCATTAATCATGGGATTAAGAATAAAGAGGTCCCACATAAAACTTATTCCTTAAAAAAACATCAGGGAACGCCGTACGTGAACCGCGTTGCTCATGATTATTATTAGTCGGCCGGTAAGGTAAGATCCCATACCAGAGCGCCATTTTCACGGGTATAGACCTGCAATATGGTGGCGCCGCCCTGTTGGAAGACGATGACCACAGAGTCGTCAACCGCAACCGGGCCGGTGAAGACGGGCGCTGACGTCTCTCGCCGCCAGATCTCAGTTCCGGCCTCAACGTCCAGAGCCAGAATCTGTCCAATACGCTCATCTTCGTCACCTTCAATCTCGCCCGCAGTGACGAATAGCATGCCATCAACATAGAGGGGCTTGCTCTGAATCGCGCCGTCTATGCTGTAACGCCAGCGCTGTTCGCCGCTTGTGGCGCCGGCAGCGTATATATTACCATTGATATCAGCGTAGTAAACGGTGCCATTGCCGATCTCAGGCGAGCCCCAGATCCAGTTTTCGGCATCCGCACTCCACTGCTCCTGACCCGTCTCCGCATCCAGAGCGTGTAATACCCGATCAAAACTGGGCACATATAGCAGCCCATCCTGTAAAACTGGACTGCTGGCAACCGATCCGCTCAACTCCGTCTGCCAGAGCAGGTCGCCATTATCAGCGCTCAAAGCATAAACTGAGTTATCCAACGAGGCAATGAACACTATCCCCTCATTATATAAGGGCTGGGCCCAGATGCTATGAGCTGTCTCGAACTCCCACTGCACGGAGCCGTCGCTGGCATCCAGTGCGTACAGGCGGTTATCGGCAGTACCGACGAAGATCTGATCGTCTGCCTGCGTGGCCGACGCCACAACCCGATCGAGAGCGACATCGTCTCGCGCCCAAAGAATGGACGGCGCATTCACAGCGGCGCCGTTCTCCAGAGAGTAAATGGTGACCGTTGATTGCGGTGCAAACATACCGCCGGGCGCGCCATAGTCCCCAAAAACTATGCGTTCATCATTGATGGACGGGGAAGCGAAAAATAAGAGGCCCGGATTAACTTCATCCGGGAAACGCCAGAGAAGACTCTGTTCCTGTATATCTACGGCCGCCACACCTGGACCGTACGCAGCGTAAACTATGCCGTCATTTACGGCAAGACCGGGCCAATTCTGGTCGGCAACCTCCGCGCCACAAGCGACCAGAAAAACGCTGGCGGCGATCAACAAAATGATTATCGGCTGCAGGCGCCGCCGTTTTGCTATGTACAATGAATAACCTCCGTCAGGGAACGGGGTCGTATCCTCCAGGGTGCCAGGGGTGACAACGCGAAATGCGTTTCAGCCCCATCCAGCCCCCTTTCAAGAAGCCATACTTCTCGATCGCCTCGTAGGTGTAATGGGAGCAGGTCGGTGTAAAACGGCAACTGGGAGGTGTAACCCGAGATATCGTATTCTGATAAATGCGTATAAAAATAAGCGCGATCTTTCTCATGAGACCATTATCACCGTCCATCCAGGAGCCTGGCCTGCTGCAAGAGCTGGCAGACAGCGCCGGTAACGTCCGCAAACGAGGCGGCGGGCAACGAGTCCCGAACAACAAAGACACAGTCATATCCCGGCTGTATGCGCGGAAGATGATTTCGTATTGCTTCCCGGACCCGCCGCCTGGCTTTATTACGCACCACCGCTTTGCCCACTCGGCGGCTTGCCGAGATGGCAAAGCGGCTTGTTTCCTGGTTGTTGGTTGCGGTGAACAGGAGTAACAGAGGATGGCGCCAGCGACGCCCATGACGACGCACGCGCCTGATATCAGCGCTGCGCCTCAAACGGTGACGTGGTGGCAGCATCCTAGGCCATTATCGGGGAGCCTGGTCAGCCCCCACCGCTGCGCTTACTGGCGCGATACCCTTTGGAGCGGTGTCCCTTCCAGTTGATGCGCTTTACGTGATTGCTCATTTTCGCCGCCAGGCGCGTCCGGCCCTTCTTACGGCGGGACTTCAACACCTTGCGCCCGCCCTTGGACTTCATTCGTGCGCGAAATCCATGCCGGCGCAGACGACGTCTCTTCTTTGGCTGATAAGTACGCTTAGGCATATGATCATCTCCCAAAAAAACAAGGGCGTACAGCCCCATTTTCATCGTAACTTATAGAGGTAGTATTTTACCTCAGTTTACGTCCTCAGATGCACCTTGCCAATGGCAAAGCGACACGTAATTATAACGAAGTGGAGAACTCCGGTCAAATGGAACGAACCGGGCAGCCGGCTTAATCCACACGCTCAATACGCGCACCTAACTGCTGTAATTTCATCTCCACCTGCTCATATCCGCGGTCAATCTGTTGGATGTTATGGATCGTGCTGGTCCCACGCGCACATAACGCCGCCAGGACCATGGCCATTCCCGCACGAATATCAGGGCTGGTCACCCCTTGTGGGTTGGCAAACAGCTCACTCGGCCCCTGCACCAGAACTCGATGCGGATCACAAAGAACGATGCGTGCACCCATGAACTTCAACTTATCCACGAAGAAAAAGCGGCTCTCGTACATCCAATCGTGCAGCAAGACCGCGCCGCGCGACTGCGAAGCCAGCACGACGGCGATACTCATCAAATCCGGCGGAAACCCAGGCCAGGGAAGCGGCTTGATTTCGGGGATACGACCACCCAGGGCGCTTTCGATTTTCAACGACTGCTCACCGGGAACGACGATGTCCTCATCCTCCACACGCCAATCGACGCCCAGCCGCTGGTATACCAGCCGGATCATACGCATATCGTGGGGACTGGCTCGCTGAATGCGCACCTCGCCGCCCGTTACAGCCGCCGCGCCGATAAAGCTGCCCACCTCCATGAAATCGGCCCCAATGGTAAACTCGCCGCCGCTCAAGCGCTCAACGCCTCGTATGATGATGCGATTAGAACCAATACCCTGGATATCCGCGCCCAGTGAATTGAGGAAATTACATAGATCGCGCACGTGCGGTTCGCTGGCAGCATTTTCGATAATGGTTTCGCCGTCGGCAAATACGGCAGCCATGATCGTGTTTTCAGTGCCGGTCACACTTGCCTCTGCCTGTAACAAGTGGCCCGCCCTGCGCAACGAATCGGCAGTGATGTGAAAGAGCCCCGCAGCCTCATCCAACGTCACCTGCGCGCCCAGGGCCCGCAACCCCTGCACGTGCGTGTCCAACGGGCGCCCGCCGATGACGTCGCCGCCGGGGAGCGGTAGTGTGATCTGTCCCGCTCGCGCCAGCATCGGCCCAGAGAAGACGAAGGAAGCCCGAATGCGTCCGGCTAACTGCCGATCTAGCGTTGTCTTGCGCAAAGTCGCCGCGTGTATGCGCCAGCTCCCCGGCGCAAGCTCCTGCACGTCGACGCCAAGATCATCCAGAATACAGAGCGTCGTCCTCACATCCTGTATGTCAGGGACGTTGTGAAGGATTACTGGTTCGTCGGTCAGCAAACAGGCGGGCAACAACGCCAGCGCGGCATTCTTGTTGCCACTTGCCGTAACAGTGCCTGATAGTTGGCGGCCTCCTTCGATCACAAATTTACTCATGGTGGGCTCTCCTGCTAAGTGAAGTGAAAATGCGATGATGCAAATTCCAGTGAAACATTGTAGCGACAGCGCTTATCAGCGACAAGCAACGGCAGCAACGCTTGTTCTTTACTCACCGGCTGCTACACTTCCCTTATGCCTACCATCGAGATTCAGGGACAGAAGCTGTTCTATGCCCTGCACGCATCGGATGCGCGGCAGGCCGATAACGTCATACTGCTGCACGGCGCGGGCGGCAGCCGCCTGGTTTGGCCCGCATCGCTGCGGCGACTGCCCCGTGCAACGGTCCACGTGCTAGATCTGCCGGGCCACGGGCGGAGCGCCGGGCAGGGCCGGATGAGCATTAAGGGCTATGCCAGCGTTGTGGCCTCTTTTATAGAGGACCTATCCCTGGCGCCGGCGGTCGTCATTGGACACTCCATGGGCGGCGCAATCGCGCAATTGCTGGCCCTGGAAACACCTTCCCTGCTGAAGGGTCTCGTTCTACTGGCGACGGGCGCGCGACTGCGCGTCGCTCCTGCCATTCTGGAGCAGCTCAGGTCAGACTTCGCAGCCGCTGCAGACACTATCCTCACACTTTACTGGGGGCCAGACGCTCCTGAGCCCCTCATTGAGAGTGGACGGCGCCTGTTACTACAGAATGATCGCGACGTCGTCTATGGCGACTTCGCAGCCTGCGATGTCTTTGATGTGACCCGGCGCCTCTCGTCCATCACCCTTCCCGCCCTCGTCATCAGCGGCGCAGCCGATCGGCTGACGCCTGAGAAGTACGGACGCTACCTGGCAGATGGCCTGCCAGACGCGCGGCTGGCGATCATCGAAGGCGGTGGACACATGCTGATGCTGGAAAAAGCCCCGCTCGTCACGGATGCTGTGATACGGTTCCTCGAAGAAATATAAAATCCACCGCAGGGGTGTGAGGGCAATTATGAGCGATCTCCCTGCACGATTGCCTGCAACTGGGGCAAAAGGGCAAGAATGGCGCGCGCGCGATGGCTGATACGATTCTTAGTCTCCGCCGGCAACTGCGCCATCGTGGCCTCGTGATCGCGCACGTGGAAGACAGGATCATAGCCGAAACCACCAGCGCCCGATGGCGAACGGGCAATATGCCCCTCGACGGTACCCTCCTGCACCGCCAGCACTCGCTCCGGCCCGGCTACCGCTACCACGCAACGGAACCGCGCTGTGCGCTCCGGCCACGGTATCCCCTGCAATTTGTCCAGCAAGAGCTGATACCGTTCCCTGGAGTTCAGCCCTTCCCCGCCAAAGCGAGCGGTGTGCACACCCGGCTGGCCACCGAGCGCATCGACCTCCAGTCCAGAATCGTCGGCAAGGGTTAGCAATCCACTGGCGCGAGCGTATGACTCGGCTTTGAGTATGGCGTTCTCACGAAAGGTGACGCCCGTTTCTTCTACATCCCACGCGATGCCGACGTCGTCCAGCCCGAGCAGGTCCGCCTCCAGGTCGGCTAACAGGTCGGCGATCTCTTCGATCTTGCCCCGGTTGTGTGTCGCAATCAGTAAGGTTTCTGTCATGAGCATGTTCCCTGTGTACTGCTATCTGTTGGAACTGTGTTATCGTTTCAATGGGCGTGATTGACGCTTTTCGCGGCGCTATGTTATACTCGACTTCGAGCTATGAGCGGCCGGACATATGTCCGGCTTTATATTTTACTGTATCGAGTGAGTTTCAACATGAAAGAAAAGCAGCGGTTATCAAGGTTGCGGTTCAATTTTGGCCACCTTCTCGACGGAGAATTGGGCGTAAGTCGCGATGTAGAGCTGGACTATCCAACGATTCAAGTCGGCGACGATGTCACGCTCACACCGCTTCGTGGCCGCTTTCGAGCAACGCGCACTTCGAGAGGCATCTATCTTGAAGGTGACCTCAACAGTATCATTGAAACGGAGTGCACGCGATGCCTGGAAGCAGTAGCGCTGCCTATCGAATTCGAGCTTGATGACCTCTTCTACCATCCGGCCTCCGCAGCGCCTCCGGGCGAGTACGCGGTTAAAGAGGATGGCGTCGTAGATCTGGCGCCCCTGATTCGCGAGTTAAGTCTGCTGGCAGTGCCCATGCAAGTCTACTGTCAAGAAGCCTGTAAGGGTATTTGCGAACAATGTGGACAGAATCTTAACGAAGGAACCTGCGACTGCGAAGTCGACGATATCGATCCCCGTCTTGCCGGCCTCCAGGCGCTTCTGGAAGCTGAAGACGAATAAGTGTAAGCCAGCGCTGGCAGTCTGGCGACCTCCGGGCCGCACAGCGCCCACCCATTTCTAACTCCCGAACGCCCGGTTCAGGCAACCATGTTTTATGATGAAGCAAGGATCTACGTAAAGAGCGGCAACGGCGGAGATGGCATGATCAGCTTCCGCCGGGAGAAGTTCGTTCCCCGGGGAGGGCCTGATGGTGGTGACGGCGGGCATGGGGGCAGCGTCATCTTCCAGGTCGACTCCAACGTCAGCAGCCTGGTAAAGTTCCACAGGCAGGTTCACTTTGAAGCCGAAGATGGCAAACATGGGCAGCCAAAGCGCCAAACCGGAGCCAGCGGCGAGGATCTGGTTCTCAGAGTTCCCCCGGGCACCGTAATACGTGACGCCGACAGCGGAGAGTTATTGGCCGATCTCGTGGATCCCGGGGAGTCTATTACGTTGATTAAAGGGGGACGCGGCGGCCGGGGCAACGTTCGCTTCGCCTCCAGCACCAATCAGGCGCCTCGGCTCGCCGAACGGGGCGAACCAGGTGAAGATCGTTGGGTGGTGCTTGAGCTGAAGTTGATCGCCGACGTGGGTATCATCGGCGTGCCGAACGCCGGGAAGTCCACACTACTCTCGGTGGTCAGCGCGGCCAAACCGAAGATCGCAGCCTACCCCTTTACCACCCTGCAGCCCAACCTGGGCGTGGTGCAATTCGATGATTACGAAACGATTGTCTTGGCCGATATTCCGGGCCTGATCGAAGGCGCAGCTAGTGGCGTGGGCCTGGGCCACGACTTTCTGCGACATGTAGAGCGCACTCGACTGTTGATCCATCTACTGGACGGCGCAGCCCAGGAGCCCCTTGAAGAGTGGGCCATGGTCAACCAGGAGCTGGCTCTCTATGACACGCGCCTGGATGAGAAGCCGCAACTGGTTGTCCTCAACAAGATGGACCTGCCCGACGCCATCGCCTGGGAGCCATTAATCCGCGAGCGAATCGAAGAGGAGGGCCTGCCCTTCCACGCCATTTCCGCCGTCACTGGAGAGGGGGTGCAGGAACTCTTGAACATAGTACGCCAGACGTTGCAGGAGCTGCCGCAGCCTCCCGCTTACGAGCCAGAAGAAAGGATGCCCGTCATCAAACCAGAGGAAGACGAGGAACGGTTCCGCATCTTTCGCCGCTCAGATGGTAGCTGGCGCATTCGCGGCAAGAAGATCGAACGCATTGCCGCAATGACCTACTTCGAATTTGACGCCACGGCAATGCGCTTTCAACGCATCCTTGATGAGATGGGGATTAGTGATGCCCTGCGTGAGGCTGGCATTGAAGAGGGGGATACGGTCATAATAGGCGAAGAGATCCTTGAATGGGTTGAGTAACCCCGCAGATGATGTAAGCTAGTAGCCTATGAGCGAAGCAGGTGGCAGGCAAGAGAGAATTGGCGTTCTGGGCGGTACGTTTGATCCACCACACATCGGACACCTGTTATTAGGCGAGACGGCGCGTGTGGCGCTTGGTCTATCGTGCGTCCTGTTCTTGCCGGCAGGCCAGCCGCCTCACAAGGTTGATGACACCATCAGCGCAGAGGCGCACCGGTTGGCCATGGTTGAGCTGGCCATCAGCGACAATGATTGCTTCACAGCCGATACCGTGGACATGAAACGCCCGCCCCCACACTACACGTCTACCCTGTTTCCGCTCCTGCGCGACAAGTTTTCACAAGCGGAACTCTGGCTGCTGATAGGCGGTGATTCCCTAAACGACCTGGCAACGTGGCACGATCCTCAGCGCATCGTCGCCGACTGGCGTCTGGGCGTCCTGTCACGACCCGGAAGCACGCTGGACCTGGTCGCCCTGGAAAAGCAGGTGCCCGGCGTCGAACAGGCTACCGTGGTACTGGACGGACCATCCGTTGGCGTTTCCTCAACTGACATCCGGTGCTGGACGGCTCAGGGTCGCTCGTTACGCTACGTCGTCCCCCACAGCGTGCGCGAGTACATTCGCACGCACGGACTGTATGACGCCGGGCATCAGAACTACTCTGCGCTTTCTTCCGAACCAGTCTCCTGAGGGGGTACCGCGTGTCGCATCTGAGCCAGCGGCACCTTTACCAGTTTACGGCAATTGAAACACTCCACGCCGTGATATTTCAACCCTTTTTCTTCGGCTTCTGCTAGAGCCTGGATGACATACTCACGAGTGAGGTTAAAAGTTTGGTTACAGTACGAGCAACGAACGTTCATTACGGTCCTCCATATAGTCGCCAGTGGTTAACATTGTAAGTAGAAGTCTGAATCGCTTCAAGAACTCCCGGAGTAAAGAGCCAGAAGAACACGTACGCCGGGTCACTCCGTAACGTATGCGCATGACACGCAATCGCTTTCTCTTACTCCTCATTCTAATTTTGATCGCCGCAGCCAGCGTGATGGCAATGGGCCTCGTTGAGGCCCAAAACATACTCAATTGGCTGCGCGGCACGGATCTGACCATCCATTGGACAGCAGAGAGCGATGAGGAAATCGCTGGCTTTCACCTTTACCGTGCGGACAGCCCCAGCAGCGAATTTGTACGAGTCAACAACTCGCTGATTACGGCCACGTCAGCACGCGCCGGTACCTCCGAATATCGTTTTGTCGACAAGAACGTCATTCGTGGACGGACGTACTACTACAAACTCGCCATCGTGTACAATTCCGGGCAAGAGATTCGCAAGGGACCATACGCTGTCACAGCTGATTGAGAGCACAGGCGGCAGCGCATACACCGCGACGACAAGTTATAATTTGCTTAAAAACAGGCGTCTGGCGCCTGTTACATATCGACCCACCTTTTGTGGCAGTTAAGATAGTCCCTCTGGGCACTGGTACAAACAATCCGCAACCAGCTCCGATCGTTATGGTGCAACCTAATGCGGCTATAATAGCCGATCTTCTTCGCGACAGCATGATAGACGGAAAGGTGCCGCTCCTGACGGTCACCAGCAACAGCATGCGCCCGCTGTTCCAGCAGGGTGATCAGGTGGGGCTGTGTCCCACGGCGCTACAACACCTGGCGCCCGGTGATGTCGTCCTCCTCCGCGATGGCAACACCTTTCTCACACATCGCTTTTGCGGACTGCGACAAGCAGAAAGCGAGACAACGCTTCTGACGCGCGGCGACCGTCCACTGACTCTCGACCCACCCTGGTCGCCCAACTCCTATGTGGGGCGAGTGACCACCCTGCACCGGTCCGGTCGAGTCCTGGACCTCGATCAGGGGGTCGGGAGGTGGCTGAACCAGCACCTGGGACGGCTGGCGCGCTGGGAAGCCCACATGTTTGCACCGGGTAGTGCGGGATGGTTGGCCCGTTGGGTGCGCCGCGCGATCTTTGCCTACGCCATGCTGGTTGCTGCCCTCTGCAGACGTCTAGGCCAGCGCCGCGAGCAAAGCAGAGACGGTCATCACGAGTCGCATATTTCAGTTGGAAAGGACGAGCAGCCATGAGCCTTAGACGCCGAACCATACTGACCATACTGGCCCTCATGACCTTTGTCTTTCTGGGGCTGGCGCTCTACACTTTCTTTGGCAACCCTTTGCGACGAGAGCCTCTCGCTGCACAAACATTACCGTTGGGGGATGCTCCCCAGGCTTTGCGACTGACGGTGTACGATAGTGGAATTGCCGCCGTTACCCTGCGCGAGCTGCGAGGCACCGATCTTCCCTTTGACCAGCTATCAGCCGATTCCCTGCAATTAACGAGAGATGGAGAGTTAGTGCCCTTCTACGTGGCTGGAGAAGGCAGCGACGCCACACTCTATTTCTTCGCCCAGGCCATTACGCGCAGCGTGGAGGCGCCGGCCGTGTACTGGCTGGCGCCGGAGAGAGGCAAGACGATGTCTCAGCGCGACGGCAGCCCCCAGACCACGGGCACCAACCGCGGCGTGCAGTGGCAACATTGGGAAGAGAACACCAACTTTCACGCCCTGGCAACCGGTTCCGATATCTGGCTGGGCGCCAACGTATTTGCACCTGGTTCTCTGGAGGTGGCCCTTCGCGATATCCAGTCCACTGGCGGACCGGCGACACTTACGGTGCGCGTCTGGTCCAGCAATCAGTCACCGGCCCATCCCGACCACCACATGAAAGTGTGGCTGAACGATCAAGAGCTAGCCAACCACTTCTGGGACGGCATTAAGGAGGTAACGCTGTCGCTTGAGGTACCCGCTGGGGTTCTCAATCCAAGGGGCAACCGTGTCATCCTAGACGTGCCCGGGGACACCGGCGCTGCCGGTGAGTCGATTTACCTGGACTGGATTCATCTTGAGTATGAAAGCGAGTTGAATATCGCGCGACGCCAGGTTCATTTCCGCAGCGACGCCCCGAATATTCACGTATTGGGCGCGGGCGAGGATAGCATGGTGTTCGACGTAACCGAGCCAGACTCCCCCGTGCTGCTAATCAACACGGAACACAGTGATAATAGCCTCTCCTTCGCGGGACATGGTCCTGGAAGCAAATACGTGGCTCTCAACCCACGAAATGCCATCCGCCCCATCATCAGCCGGGTTCCCCAGTGGGAGGCGTCCCTGCGCGACCAGGACCAGGGGGCAGACTACATTGCCATCGTCCCCGACAACGAGGGGTTTGAGGAAACGCTGCAACCATTGCTCGAACACCGCCAGGCGCAAGATTTACGTGTGGTAGCCGTCTCGCTGCAGCAGATCTACGATGAGTTTGCCCATGGCCGGGCAACCCCAGATGCAATCCGTAACTTCCTCCGCTACACCAGCGAGCGCTGGGAACCACCGGCGCCCCAGTACGTGCTGCTGGCAGGGGACGCCACATATGATCCACAGAACTACACCGGTGGCAGAAATCGCAACCTCATACCCACGCCCATGGTTTACACACAGTTCGCCGGCTATGTAGCCAGCGACGTCTGGTACACGATCTTCGACACCAGTGAGTCGCTGCCCCAAATGGCAATTGGCCGCCTGCCTGCACAGACATCGGCGCAGTTGGACGTAATGGTGCAGAAGACAATCCGCTACGAGGAAAATGTGACGAGCGACTGGCTGCGTCGAGCGCTCCTGGTCGCAGACGATGAGTCCCGTTTCAACAACGTATCTGACTGGTTGGCGGACGAACTGAGCACGCGTGGCTACGCGCCCCAGAAACTGTACATGACCGAGAACGAGGAGATACGCGACGCCATCATCAGCGCCCTCAACCACGGCGTGGGCATCATCAGTTACGCCGGACACGGCGGGATCGAAGTGTGGGGCGATGAAACCGTGCTGAAAACAGAAGACACGTCCATGATGAGGAACGGTGATCGCCTGCCCCTGTTCACCACGTTCACCTGCCTCAACGGTTACTTCCAACATCCAGACGTGGACGCCCTGGCAGAAACTTTGCTCTGGACAGAGGGCGGCGGCATTGTGGCTGCCGTGGCTCCCTCAGGGCGCACCTTTACGGCACAACAGGTCCCCTTCACCAACCGTTTCTACACGCAGCTGATTCACGGGGATGTCTCTACCGTAGGGGCCGTCTTACAGCAAGCCAAGATCGCCGTCGTTTCCGAAATCGGCCTGGACGAAATTGTGCACCCGTTTAACCTCCTGGGCGATCCAGCGCTACGCTTCCAGCCGCCCACCGCTGCCCAGGCATCGGAGTAAGCGCTTCCGGCTATCGGGTCGAACTTCTCCCCTGTTTGACAGCCGAGCGAGCTTGCAGTATGCTTTTCGTGTCTATACGAAACGAAAGGAGGCTCGCGTGAGCGACGATAAGCAGCCTGAACTTATTCCTTCCCAACCACCCTTCACTTCAGCCGCCTCTCTGCAAGCCGCGCTTGGTGCATTCGAGAAGCATATGGAGGAAGAAGGGTTCGCCGAGAATACGCAGAAGGCGTTCGCCAGCGATATCCGCTTATTGGGCAAGTATCTGGGCATCGGCCAACCGGTAGGCGAAATAGGCACCAAGAATCTCAATGACTTCCTGGAATGGTTGCTGCACGAACGTGGCGTTCCCTGCAGTCCCAAATCCTACTCGCGGCGCGTCACGACATTAAAGGTATTTTTTAGCTGGCTGCACGAGTCTGGAGTCCTGTACCACGATCCTTCCAGCGCGGTTATTCAGCACAGCGTCACCAGCCCGCTACCCACAGTGCCTACGGAAGCGGAGTTGCAGAAAGGGCTGGAAGTAACGCAGCGTATTCGCCAGGGGGACGAGGAGAACAAACCGGACGCCCGCCCCCACTTGTTGCTGACCTTGTTGCTGGACACCGGCGTGAAGAAGAGCGAAGCGATGAGCATCGTCCCCAACCATATCGACCGCAGTGATCCGGAAGACCCCTTCCTCTTCATCCGTTACAAGGACCCAGGAAAGCGCTACAAAGAGCGAAAGATCGGCCTGACTGCGGAATGGTTGGAAGTTTTGGACGAATATCTCGAGCAGTACGAGCCCAGCGACACGCTCTTTACCTGCACGGCGCGCAACCTGGAGTATATTCTCAGTGACGTGGCCGAAGCAGCAAACCTGGACAAGAGCCTCTTCTCCTTCGAAAATTTGCGTTGGGCCTCGGCGATGCACGATTACAAACGGGAAACCGAACCGGACCGCATCCGGCAGCGACTGGGTCTTTCCAAGGTAACGTGGCGCGAGACGAAGTCTAAGCTCGAGAAGCTAATCGCGCGCGAGGAAGAAAGGGCCGCATGGCCCGCGTCCTGAGTCACGCGCACCAACCCGCAGGCAAATACGTCAGGCGCGAGCGCGAGTACGGCGCCTAAAAAGCACACCGGCGCGCCAGGTAAAAATCGTCCAGCCAGCCATCAGGAAATGATTGTCTCGCCGGGCACGGTCACGTCAACGGTCGTTTCCTTACTGTCCACAATCTGTCGCTCCCCACCGGAGCCAACATAATACAACTCAGCGCGAACTGTATATTCCTCTGTAGGCGCTGCATCCCGCAGATGCATGGTCAGGCTGAAGTTAGATTGCAGCGCTTCAATGATCGTCAGCGAACCGGCGGCCTCGCCGCGCCCATTGCTCGCCGTAACCTCAATGGACGGCCGTTCCCTGAACGGTGTGATATTAAACCCCACGGCAATGCGCCGCCCATCCTCGTGCACGTAAAGACCCAGCTGTTTCAGCCGCACATCCTCGGGCTCCCTGCCCTGATGTTCGGAATCGTCGTAAAAATTAATTGGCTGCATATCTATCGCCTGTTGCTTCCTGATTACTACTGTCTCTCGCGCCTACTCTTCTTCCCCACCATTATGGGCCGCGGCCAATGCTGCTTTGCTCCGCAATCCGGTCTGCCGGTATGTCTCCAGCCGCTCGAGGACGCGCACCAGAGCCACTTTCCACTCGTTGGTACCCATGTCTGGACTCAGCCAGATCGCTTTTTTACTTACCCGAACCCCGTTACTGAGAAAGCGCTGCAAACGGTAACGCGGTGCGTCCTCAAGGCCGGGCACGCGAATGCGGATCTGACCACTTTCTACGGTGACCGACCGCGCGCCGGCGCGCATAGCCAGCACCTTCACCCGCAACTGGTACAAGAGATTGTCGACGGGGTCCGGAATGGGGCCGAAACGATCCGCCAGTTCCTCGGCCATCTCATCAACCTCATCCAGCGCATCCAGTCCGGCCATGCGCCGGTAAAGGCGCAGGCGCAGACCGGAGTCAGGCACGTAATCGGTGGGAATGTACGCTGCCAGCGGCAGGTCAATCGTCGCCGGCTCAGGTAGCTCCACAGGAACTGCTTGCCCGTCGCGCGCTGCCTTGCGCTGGCGAACGGCCTGGGCCAGCATGCGCGTGTACAGGTCAAAGCCAATGCTGGCAATGTGGCCGCTTTGTTCCGCCCCCAACAGCTCGCCGGCGCCCCGAATCTCCAGATCGCGCATGGCAATGTTATAGCCGGCGCCTAGCTGTGTTTCCTCGGCAATCGTTTCCAATCTCTGTTGCGCTTCTGTCGTCAGACTGTTCCAAGGGCCATGGAAAAAGTAAGCATAGGCGCGGCGCGTTCCGCGACCCACACGCCCGCGCAGCTGGTACAGTTGAGCAAGGCCAAACATTTCTGCGCGGTCCACGATCAGCGTATTGGCATTGGGAATGTCCAACCCGCTCTCGATAATCGACGTACTCAACAGGACGTCAAGATCGCCCTCCACGAAGTCTGTCATCACCTTTTCCAGCTGCCGCTCGCTCATCTGTCCGTGCGCCACGCCGAGCGAGGCTTCGGGGACTAAGTCCCGCAGAATATTGCGCACAATGTTGATTGATTGCACGCGATTGTGCACAAAGAAGACCTGACCGCCACGGTCCAGCTCGCGCAAGATGCTCCGGCGCAGCAATGTCTCATCTGACTCGCCCACGTACACCTGCACCGGAAGGCGCTCAGAAGGAGCGGTGTCGATGATGCTGATGTCCCGCGCTCCGGTCAGGCCCATGTAAAGCGTGCGCGGGATAGGCGTCGCGGTCATCGTCAAGACGTCAACCTCGGTGCGCAACTGCTTCAGCTTCTCCTTGTCTGTCACGCCGAATCGTTGTTCTTCGTCAATCACCACCAGGCCCAGATCCTTAAACGATACATCGTCGGAAAGCAGGCGGTGAGTACCGATAACAATATCCACCTGCCCCTCTTTCAGATCACGCAAGATGCGGTCCTGCTCGCTGCGCGTGCGGAAACGGGAGAGCATCTGGACGTATATGGGGAACGGCTGCAGGCGCTGTGAAAAGGTTGTGTAATGCTGTTGGGCCAGGACGGTGGTGGGTACCAGAACGGCTACCTGCTTGCCATCCAAGACGGCCTTGAACGCCGCGCGCAGCGCCACCTCTGTCTTGCCATAGCCCACGTCGCCACAGATGAGGCGATCCATCGGTCGCGACAGCTCCATGTCCGACTTGACCTCGGTAATGGCGCGCAGCTGATCCTCTGTCTCCTGGTAAGGGAAGCTGGCCTCGAGTTCGGCCATCCACTCGCCGTCCCGGCCAAATGCATGGCCATCCACGAGTTCTCGCGCCGCGTACAGGTCCAGGAGCTCCTCGGCAAGCTCGGCGATATCCCGTTGTGCTTTGCGCTTCGCCGCCTGCCACGACTTTCCACCGATGCGATTCAGCGTCGGCGGGTTCTCGTCACTGCCCACCCACTTGCTCATGCGATCGGCGTGGTGCACAGGCACATAGACCATATCGCCGTTGGCGTACTTGACCTGCAGGTATTCACGCTCCATGCCGCCCAGCGCGCGCACCACCAGGCCCTGGAATTTCCCAATGCCGTAGTCCAGGTGCACAATGTAATCCCCCGGCTGCAGATCGGCGTACGGCGTCTCAGGCGCCACCGGTCGGCGACGACGATAGCGGCGCGGCGCAGGCCTGCGCCAGCCGAACACTTCGGCGTCGGTCAGCAGGTTAAGCAAGACGAGGCCGTCCTCAACGCGTTCCAGAGAAAAGCCTTCCAGGAGGCCACCGCGCACAAAAGTGATGGTGCCCGGCTCGGGAAGTTCGGACACCGACTCCACCACCTCCCAGGGTACGGCTTCCTCAAAAACGGCCGACGTATCCATGCGCTTCTCATCGCGCCACAGGTCAGCAAGGCGTTGCGCCTGGCTGCTCACCACCACCACGCGCTCCTCATCCTGAAGGGCGTGTTGCAGATGGGCCAGAAACGGGCGAACCTGGCCTCCAAAGCGCGGACCGGGCCGGAAGGCATCGGCCACCCGGGCGTAGGCGGGAACAACGCTGCCCTCTTGTTGCTCGCCTTCTCCCAGGATCAGGCTGCGATGCAAAGCAAGTTCCTCCTGCAAAGCCTCCCAGGAAAAGAGCGGATTGGGATAATCCGGGGGCAAGGAGGGTTGGTCAGCAGCAATCTGCTGCGCGTGCTCGTGCAGGTCAGCCACGCCCTCCGCCAGCTCTGGCCAATCGTCGATTGCCACCAGCGCGTCTTCCGGCAAGTAATTGAGCAAAGAGGCCGGCCTGGAGTAAATCATTGGCAGGTAAAATTCAATATTTGGCGAAAGTTCACCGGCGACCATGTTGTCGATATCGTCCTGCCACGCCGGCAACTCGTCCGCTTTCGGCTCAGCCACAGATTCCAGATAACTGCCCAGGCCCATCACGCGGCCCGGCAAAGCCTCACGCGCCGGCGGGACCAGAACGCGCTCCAACAGATCACGGTCAACATCGGCCGATCGCTGAGTGGCCGGGTCGAAGTGGCGCATCGTGTCAATTTCATCACCGAACAGCTCGATGCGCACAGGGAGAGACGCCGCGGCGGGATAGAGATCAACGATGCCTCCGCGGCGGCTAAACTGGCCGGGAGCCTCGACCACGCTGACCCGCTCATACCCGATCTCCCGCCACTGATCCAGGGCGTCATCCAGATCCAACAACGCCCCGCTGCGTAAGACCTTCATGGACGCCAGAAACCGTTGCCGGGGCAGGGTCTTTTGCAGCAGCGCTCGCGCGCTGGTCAAGACGAGCAGCGAGGTTTTCGCATCGGGAAGCAGGGGGTGTTGCCCGGCCATGAGCCGCGTGAGAACCGTCAGGCGTCCAAGCCGGCTAGACTCGCTCCACGGACCGCGATCATAGGGCAGCGGCGTCGGCTCAGGAAAACGCAATAATTCACACTCATCCGGCAGCCAGGCTTCCAGCGCCTGTTGCCAGACGGGCACAGCATCCACGCGCCCCGATACCAGGAGGATAGGGCGTCCGCTTCCTCTGGCCAGGTCCGCCAGCAGCGCATGTCGCGCGCCACGCGGCAGGCCCAGCGGCGCTATCTCGTCGCCAGTTTCTATCTTTGCCCTCAATTGCCCGAACGCGGGCAACTGATTCAAAATTTCAAGTACGCCCGATAAGTTCATGAGAAGATCAACTATATACTGTCCCAGAGAGCCGAATGGCCGACCGGCAACAGCACTTATCGTCAGTTGTTGGCTGGCGGCTCGACGATTTGCCCATTGTGACGGCTCATCGCCATCCCAATGCCCTCGTGCAAAAAGGTTTCAATGGCCTCCACGGCGCCAACTAATAATTCATCGACCACTGGCTCCTCATCCGCTCCGAAATCTTGCAGAACGTAGGCCGCGGGCGGCATGCGTCCGGGGGGGCGCCCAATGCCCAGACGTAGACGGGGGAAATTGTTGCCCAGATGCTGAATGATGGACTTCATCCCGTTATGACCGCCGGAGCCACCCTGCTCTCGCAGCCTAAGGGCGCCCAGTGGCAAATCCAGTTCATCGTAGACGACCAACACAGCCTGCGGATCGATGCGATAGTAATGGGCAATTGGGCCCACAGAATCACCGCTCCTATTCATGTACGTCTGTGGTTTGGCCAGAATGACCGGCTGTTGGCCAATACGCCCGGTGCCAATCACAGCCTTGGACTGGACGCGGCTCAATTCTATGTGGTGCGCCGCGGCCAGACGGTCAATGGCCATGAAACCGATGTTATGGCGATTGTTGCGGTGTTTGCGACCGGGATTGCCCAGGCCAACGATCAGGCGCCGTTCACCGTCGTGTTGTGTCATCTCCTCTTCAACCTTAGTTCCTTTAAAGAGTCGCTTCAGAATTCCGAACAAGCGTCATCCCTCAATCTGCTGCTACTATCGCCAAAACGTGGTCAGGAAGAAACGCCATAAGCGACGCCCGAGCCAACGAATCACCATATAAAGCGGCGCCAGCGCTATCAGGTACAGGCCAATACGCGCCCCGGCCCAAAAGGCGCGGCTAAACTGACCACTGTCAATGGACATCACGCGCTGCAAGAGCCCTTCACCTGACTCCGCACCAACCGCAGACGGCGCCGGCGGGCCGCCGCCATTATCAGCACTCCCGGCTATCACGGCCCTCGACGGCGTAGGGAACGGGGTGAGCGTGGGCAGGGCCGTCGGCCTACCGACCTCAATACCGCTCTCCGTGGCTTGTCCCGGCGCCGGCGTAGTTGCTGCTGGGCCCGGCGCTGTGCCCGCCGTCGTCGGCGTAGGCGAAGGCGTCGGGGTCGGCGTTTCGCTGTTGCTCAAAACGAGATTTTGCACAAAGTATTCGTCGTAATTGTGATCCTGGCGCACAATGCGCAGCCGGAGCTCATACGAACCATCGGGAAACACCGGATTCTGCGGCTGCCCCACCGTCGTATCCCAGATGGCCAACGTTCCCCCAACGACCGGTCGCTCTCCCTCGGCGAAGACGATCCAGTCGGCGTTATTGCGGAAAGCCAGTTCATATCGCAGGAAAGCGTCGTCGCTTGCCGTCCCGCTTATAACAACAACGCCGGACAGTGTATCTCCTGCCTGCGGTTCGCTTATCCCATTTTGCGCCTGTGCCCAAACCAATACGGTTCTTGACGGGACAGTGACGGCAAAACTCAAACACAGTATCAGAGTGGCGGCGAGGCCTCGAGCTCGTCTGATGACCTTTGCTCTCTTCATTATCAATGTCCACAAATGATCACATGAGTCTAACACAAAGGCTGACACATGACGAATAGAATCACGTTGGCGATCATTCCGTAACAGGGCTAACTGTGCTATTGGCGGAAAGTATAAAAGGGCTGAGAATGCGTCTGTCCAGGTTGCGTCAGCTTGCACTCCTGTGCCATAATGCGCTGTCACTTTCACTTGATTGCGCTGTGCAGACTTGCCTGGACGACAGACCACTCTGATGATGCCATCATTGCGGCATGTCTTAAGGAGAGTTAGATGCCAAATCGCCATTTTCGCTTGCTTCAGGCAAGCGCCCTTTTTCTGATTACGATCATATTCGTTGCCGCCTGTGGGCCAGCCCCTGAACAGGACGGCGCTCCAACTTCTGAAACTCCCCCTGCGGGCGTTGACATGCCCTCAGCCACAAACGAAGCGCCGGAAAGCGAGCCGTCTGACGCACCTGCCGCTGGTCAGGTCGCGGCTGCCAGCGACCGGCCCACCATAGACGTGGAGCCAGGGAGCGAGGAGACAGACGAAAATGGTGTGACTGTGGGCTTCACCACCGATGGCTACGCATTCCGCGGCGATCCCACCGCGCCCGTCGTTCTCGAGGAATTCTCCGACTACCAATGCCCGTTCTGTAGCCGTTTCTTTCACCAGACACTGCCATCGTTAGAGGAAAACCAGATAGCCAGCGGCGAAGTGGTCCTCGTGTACTACGATTTCCCGCTCACGCAAATTCATCCGCAGGCGCCCGCGGCCCACGAGGCTGCACACTGCGCCGGTCAGGAAGGCGCGGTGGCGTACTGGGCCATGCACGACCTCCTTTTCGAGAATATTGATGAGTGGTCAGGAAGCAACAATGCCGCCTCGATATTTAGCGGTTACGCCAGCGAACTGGACCTGGACGAGACCCAGTTCAACAGCTGTCTGGAGGATGGCGCCTTCCAGGCGCGCGTGCAGGCCGGGCTCGAGCGCGGCGCGGCGCGCGGCGTCAACAGCACGCCGAGCTTCTTCCTGAATGGGCAACGGCTGGTAGGAGCCCAGCCGTTACAGGTGTTCAACGAGGCCATTGCCACCGTCCTGGAAGGCCGGGAACTGGTCCAGGAGCCAGAAGAACCCGCCCAGGAGCCCGCTGCGGCTCCGACGCCCGCGGCTATCAGCAATGACATAGCCGCTGCGAAGGGCGACCCTTCCGCACCGGTTACCTTCGTGGAATTCACCGATTACCAGTGCCCGTACTGTGCACGCTACGTAGAGCAGACATTGCCCAATCTGCTGGAAACATTTGTCGAGAGCGGTGACGTCTATTATGTGATGAAGGATTTCCCACTGGATCACATCCATGAAGAAGCGCGCGCAGCCGCGGCAGCCGCGCGTTGCGCCGGCGAACAAGACGCCTACTGGGAAATGCACGATCTCCTTTTTGCCCGGCAACCGCTGTGGGCAGAGAAGGGTGACGAGGAAAGCGCCGCTGTCTTCGGGGAGATGGCCGCAGAGCTAGCGCTGGATGAAGACGCGTTTGAAGCATGCCTCGACAGCGGACGCTTTGACGGCGCCATCGAATCTAACGTGTCTGAGGGTCGGGCGCTTGGTGTCAGCGGCACGCCCGCATTCTTCATTGACGGGTATCCGGTCGTAGGCGCCCAGCCGTTTGAGCTGTTCGCTTACGCCATTGAGCTGGCCCAGGAGGACAGGCTGGCAGAGGCCTACACACAACAGCCTGAACCTGAGCCTGAGCAGCCCCAGGAACCGGCCGATGTCCCGCTGGGTGATGCCCCGGCCATCGGCGATCCGGATGCGCCGGTAGTCATCGTGGAGTACACAGACTTCCAATGCCCATACTGTGCGCGCCACTTCCAGCAGACATTCCCGCGCATCGTGGAAAATTTCGTCGATACCGGCATGGTCTACTACGTCTTTAAGGATTATCCCCTGACCGATATCCATCCCCAGGCGGTGGACGCCGCCGAGGCAGCGCGCTGCGCCCGCGAACAGGACGCATTTATACTCATGCACGACATGCTTTTTGAACGGCAGGATGTGTGGAACGGGCGTAACAACGCTTCTGAAATCTTCGTCGAATTTGCCCAGGAATTAGGTCTCGAACAGGAACCGTTCAGCCAGTGCCTGGAGAGCGACCGGCACGTGGAAGGCATTATGGCTGACCTGGAAGAGGGCGCCAGCCTTGGCGTGCGCGGTACGCCGGGCTTTTTCATCAATGGCTACCTCGTCTCCGGCGCCCAGCCCTATGAATTGTTCGAGCAAGCCGTGTCCCAGCTTGCGCAGGAATCAGAGTAGGCATCGACGATAATCCACGGCCAGCCCTGCCCGGTCTTTGCAGAGCTCGCAAATGATACATGTTTCTACAAATTGACACCCTCAGCATTCGCCTGAGCAGCAACAACCAGACACTGCTGGGTCGTTGGACCGATTACTTCGATGGCTGGCTAAGCGCATCGCCCGCGGAGCATGAAGGACACGAACCTTTATCGCTACACCTGGATGTGCGCCCCGAATTGCCGCGGCTGCCTGCTTCGCCCCCATTATTCAGGGACCCCGAACAGCGTGTGCTCGTTTTCGAGCCGGCGCCGGAACATTTCTGCCTGCGCTTCGTAACCGGCGCCCACGTGGAAGTCGCTGTTGCCGCAGACAGTGAGCCGACCGCGCATGGCGTTATCAGTCCGCGGTTATTGGCCAGCCCACAACTCATCGACGTTCTCTACACATCTCTGTCGCCGCTGTTACGCCGTCGCCGCTACTTTCTCACGCACGCGGCAGCGGTTTCTAGCAGGGAAGGAAAGGCGGCCCTGTTTGTGGGCCCCTCGCAAAGCGGCAAGACGACGAGCAGTCTGGCCCTCCTGCTTCACGGGTGGTCCTATCTGGCCAGTGACGTGGTGCTCCTTCGCGAGCGAGAAGGCACGATTTATGCCTATCCCACGCCGGGCACCGTTCATGTGCGCCCATACACGTTTGTGTTGTTGCCAGATCTGGAGCGCTTTACAAACCAGAAAATTTCCGGCTCAGACGCCAGCCTCACCCTTCCCGCATCACAATGGGCGACGCCGGCGCCGGTAGAAGCGATATACTTTCCGGAACTTGGCAAGGATGAACGCTCCCACTTACGCCCTGTACCTCAGGCCGTGGCGCTGGGGAGGCTTATTGAGGAGAGCACCGATCGTTGGGATAGCACCTATCTACAGCCACACTTGCAATTCCTGGCAGCGCTAGTTCGGCAGGCGCCCAGCCAACGCCTGCAATTGGCGCACAACGTCATCGACCTCCCACACGTGATCCGTATCTCTGATTGTTGATCTGGCAGTAACGGAGATAGAATAAACGTTGTGGAAAGCGACGCACCTTTCTCTGGTACCCTGAAGCACATTAATGCCCACTGGCCCACCTATCTAGGGGGCTACGGCGGCGCTATCGCCCTGGCGCTTGCCCTGATCCTGTTCGCTTCCGGACGAGAATGGTGGGGCCTCCTCCTTGTAGCGGTGGTCGTACTGCTCGTTACCGCCTACTTCTTGCTCGCATCGCTATGGGCAACACACCAGCAGGTGGATTTGAAGCAGAATCAGCCTGCCGCCGTCCTCTTCAGGCTGGGAAGACTACAGCCAACTGAGAGCTTCGTCCACGTTGGGCTTGGTGTCCAGGAGACGCCTGTGCGACTCAGCCGTCACCTTACCAGCGGTTGTGTCACTGCTGTGGATGTCTACAACCCTCAGCTCGCGCCCAGCCGTCCGCTGGCGCGGCGGCGCCAACAGTCACGCCCTCCACGTAACGACCCCCGCCTCACATGGTCAGAAGGCAGCATAAACCTCCTTCCGCTCCCCGACAGCAGCACAAACGCAGTAACTATCAGCCACACCCTGACAGAACTGCGGCAACACGGTGATCGACAGCGGCTCTTGCAGGAAATTCACCGCATCCTGAGCCCAGGCGGACAGCTCATCCTGGCAGAACCTGTGCGAACTCGCACAAACTGGCTGGTAGGTGGTATTGCCGCCCTGCGCATGGAATCGCTTCCCTACTGGCGTCGCCTGCTCTCGGAAACAGGTTTCCACCTGCGGCAGGAGCAAAACGTGCGCAATTTTTACTACTGTTTTCGGGTGGAAAAGCCACTCCCCGGAGAAGTACAACAATTGACGCTTGATCTTGGCGTCTGAGAAAGTCTCTTTTGGCACAGCAACACATCTAAATGAAGAAAAGCCCTGGCTCGCGCCTCAGTACGAGAAGTGCGAGCCAGGGCAGGCAGAAACCAGTCGCCGCGGTGGCGGCGCTTAGGAAACGGCGCGTTTTGCTTCCTCCCAGCCGTGGCGAACCGCATCCTTGAATTCTTCCCACGCACCTTCGTTGTCGCTCTCCCAACGCTCACGCGCATCCATTTCTACCTCACTCCAATCGTTGTCGCGGTAGCGGGGATACGTAGCAAGGCTGTACCCATAGCGATAGGCGGCATCGTAGGAATCATAGGAGTAGTCGCTTTCGCCATAATACTCGTCGTAGTGTTCCTCATAGCTCGGCCGGTGGCGCGCGTATTCATCGTCGTCCATGACGCCAAATTCGTACTCACCGGCGCCGACGGCATCCTTCACCTGCTCCCACCCATGACGCACAGCATCCTTGAAATCTTCCCACGTGCCTTCATTGTAATCCTCCCAACCCAGGCGCGCGTCGGTCGCGATTTCGTCCCAGCTGCGATCCCGATAACGGGAATCAGTAGCCAGATTATAGCCGTAACGGTAGGCAGGCAGGTACTGATTGTAGGTGTAACCAGTTGTCACCAGAGCAGAGTCATAATGCTGGCGGAAGCGTGGTTCGAATGACTCGAATTCATCCATCGCCGTGGTTCGGCCCGCTTCAAAATCGATATCGTCGTTTTCCATCCCACGCTGCCAGGCCTGCTGGCGGCGGCGATACTCAGAGATCTCTTCGGGTCCATAGGGATCGGCCTCTTGATCATAGCCTGTCCAATCGTCCTCTGAGCGCCAGTAGGAGGCCCGACTCTCGATATCCACCGGGTCGTATGCTTCCATGACGTCTACGACGTGGTCTACGCGTTGATCGTCCACGCGGGCAGCTACAAGCGTGCCGCCGCGCCGAATACCTTCCGCGTAGTATTCTGCTTCTTCTTCAGGAATACCCCACTCCACCAGCGCGCTCAGAACACCGCCGGCCGCGGCGCCAATCGCAGCGCCGGTCAGGCCGGCAGCGATAGGACCGGCAGCGATCACTGGTCCGATACCAGGAATGGCAAAGGCGCCCAGGCCCACAAGTACACCGGTCAGGCCACCGACGACGGCGCCACCAACGGCGCCACCCGCAGCTGCCTCACCAACTTCCTCGGCCTCAGCGCGCTCGTAATCGCTTTCGAGGTAACTACCGTAGGTGCCTTCCACGTCTCGGGCCACAAGGCTGATATTGTCGCGCTTGATACCTTCGTCAACGAGCTCTTCAACGACGGCGCGAGCGACTTCGATATCATCGTACAAACTTACAACGGTTTTCATAGTACTTTCCTCCATTACATTATAGGTGGACTTTACGGATTGTTGATCGACGGCTTACGCTTATAGGATCAGCAGTATGAAGATCGCAGCGGCAACGACCAGCAACATCAGGCCAATGACCGCTACTAACGCCGACGGTAACCCACTCTCTTCAGGGCGGTCATAAACGCCTACAGCATCAGGTAGCTGGCTGTCTTCCAACCGTCCATCCTGAGTGTTGGTGTCACGCTTCTCTTCGGAATACAGATCAGTCATAAATCTTGCTCCTGGGCCGTCTCCATACGGTAAGAGCACTCGCTCTTACCTCTGATTTTGTACTGGGGAAATGGTCCCCATCTGCGAGGTGGCTCCTCGACTCAAAATGAAAGGCGGCTTCTTTGCTGACTGAAGACGGCAGACTTCAGCTTATCGTACCTGCATGATACGTTGGGTCACATTGGGACACAATGGGGGAATTCACTACCTTTGTTCACGAAAACCACCCATACCAAACAAGTAGCCTCCGGCATACGCCACCGTTTAGTTTGACAAATCTCCAAAGTGTGCCATAATGATACGTGGCTCCCCCCCTCGAGGTGTCGCCGTGACCGCCCGGTTGCGGCGCACCTCATTTTTTTCCCTATAACCTCTCGAAAGATCTAGCGCAAACCAGTAAGCTGGCGCGCAATGACCAACCGCTGAATCTCGCTGGTGCCTTCATAAATCTCCGTGATCTTGGCGTCGCGAAAGTAGCGCTCAACCGGCAGCTCTTTACTATAGCCCATGCCGCCGTGAATCTGCACCGCCTCGGTCGTCACCCACATAGCTGTCTCGCTGGCAAACAGCTTAGCCATGCTGGACTCTAACGTGTAACGCTCACCCGTCTGCGCCGCCTCCATTTTGGCCAACGCGGCTTGATAGATGAGCAGCCGGCTGGCCTCGACACGGCACTTCATATCAGCCAGCTTCTGTTGGATCATCTGAAACTCACCAATCTTGTGGCCAAATGCTTCGCGCTCTCGTGCGTACTGGATGCTGGCTTCCATCGCCGCCCCGGCAATGCCCAGGGCCTGCGCCGCGATGCCAATACGACCGGCATCGAGAACAGACATGGCTATCCTAAATCCTTCCCCCTCCTCACCCAGACGATTTTCAACCGGGCACGCGTAATCGTCTAACGTGATTTCACTGGTCGCGCTAGCCCGGATTCCCAGTTTCGGTTCACTTTTACCTCTCTCAAAGCCGGGCTCGTCAGTCTCAATAATGAACGCCGTTATGCCCCGGTGCCTTTGCTGCGGCTCGGTCATGGTGAAAAGGATGATAACGTCGGCAACCGGTGCAGACGTCACCCACGATTTCCGCCCGTTAATGATATAGTGGGTCTCTTCCTCATTGAGTTCCGCGCGACTGCGCATATTACCGGCGTCGCTGCCACTCATCGGCTCCGTTAGACTATACGCGCCAACCATCTCGCCGCTGGCAACCGGCACAAGATATTTCCGTTTCTGCTCCTCGGTCCCATATTTCAACAGGGCATGACAGACCAGGGAATTATTCACGGACATAATGGTGCCGTGGCTGGCGTCAACCTTGCTAATTTCTTCCATAGCCAATACATAGGCCAGCGTATCCATGCCCACACCGCCATACTCTTCAGGCACTTCAATACCCATGAAGCCTAACTGGCCCATCTGCCTGATTGTATCGCTGGGAAACTGACCGCTCTCATCAAATTCGGCGGCGATTGGCGCGATTGCATTTTGCGCAAAGTCGCGGGCCGCTTCCTTAATCATCCGGTGTTCCTCGGTGATGAAATCAAACATGAGATCTCCTCCTAAAAGGCAACTTGATTATCGGTGCGTACAATCAGTAGCAGCCGTTCGAAATCGTCCGGCGTAAGTTCCACCCCTTCACGCCAGCGATTGCGTTCTGCCAACCAATATCTTCCATTTTCGCCGGCAATAATTTCCGGCGCAATCTCGGGCCGCTGCGGAGCGCTCAGGCGAGCGCCAATAGAGGTGTCATACACATCAGAGGGATTAAGCCGCCGAAAGTCAAAACGTTCGGTCCACTCTTGCTGTCGCGCCGGCGGCGTGTAACAGTAAGCCACAATGCGAGCCTCGTCCGTCTGGAACTGCGCCGCCATACAGAACCACCCATTCGGTACGCGGCGTTCGCGCCCCCCGCGCTGATACCCTTCAAGGGGAAAATACCACCATAATCCATTGACCGACGCCTCGCGGTCCACCACACTGGTCACCTGCTGTGGTCGCTCCAGGCGCATCACGTCCTTGTGGACGATCAGCCGTCGTCCGCTGCGCCAGCGTTTCTTCAGAACTCGCTCGCTGGCGCCGGTGACGAGCAAGCTCAGGGGAAGCGCGCCTAAACAAGAGAGCACAAACACAGAATCGAATTGAGGAAAAGCAAGCGGGAGCGCGGCATTCAGGACGAAGAACGCCGCGAGGAAGGTCGCAAAGAGGATGAAAAGCACGGTGATTTGCAGCCCCCCATGCTCCTGGTCAACGTGAAAAGTGATTGGCAGTGGATCGCTCACTGTTATTGGCCTGCTCTTCTTAACTTCTGGCAGATGTTAGTGTGCGCAGAACGATTTGGCAAGTTAGGCAAAACGGGCAAGATGGGACATACTAACAGCAGCTCGCTTCTATCTTTCAGGAAACTATCACTCCTATGTACGCGCAACTGGTCATCAACATTGAGGCTCCGCTGGAGACGACGTTTCACTACCACATGCCCGGCGACCTGCAGCAAAAACTGTGCATCGGGCATTTGGTTGAAGTAGAGTTCGGCCGCCGCCTGGCGCAGGGTATCGTCGTCGCCTTCGATGACACGGCGCCGGTGGCAGAAACAAAACCGATCATTGCACTGATCGATCCCGAACCGGTTATTCGCTCCTGGCAGGTTGCGCTGGCGCGCTGGCTCAGCGACTATTATCTGGCCCCATTGAACAGTTGCCTGCGCTTATTACTGCCGCCAGGACTCACCCGCTGGTCCGATACCACCCTCGAAATCAATCCTGTGTGGGACGGCGAAGGCCGTGTTACAAAAACACAGGAAGCAATTCTTGCCGTGCTGGAAGAAAAGGGAGACATGCGCGGGCGGCAGTTGAAACAGGCGCTGCCCAAAAAATACCGCAAGAAGTGGCAGAAGGCGGCAAACCAACTGGTGCGGCGTAACATTCTACTTAAGGGCACCGTTCTGGAACCGCCCCGTGTGCGCCCCAAGAAGATTCGCACTGCGGAATTGGTCGCTCGGCCCCGTGACGTGTGGAACGCCAGCCTGAACCTGGGGCGGGCCAACAAACAGTCAGACGTCCTGCACTATCTGGCGCAGAGTAATGACCCGTTGCCGGCAGAAAACGATGTTCTGGAGAACACCGGCGCCGGCGAAGACCATCTTACTGCTCTGGAGGAAGCTGACCTGATACAGCGCAGCCCGGCCTCCACCCTCCTCGTGCCTGACGCGTCCACCGCCCAGGTTCCGGAGGAACTGCAGGAAGCATTCGAACAACTGCCGGCGCTTGCCGATAGCCTGGCGCCAGAGGCCGTGTCGGCTATGGAAGCCGGGGAGCTGGTCCAAGTAATAGAACAACCGGCGACGGTTGGCCTTGCCGTGCCTCGCCAGGAAGCGCTGCGTCACATATTTGAACTACGCAATGGGCACAATTACCATGCTATTCTGGAACTACTGCGACAGGTTGCACAACCACTGGCCCTCAGCGACATTTACGCCGAAACTGACGGCTCCATGTACCATCTCCGCCGCCTGGAGAAGCAGGGACTCATACGATTCGGTTCCGAAGAAGTCTGGCGTGACCCTCTGGCCGATCGCGATTTTGTTCCGACGGAAGCTCCGCAATTGACCTCAGACCAGTGGCAGGTGTGGGAACAGATCAAGGAAGCGACTGACGAGGCTCGGCAGGAGCAAATCGCGCCAAAACCATTCCTGCTCCACGGGGTGACCGGTAGCGGCAAAACGGAAATATACATGCGGGCCATTGAGGCGGCCCTGAAGCGCGGGGAACAGGCCATTGTGCTCGTGCCGGAGATCGCCCTGACGCCCCAGACCGTGCGCCGGTTTGCCGCGCGCTTTCCGGGTCACGTCGCCGTCATGCACAGCCGGTTGAGCGATGGGCAACGGTATGATACGTGGCGGCGGGCACGCCAGGGGTTGATCGACATCGTCGTCGGGCCACGCAGCGCACTGTTTACGCCCTTCAATAATCTGGGCGTCATCGTGGTCGATGAAGAACACGACCATAGTTACAAGCAAGCGCCGCCGATCCCGGCCCCTTATTATCACGCGCGAGAGACGGCAATCGAGATCGGCCGCCTCGTGCGGGCGACCGTCATTCTGGGCAGCGCCACGCCGGATCTGGTCACTTATCACCGCGCCAAGGCCGGACAGTATCAACTGCTGGAGCTGCCAAAGCGAGTGATGGGCCATCGCATGCGCATTGAGGGTCAGGCGAAACGGCTAAGCGTTGACAGTCGCTACGCGCACAGCGAAGAAGATCCCGAAGACACGCTGTCGATTCCACTGCCGCCGGTCAAGATCGTCGATCTGCGCCAGGAGTTGCGGGCCGGCAACCGCAGCGTATTCAGTCGCGCCTTGCAGGAAGCCGTGGACGAGGCGCTGGAGCGAGACGAGCAGGTTATTCTGTTCTTGAATCGCCGTGGCTCGCACAGCTTCGTGCTCTGTCGTGATTGTGGCGAAGTGCTCAAGTGTCCAAGCTGCGACCTGCCGCTGACCTACCACCGCGCGAATATCGCCCTGATTTGCCACCATTGTGGGCGCCAGAAAGCACAACCGGAGCACTGCCCGCAGTGTGGCTCCAGGCGCATCAAGTACTTTGGATTGGGTACCGAAGAATTGGAATCGTTGGTGCGCCAGCGCTGGAGCGACGCCCGCGTCGTGCGCTGGGATAGCGACACCACGGCGCGCCACGATAGTCATGAAGAAATTCTGGCCAGCTTTGTCAAACACGAAGCCGATATTCTGGTCGGCACGCAGATGATCGCCAAAGGACTCGATCTACCGCTGGTTACCCTGGTCGGCGTCATCTCAGCCGATGTCTCATTGGGGCTGCCAGATTTTCAGATTGGCGAGCGCACGTTCCAACTGCTGACGCAGGTAGCCGGTCGCGCCGGCCGTGGTCTGTTGGGCGGTCGTGTGATCGTGCAGACTTATAAGCCGGATCATTATGCGATTCAGGCCGCCGCCGATCACGATTATGTCACTTTCTACCTGGAGGAAATACGATTCCGCACGCGCCACAGCTACCCACCATTTCGCCGGCTGGCCAAACTACTGCTCATTGATCCCAACAATGAGCGCGGGCGCAAGGAGGCGGCGAAACTGGCGCAGGCGTTGCAGCAACATCGCCGCGAAAAGGCATTAAGCGCTACAGAGATCGTTGGCCCCGTGCCGCCCTTCTTCCAGCGCATCGACGGGCGCTACCGCTGGCAGATACTGGTCCGGGCGCCCGATCCGGCGCGGTTGCTGCGCGATTTCGAGGTACCCCGCCCCTGGCTCGTGGACATCGATCCCGCCAGTACGTTGTGACGCCTCCCTACAGTTCCCTGGGCAAGGGCAACTCAATTACGGCGCGAGTTCCCTCTCCTTTGCCAGTCTCCAGCCCAAACGTACCCCCAAATAATTGCAGCCTCTCACGGATAATACCGATTCCCATGCCGGTGCGACCGTCCTCGCCCGAGGTCACAGCTTCCAGGTCAAAGCCAACACCATCGTCGGCGACCTCAACTCGAAGCCGATCCTCCTGGCGAACGGCGCGCAACTGAGCCCGCCGGACGCCAGCGTGCTTCACAACGTTGAACAGCAGCTCGCGCACCGAGCGCACAACCAGCTCGCGTCGAGCCACTTCATTCAGACGGCAATCGCCTTCTATTTCGACTTCCACCTGCAATCCGTATTGCTCGGCCATAATCTGCCGCAACCACTGGAAACTGCTCTCAAGCGCTTCCTGTCTCACGGCCGGTGATTGCAGTTGCGTGGTGAGGCTACGGGTGGCGTCAATCACATCGGTGACTAGCTGCTCAATACGCGCCAACTCTACCCGAACATTCTGGATGTCCAACGTCTCCCGCGGATCCGACAGAAGGTGCAGGTTCAACTGGGCGCTATAGAGCATCTGCTGTACGTCGTCGTGCAATACCTGGGCGATTCGTTGGCGCTCTCGCTGCTCGGCCACCACCACTTCCGAAGCCAGGCGACGGACTTTCCGCTCCGTTTGCACGCGATCTGTGATATCCACCAACGCGGCGATCGCCGATGGTTCGCCGTTCAGGTTGGCGAGTTCAGCCGATACCAAGCCGATGCGCCTTTCGCCCGACGAACGTTGCAGAGGAATTTCCAGATTGCGCACGCGCCCAGACTCTTCTAGCGCGCGGCGCACGCGCTTGCGCTCCAACGTCGCTGGCAGCAAGTGCAATTCTTCCACGGTCCGGCCAATGACTTCCTCGCGCTCCCAACCAAAGTAGCGGAGGCACACTTCATTGACGTCAATCAGCGTGCCATCCGCCATACGCGCAATAACAATAGGAATCGGGCTGGCGTGAAACAGTGTGTAGAAAATATCCCGCGCCGCCTTTAACTCTTCATTGGCCCGATTAAGCTCTGCCGTGCGCTCCTGCACCCTCGATTCAAGGGTTGCATTCAATTGGGCCAGCTGCGCCCGCTCCTGCGCCAATGCCGTCAACAATCGTTCGCGTTCATCCTCCGCCTCTATCCGCTCTGTAATGTCGATGGCCGAACCTAAAGATCGCACCGGCTTCCCATCAGCGTCACGGATCAGGCGCGCGCGCGCCGAAACCCAGCGAATCTGCCCATCTTTGCGAACGTACCGCTTCTCGCTCTCGTACTCCTCCTCGACGCCTTCTGCGAGCAGGCGAAAGCGCTCGCGATCGCTCTGCAGATCGTCAGGATGTGTAATCTGGTCGAACGTCATTTGCAGGAGTTCTGCTTCTTCGTAGCCCGTTATCTCACAAAAACGGGCGTTCACCGATAGATAGCGACCAGTTTCCAGATCAAGCTCCGCCTGCCCCACTGCAGACAGCTGAAACATGGCCCGATACTTCTCTTCACTCTCGCGCAGAGCACGTTCGGTATCTTGATGAATGGATCCACTACCAGTCTGAGCGGAATAGACCGGATCGCCTCCTTTCTTGTTCATCAACACCTCGCGCCAATTGGTGAATGAACCGGCACACTATAGCTAATGTGGGGGAAATTGCGGGCAATGCTCTGGTTCAAAGACTGAACAATGTACAAAAGAAAAGATACCCCCGTCCGGACTCGAACCGGAATCGGTCGCTTAGGAGGCGACTGTTCTATCCATTGAACTACGAGGGTTTACACCCTATCTGTGCCCCAAAATTATAGCAGCGGCTCCCTGGCCCGTCGACCGCCCCCTTCGCATTCTTACACTTCGCCAGCATAAATCGCGGTGTGTGGCATATTCGATGGGTTGCCTAACCTGCCAAATTGATTACAGTAAGCAATAATAGGGTGACGTCCTTACACTTAAGTCAAGCCGGGAACTTGCGATGAAACGGATTGGAGTGCTTACCAGCGGTGGAGATGCCCCTGGCATGAATGCGGCAGTACGTGCGGTTGTGCGCACGGCGCTCGACCAGGGCATTGAAGTCTACGCCATTTATGAAGGCTATCAGGGTATGGTCGACGGCGGCGAGCGCATCGGACCCATTTTCTGGAACGACGTTGGCGGTATCCTGCAGCGTGGCGGAACCGTCATTGGTAGCGCGCGCTGCCCCGAGTTTCGTACGCGCGACGGGCGGTTAGCTGCCGCCCACAACCTCATCCAGAATCAGATCGAAGGTATCGTCGTCATCGGCGGGGACGGCAGCCTGACCGGCGCAGACATCTTTCGTCGGGAGTGGCCAGAATTGGTCACTGAATTGGTCGATCAAGACCGTATCAGCGAAGAGTTGGCCGTTCATCACAGCCATCTGGCCATCGCCGGTCTGGTCGGCTCCATAGACAACGACATGTTCGGCACAGACGTTACCATTGGCGCCGATAGCGCCCTCCACCGCATTACGGAAGCTGTAGATGCCATCTCCAGCACGGCGGCAAGCCACCAGCGGAGTTTCGTCGTGGAGGTGATGGGCCGCAACTGCGGTTACCTGGCGCTGATGAGCGCGCTGGCCACTGGGGCCGACTGGGTGCTCATCCCAGAAGCGCCGCCCAGATTGGATGCCTGGGAAGATAAGATGTGCGAAGTGCTACTCCGGGGACGGGAACTGGGACGCCGCGACAGTATCGTCATCGTCGCCGAGGGAGCCCACGACTGGCACGGCAATCCAATTTCCAGCCAGTACGTAAAGGAAGTTATGGAGGAAAAGCTGGGTGGCGAAACGCGGCTCACCATCCTGGGTCACGTGCAGCGCGGTGGCGCTCCCACAGCCTTCGACCGCAATCTGGCCACCCTGCTGGGGGCCGAAGCTGTGCGCGTGTTGCCCACGGTCGGACCCGACGATCCGGTACCTGTCATTGGCATAGTGGGCAATCGTGTGGCGCAGACACCGCTACGCACATGTCTGAATAACAACGAAGCCGTTGCTGAGGCACTGGCCCAGCGAGACTACGAAAAGGCGATGGAGCTTCGTGGCAAAAACTTCATCGATGCCTTCAGCACTCTGCGAACTCTGGTCCGCGCGGAACCACACGAGGCCGATCCTGAGAAACGAACGCTGCGACTGGCAATCGTTAACAGCGGCGCCCCGGCCCCAGGCATGAATACCGCCGTTCGCGCTGCCGTTCGCCTGGGAATTGACCATGGGCACCGCGTGTTCGGCGTGTACCATGGGTTTCAAGGGCTGGTCGATGGCGGCATAGAGGAGTTTGGCTGGATGTCGGTCAACGGGTGGGCCATTCGCGGTGGGGCCGAGCTCGGGACAAACCGCAAGAAGCCCAGCGGAAGCGATTACTATGCAATCGCGCGTAACCTGGAGAAATATGGTATCGATGCACTGCTGATGATTGGCGGCTGGGCCGGTTACGAAGTGGCACTGGACCTGTATCGCCTGCGCTCACAGTTCCCGGCCTTTGACATTCCCATCGTCTGTCTGCCGGCGACGATCGACAATGATCTGCCTGCCACAGAGCTCAGTGTGGGCGCGGACACGGCGCTGAACAGCATCGTGGACGCTGTGGATAAGATCAAGCAGTCGGCTGTGGCCTCCAGGCGCGTCTTCGTCGTGGAAGTAATGGGCGGGCGCTGTGGTTATCTGGCCCTCATGAGCGCCCTGGCGACAGGGGCAGAGCGTGTGTACCTGGCCGAGGAAGGCGTGACTCTTCAGGATCTGGTCGAAGATGTCGACCAACTGGTGCGTGGCTTCAGACAGGGAAAGCGCCTGGGCCTGATGATTCGCAACGAGTTGGCCAATCCGACTTATGACACACGCTTCATGACCGCTCTATTCGAGCAGGAAGGCGGCGATCTCTTTGACGTACGCCAATCGATTTTGGGCCACATTCAACAGGGCGGCAATCCTACGCCGTTCGATCGCAATCTGGCGAGCAGATTGGCCGCAGACTGTATAGACTACCTCGAAGCGCAGATCGAGGAAGAGGAACCACAGAGCAGCGCGGTGGGCCTCATAGGCAGCTCGATGAGCTTCACCAACTTTGAAGATCTGCCGCGCCTGATGGATCAGAAAGAGCGGCGCCCGCGCGACCAGTGGTGGATGATGCTAAGACCAACGGCCCGGCTGCTGGCTCAACCCCGTCCCAGCTCCTACAATCAACTGCGTCCAGAACCAGTTAGTATTGCGTAAGAAGTGAGGACGCGTCTTGACAGAGCCTCTTGCACAATCTTAAAATGATTAAAAAGTTGCAACTGGCGAGTTTGAGTTTTCATAATATCACCCTTTTGCACACTGCGGACGATAGATGAACCTCAAGGATTTCACGCTAATTCTTGGTATTCGTGAAGCGACCGGCCTTCGAACAACAAAGTGGGAGTATCTTGAATTAAGTCAGCAGACCCCCTCAAACAGAAATCTCCACATTAGATACCACGCCAGGCAACTGTGCGGAGGCGACGATCACGGTCGGCGCTTCCCGCCACGCTCTTCGCGCATACAACGCAATCCTACCCCTTTCCGACAGCAAAGGAACGTTTGATGAGTAAGAAGTATTTTCTCTTGTTCGCCAGCCTGCTACTCCTGACTGGGCTGGCCTGTAACGCGTTAGTGCCTGCAGACGACGTACAGGACAGTAGCACGAATGTCAACGAGGTGGTTGACCGCGCTGTCGCCACTATCGAGGCTCGGTCTGCTGTCAGCGGCTCGCAGACAACAGGCTCGGACACCTCGAACGAGATTCCATCCAGCCTGCCGCTCAGCTCGGACCTGGAAGCAGCGCTCATCCGCATTTACGAGCGCGCCAACCCCGCGGTTGTCTATATTATCACTGAGCATCGCTCTACCGCATTAGGCAGCGGCAGCGGCTTCGTATACGACGCCCAGGGCCACATCGTGACCAATAACCACGTTGTCGCCGAAGGCGATAGATTCGAAGTGGAGTTTCCTGATGGCGTATTGAAGGAAGCAGTGCTGGTGGCGATGGACGTGGACAGCGACCTGGCCGTGCTCAAAGTAGACGAACTACCGGCCGGTGTCACCCCGCTAGAACTTGCTGACTTCAACACGGTGCGCGTCGGCCAATTTGTGGCTGCGCTGGGCAACCCGTTTGAAAATCAGGGATCGCTGTCCTTCGGCATCGTCAGCGGGCTGGGTCGCAGCATCGCCTCTCAACGACTGGCTGACAACGGCGGCAGCTACTCCCTACCGGAGGTCATTCAAACAGATGCTCCCATCAACCCCGGCAACTCCGGCGGCCCGCTTCTGAACATGGAAGGCCAGGTTATAGGCGTTAACAGCGCCATTCGCTCTACAACCGGGTTCAACAGTGGCGTAGGCTTTGCCATCCCCGTCGCCGCGGTGCACCAGATCGTACCCTCACTGATCGAAAATGGGGGCTACACATATCCGTACATTGGAATCGGAGCCAGTAACTTGCCGCTTAGCCTGGACCTTCAGGAACAACTTGAGCTCCCCCAACGCGAGGGTATTTACGTCACATCGGTGACTTCCGGCAGCCCGGCCGAAGCAGCAGGCGTAGTCCCTGCGCCCAGCGCGATTACACCAGGCGGCGATTTCATTGTAGCCATTGATGACCGCGATGTACGGGAATTTGCCGATCTGAACAGTTATCTGGTTTTTCAGACCGAAGTCGGACAGACTATTGAGCTAACGGTGATCCGCGACGGTGAGACTGTGGTCATTCCCGTTACGCTTGGTGAACGACCTTAATGCGTGGCATTTCTGTCTGAGTACGCGCACAGTAATTTTTCGTGAGTGCACGACATCCAAGGCGTACTTATCAGGCAGTTGCCTGTGGATTGGCGCTTGCCGGATCCCGTATCAATGTGCAGCTGCACTTAGTAGGAGGAAACCATGTTCACGCAGGATGACCTGGACACCCTCTTGGCTTTCCAGACGGAGGACCAGGAGGTCATTAGCCTTTATCTCAACGCCGATCCCGGCGAATCACCCACCGAAACGATTAAACTACAGGTGCGAGGTTTGTTGAAAGAGGCAGGGCCGGGCCATGAGGAGGATGCCAACCAGATCGAGCAATTTTTCGAGCTGGTTCACGACTGGCGCAAACCTGGCGTCGCCCTCTTTTCATGCGCCGATGAGGGCTTTTTCCAGACTTATCAGGTAGCCGTGCCGTTTCGCAATCGCATCAGAATTGGGCGCAAACCATATGTCAAGCCACTGTTGCACCTGATGAAATATTACGCAAACTACGGTGTTGTGCTCATCGACCGCGTTGGCGCACGCTTTTTCGACTTTCACCTGGGTGAACTACAGGCCGCCAACGGCACGATGGGCGAGGACATTCGCAAGCTGAAGCACGGGCGCGGCTCCTCGGCTACAGGAATGCGTGGCGGTGTCGGTGGCGCGCGGCAGGAGGACGAACACGCCTACCGCAACATGCGCGATGCGGCAGAAGCCGCTGCGCGCTTCTTCGATAGGCGCGACATCCGGCGTTTGTTCATCGGAGGCACGGCCGAAAACGTGGCCCAATTCCGCGATCTGCTGCCGCGACGTCTGTTGAGCACACTCGCCGGCACCTTCCCCATGGACATGGATGCCAGCGAGCAGGAAGTGCGCGATCGCACGCTGTCTCTCCTTCACCAGTTGAATGCCGAACGCGAAGAAAAACTGGTTGAGCAGATGGTGACGACCGCCGCGCGCGGAGGCACCGCAGTCACCGGACTGGGTCCCACACTGCGCATGATTTCCGACGGTCGCGTTGAGACACTTATCGTAAGCGATGGCTTTCGCTCGCCTGGGTATCGCCACGAATCATCCGGCTACCTCAGCGAATCAGCAGACAGCGACATGTTCGGCGCCGGCTCATTCGAACCGGTAGACGATGTGGTGGAAGCAGCCGTCACGCGAACGATGGAGCAGGGTGGACACGTGGAAGTCATCAGCGACAACGCCAGCCTGGAGAAAGCGGGGCGCATTGGCGCACTGCTTCGCTATTAATCCTGTGCTGAACAGCACACGCTGAATCAGTAATCGCGGGCTACAAGGATGGTTTCTTGTAGCCCGCGTGTCATTCTCCAATCGTATGGACACAATTGAACGCGTCGACCAACTCGTGGGGCGGCTGGCGCGCGCCCCCGTGCCCGCCGACGTCTACAACCAATACGCCTTTGGCCCGCAAGTAAATGCCGTCTGTCGCCAGAATCTGACCCTTTATTTACGCCAGATGGCAGCCCGCAAGCCGGATGTCCTGCTTGTGGGCGAAGCAGCAGGATACCGTGGCTGCCGGCTCACCGGCATCCCGTTCACCAGCGAGTTCATTCTGGCACAGGGCGTGCGGGCCCACAACCTATTCGGGTCCCAGACCGGCTACTGTGCGCCGTTACCAGACGCTTCCCCGGTAAAGGAGGCAACGGCGACGATGGTCTGGGAAGTATTGAGCGAGCTGCGGCGTCCGCCCTTATTGTGGAACGCATTGCCCTTTCACCCTCACCGGCCCGACCGGCTCAATTCAAACCGCACGCCCAGACGGCGCGACCTTGCCTTGGGCCGCCAATTTCTGAGCCTCATACAGGACACCTTTGCGCCAAACACCATCATCGCCGTAGGCAACAAAGCGTCCGAAAGTCTGCGGCGCTGGAACGTGCCACATGATCGGGTCCGCCACCCGTCCCACGGCGGGAAGGCTGATTTCCGTAAGGGCCTTTGTAGCCTGCTATCGTGAACTCGCGTCTTAGGGAAAATGCCGGAACTCTGCTAGAATAGCCCGCGAAGATCACGGCGCCAAGGAGTTTCAATGACTGCAACCAGCTTAACCATCTTGCGCCCGCTGCGGGCAGGCGAGATTCTGGACCGCGCCATCCGCCTTTACCGGCAGCACTTCCTTACTTTCGTGGGTATTATCGCTCTGGTTCAGGTGCCCCTGATCCTGGTACAGATGCTTTCATCGTTGCTCGCGTTCGGAGGCTTCATCGGCGGGCTTGAGGAAATTCTGGCCAATCCGGCAGCAGCGCCAGACTCCCCAATGGATATATTCGGACCATCCTACCTCGCAGGCGCAAGCCTGAGCAGCCTGACAGGCATCCTTGGCTTCATTCTGGTCCAGGGTGTGGCCACAGCAGCGCTGACGTACGCGGTGGCTTCTGCCTACCTGGGATCAGAAACCGCAGAGACGGGCGGAATCATCGGCGCTTATCGCCATATAAAAGATGTGTGGATTCCTATGGTTGCCGCACTCTTACTGGCCATTGCCCTGACTATCGTCTGCGCCATCTGGTGGCTGGTACCCTGTGTAGGCTGGCTCACGGGCGGCGGCATGTTGCTGTTTCTGTGGCTGGTCATCATTCCCTTGCTGGCGCCGGTCATCGTCCTGGAACGGCAGTCACCGACCACGGCCTGGCGCAGAGCGTGGACGCTCGCGCGCCGCCGCTTCTGGTGGGTGTTGGGTTTCGCGCTCCTCCTCTATCTGTTTAACCTCCTGGTTGTGGCCGGTCCCGCTGCCGTTATCGCCAGCATCGGCCAGTTTACCGTCAGCGATCCTTTTGACTTCAGCCAGGGCACTTTCACAATTCAAACTATCGTCCAATCGCTAACCACCCTCGTAACCAGCCTCCTGTACCTGCCCCTGCAGGTAGCCGCCATGACTGTACTCTATTTCGACCTACGTGTGCGCAGTGAAGGGCTGGATCTGGCGCTGGCAGCGCGTGCCTCGGACCACAGCCAGGACAGGGTCGCCCAGGTTGGTACAGTGGCCTCAGCGACGGAGCGACGTTCATTATTCACTGGTATAGAGTGGCGTAACTTCCTGCTGGTCACGCTGCTCGCTGTCGGCTTTTTTGTCGTTATCTATGCCGCGCTTATCGGCCTCGTGCTCGCCGTGGCTGCAGCATTTTCGGCGGGATTCTGACCCTTGTTTCCCTTCCGCCTGCACCACCTCCTGACAGCCGCGCTACTACTCTTGCTGCCTCTGGTTGTGGTCGCCTCACCCGTCTCCGCCCAGAATCCTGAGGGAGAACTGGCGCTACATGAGTACCGGCAGCTCGTATCCGACACACGCCGCATGACTGAGCTAGCCGAAAGCGGCGACGAAGAGGCACGCGAGGCGCTGAGCATGATGGCCGAGCGCTGGCGCGCGGTGGAACACGTGATGCTTCCCAATGGCGATCAGATCGCTGTGGATCACACACCCATCGTCTCTGCCCTGAGCGCCGGCGAACCAGATACGGCCGGCTTACTTCTCAAACTGGAAGCGCTGGAGGCAGTTAGCGGTCGCTGGCCGGCAGCTACGATGAGCCACCCCGACGCAGCGCAGGCTGTGACTGAATTAGAGGCGATTTTACGCGATCCGCAGTTTCAGTGGGCCGAGGAAGAACCTTCACTCCAACAATTAATCTGGGATTATCTTCTACGCCTGTTGCGGCGGATGCTGCCGGATAGCCTGGAAGGCAGCCCTTTGCTGAGCCGGTTGATGACCGGCGCCGCTCTGCTCTTTCTGCTGGCTGTGCTCCTGTACGCGGCCCGCACCTTCCTCCAAAGCTTCTCGCCTGCTACCAGCACGGTGCCGGAAGGGCCGTCGGCCGACGGACACACTTCCCACACAGCGCTGCAGCAAGCTCAGGATTTCTCGCGCAGCGGGGATTATCGCACGGCTGTACGTTACCTGTACCTCTCCACGCTGCTGCTACTGGATGAACGGGGTATCTTGCGCTACGACCGCACCAGGACCAACGGCGAGTATCTGGAGAGTGTGGCCCGGCGCCCGGAGCTTGCGGGAACGCTGAAGAACGTCATCGACGTCTTCGACCGCGTCTGGTACGGCTATCAGCCGCTGGATAGCGACGCTTACGCCTGGTACGAAGATCAGGTCAGGAAGCTGCGGCAGCTGAAATGATTCGTCTGCGCCGCGACACCTGGTTAACCCTGTTCCTGTTGCTACTCCTCGTGGGCCTGACCGCGCTTGCCATCATCTGGGAAGCGCGTGACGAGGCAACTCACCCGCCCCTGGCAACGTTTTCCAGCGAACCTGACGGCGCCCGCGCCCTATGGTTGTGGCTGGAGCGTCTGGGGCATTCCGTCGATGACAGCAGCGGTGCAGCATTCGCTGTGCCTGAAGAGACCGATCTGGTCATCATATTGGAACCGCAGATGCCAGGCATTAGCGACGCTGAGTGGGAGGTTCTGGACGACTGGACCGCAAACGGTGGCGTGCTGCTCATAGCCGGCGAAGGGTTCGGCACGGCTATCTCCTTGCGCCGCCATCAGTTTGACATCAGCTACCTGGACGACGAAGGTGGACGGGTGCAATTGACCGCCCCTCTGTTACTCTCGCCCATTTCCGGCACTCTTGAAAATACAAGACCTCGCGCCAAACTGCGAACGGAGCGCGAGGACGTCACTACCATATTGACCACAAACGAGGAGCCTGTGCTGGTAGCATTTACACAGGGAGAGGGGCTGGTATTATTGAGTACGCTCACGTACCCGTTTTCCAATGAGGGTCTGAAAGAGCCAGGCAACCCGCAACTGGCGCTGAACGTGGCTGCCCTTGCCGGAAGCAACGGTTCCATCTGGTTTGATGAGTGGCACCACGGCAGACGGGCCAGCGAATCACTCGCAGCGCCTGGACCCGGCCGCTGGCTGCGAGAAGCCCCGGCCGGTCGCGCGCTGCTTTATGCTGCCGCCGTCCTGTTCCTGGCCATTCTCTTGCGCGGGCGGCGGTTCGGCAGGCCGGTGCCGCTGGCCGAAGAGCAACGCCGCCGCGCCCCTGCCGAACATCTGACCGCCATCGCCAACCTTAACCGGCGTGCGGGCAACCGGCAGGCGGTGCTCCACAGTTACCGCCAGGAATTGAAGCGTGGCCTGGGGCGACGGTACCGGCTGCCGCCTTCCCTTCCCGACGAGGCATACCTGAACCAGTTGCGCAGTTTTCGAGCCGACCTTGACGTGGAAGCTCTGAATCGCTTGCTACAACAGCTCAAAGCATCTGACGTCAGCGAAGCGAAAATGGTGCAGCTGGCCAGAGAAGTCAGCCGGTGGCTGGACCACCCCGAGGGCAGACAATAGGCTGCCTGTCGCGGCTTTTGAGAGCAACCATAGTGAACCTTTCATTATTGCGGAGAAATCGATGAATCCGACAGATCTCCAAACCCTGTACCAACAGCTGCGCCGCGAGGCGGATAACGTGCTCGTGGGCCTGAAGACGCCTTTTGAACTGATGGTCGTAGCCCTCTTCACAGGTGGTCACGTTCTGCTGGAAGGGGTCCCAGGGACTGCCAAGACGTTGATGGCTAAGACGCTGGCGCACCTGGTACGGGCGCAATTTACTCGCGTGCAATTCACCCCCGATCTGATGCCATCCGACATTCTGGGAACCAGCGTCTTTGACATCAGCAGCGGGCAATTCCATCTGAAGAAAGGGCCGATATTCACGCAAATCTTGCTCGCCGACGAGATTAACCGCGCGCCGGCCAAAACGCAGGCTGCGCTGCTGGAGGCGATGGAAGAACGCCAGGTGAATCTGGACGGCACCCAACATCAACTTGAGCCTCCTTTCATGGTCATTGCCACACAGAACCCCATTGAGTACGAGGGTACCTATCCGCTGCCCGAGGCACAGCTCGACCGCTTCTTGTTCAAGATACAGGTGCCTTATTCGCCGCTGGAAGCAGAAATAGAAGTGCTGCGCCGCTTTCACCAGGGCTTCGATCCCCACCGGCTGGCCGAAAGCGGCCTGGAAGCGGTCGTGTCTGCAGAGACCGTCGTGGCCGGCCGGGAAGCGGCGCAAAGAGTCATCGTTGAAGACGGTATCCTGCGCTACATCGCCGACATTGCCGCCACCAGCCGCCACTCGCCCGACCTGGTGCTAGGCGCCAGCACGCGCGCCGCGACGCACGTACTGCTCGCCAGCAAGACCTTTGCCGCCCTGCAGGGACGCGATTTCGTGGTGCCGGACGACGTCAAGTACGTGACGCCCGCCGTCTACCGCCACCGCCTGCTCCTTAAGCCCGAAGCAGAGATTGAAGGGCTGGACGCCGATGCCGTTGTGCGACGCCTGCTGGGCCAGGTGGAGGTGCCCCGTTAGCGTTGGACACGATACCATCAGGGCGTAGACCATGTACTTGACCACGCGCGGCATTCTCCTCCTGCTATTGGCGGCGCCGTTCATCGCCGCTGCCACCTGGGCGCCGGCCCTTGAGTGGGTGGCGGGCGGCTATGTGCTGCTGGCGGCGCTACTCATCAGCCTGGATTGGCGCGCCGCAGGTCCTGTCGCCAAATTTGAGGTGCGGCGCACCCACGACAACAGATTGAGCCTTGGCGCCGAAAACCCCATCGTCATCACCATTCGCAACCGGCATTCGCGGCCGATGACCCTACAGGTGCGCGACGAAGCGCCAGACGAGTTCCACATTTCTCGGCGCATCCTCCACGGTCAACTGGCAGCCGGCGGCTCCTGGCAGGAGAGTTACTACGTGCGCCCGCTGCGCCGTGGGGATTATCAATTCGGCAACATCAATTTGCGCTGGCGCGGCCCGCTGGAACTGGCGGTCCGCAGCGGGCGCATTGAGGCTACCGAAGCGGTCAAAGTCTATCCAAACTTGCTGGACGTTCGCCGTTACGACCTGATGTTGCGCCAGAATCGGCTGCAGGAAATCGGGCTGCGGCACACACGCCTGCCGGGACAGGGCACGGAGTTTGAACGGCTGCGCGAATACCGTCAAGACGACGAATATCGCCGCATCAACTGGAAGGCCACAGCCCGCCGTCACCGCCCCATCACCGTGGAGTATCAGACGGAGCGCAGCCAGAACATCATGGCTGTGTTGGACACAGGGCGCATGATGCAGAGCCCCATTGCCGATATTGCCAAACTGGATTACGCGGTGAACGCGGTACTGCTCCTGGCCTATGTCGCCACCGGCATGGGCGACAAGGTGGGAATGATGACGTTCGCCGACGAGGTGGAACAGTACCTGCGACCGCGCCAGGGGCGGGGCCAGTTTTACCGCATGTTAGAGCAGCTATATGCAGTCGAAGCCCGGTCCGTTGAGCCAGACTACCAGCAAGGCCTGGGCTATCTTGCACTCAAACAGCGTCGCCGGGCGCTGATCGTCATCTTCACCGACCTTAGTGGCGGCGCCAGCGTGAATTCACTTCTGGAGCACACACGTCTGTTGGCCAAACACAACCTGCCGCTGGTCGTCACCATCAGCGATCCCGACATACACGACATGGCCCGCCAGACTCCCGCGAATTCCCTGGACGTTTACCGCCGCGCGGCGGCGCAACAGTTGCTCCAGGAACGAAGCAGCACGCTGGAAACGCTCCATCGCCAGGGCGCCCCAACTCTAGACGTACCTGCGACCCAGCTTTCTATTGGAGTCGTCAATCGCTACCTGCAACTAAAGCGCCAGTCGCGTCTCTAGCCGGCTGTTGAAGCTCGCCGGCCAATATTAGCGGCGTCTAAAGCAAGCGAACTTCTTACGCGATTCTTTGCTCAGTCCCCTTACAATAACCCTCTGACAGGAAGATTCTAGATTTCTTCAAAAGGAGGCTGCAGTGCAGGATAGCGCACCAGAACGGGAGCAAACGACGTGGAACCGGCTCACAGCTTTCTACCGGCGAATGGCGCGCCTGGAGCTGCGCGTCCTGTTCATGTTGGCGCTGGTGCTGGGTGGGTTGTGGGCCTTCTTCGCCATCGCCGACGTGGCCGTAGAGGAAGAGTCTCATCCCCTTGACACACGCCTGCTCCTGGCTATGCGTAATCCTGAGGACAGTAGCGATCCGCTGGGGCCGCCCTGGTTTGAAGAAATGATGCGCGACATCACAGCTCTCGGCGGCACAGGCGTGGTCGCTTTTATCACGCTGAGCACCGTTGGCTATTTACTCATTCGCCGTGACTACAGCACCGCACTGTTAATCATTGTAGCCATCGCCGGCGCCTATGCCCTGAGCATAGGACTCAAGATTAGCTTTGACCGGCCGCGCCCCGATCTGGTGCCACGCTCCACAGCCGTGTTCAATCCCAGCTATCCCAGCGGGCACTCCATGTTGTCGGCCGCTGCCTATCTCACGCTGGGGGCAGTACTGGCGCGCGTGCAGGCCTGGCGGCGGCTGAAAATTTATATTCTCAGCCTGGCCATTGTGCTTACGCTGGCCATCGGGATCAGTCGCGTCTATCTGGGCGTCCACTGGCCGACCGATGTGCTTGGTGGTTGGGCCGCCGGCTCCGTCTGGGCCATGCTTGTCTGGATCGTGGCGCGCTGGCAGCGGAGCCGCACCAGGCAGCCCGCCACCGGGCGCCGAAGCCGATCAACGTACAGAGACGCTGCCTGAGCTAATATCCAGCGTAATGGTCACACGGTCGGCCGCGTCCTGGAAACCTGCCGTCTGCCAGGTGCCCTCGTCTCCAGTTCCGCCGCCCACACGACTAAAGCGGCTGCCCGGGCGGAAGCTACCCGATCCGTCATCCTCCACGACGATGCGCGCTTCCATGGAACCAGGTAACTGTATCGTGAGGCTGCCAGAGCCACCGTCAATGAAGATCACCTGCTGTCCGCTCTCGGGCAGAGACAGAGTTACCGATCCGGATGAAATGTCATAGTGAGCTTCATACTCTCCGGGCGGCAATTGGACGTTAGCGCTCCCCGAGCTGCCGTCAATCTCCAGATAATCGAGCGTCAGCTCGCTCAGAGCCAGCTGCGCCCGCCCTGAAGAGAGATCCAGGCGAAGGTCCAGCGGCACGTTCCGATTGAGCTGTAGGTTCCAACCACTCCCATCTTCTGCGGTGAACCAGTTGGTTGGATTCAACCAGACGAAAGGAAAAAAGCTCACACTGCGTGTGTCCAACCGCACAGTAACCTGGTCACCGTTGCGCTCCGGTTCAAAGATCAGCTCACCGCGATGCGTGACAGTACCCTCGATCAGATTGTCGCTATCGCTGAGAGCCGTCACGGTTGCCGGGAATGAACTGAAATCTATCTCCACCTGGGCAAAAGATAGATCGTCAGCCGGATAACTGATCGCTTCGCGTGTGACCGCCGCACCCGGCGAACGGGAATTCACAGGCTGTCCAAAACCGGTGAGTAATACCCAGGCAAAGAAACCGATGGCAGCGACCGCCACCAAACCACTGAGCACTGTTCCCCACGGCGGTCCAGCCTGCCGCACGATGAGGTTCACCCCCAGGAATATGAGCAGCACCGGCCACAGCCGCAGGGCGCTCTGCCAGTACAGGTCAGGCAGCAAGCTCAGGTTCACCAGCAAAAAGTAAACGCCGATGGCGATCAAAACGAGGGGGCCAAACAACGAATGGCTTTCCCTCCGCGGGCGTGGCGCTTCCACCGCTTGCTTCTCTTCGACCTTCTCTTCGACACTTTCTGACATTGGTCACTCTCCCACTTACTGCTGTTCAGAGTATCACAGGCCTACTATCGACACATAATGGCTCATCAGAACCACTGCAAATCATCTGTACATATCC
>DATHSI010000342.1:0-2389 GCA_035464315.1 Candidatus Sulfomarinibacteraceae bacterium
ATCACCGGCGACGACAGGCCATAACAGAACCGCTCGCGCCTCTTCTACTCCCGCGAACAGAGCGGCTTCTTCCCACGCCTCATCGTCGACTATACCGTCTCCTGCGATACGGTCGCGCCTGTCGCCGCCGTCACGCCCCTACCCACCTATTCGCCCGGTAGCTTCGAAGTCAAATGGTCCGGCACGGACACGGCGCCCAGCGGTTGCACCCCGTCGGGCATCGCCTCCTACGACGTGCAATATCGCGTCAACGGCGGCAGCTGGGTAGCCTGGAAACAGGAGACCACAGAGACCTCAGGCACGATCCAGTCCGGCGCCAACGGTAACCTCTACGAATTCCGCGCGCGAGCCGTGGACGAAGCGGGCAATGTGCAGGCCTTTAGCGCGGTACAAGCCAGCACGCGCGTGGACACCCTTCCGCCCGCCGTTGCCGTGCGGGACATGGATACCTACACGTTCACCTCTTCTTTCTTCGTGTACTGGGACGGAAGCGACAACCTGTCGGGCATCGAATCCTTCGACGCGCAGTGGCGCCAGGCAGGCGGCGTGTGGCAGACGTTGGTCGAGAACACCGCGCTGCGCTCCTTCGAGTTCACCGGCGCCCAGAACGGCGTCACCTACGAGTTTCGCGCCCGCGCCCGCGACCGGGTGGGCAACGTACAGCCCTACAGCGACCAGGCCCAGGCGCAGACCACCGTCGTCACCCACCCCATCGCCACCGTATTGCCCTTCGACCCTGTGGTGCTCAAATCGACGGCCCCGATCACCGACACCTTCACCGTGAGCTGGCAGTTCGTCAGCGGCCCCACCACGCCCGACGAAACGCGCATCTTCTACCGCTACGACGGCGGCGCCTGGCAACTTTGGGACGTCTTCGACTACCCGCAGCTCAACGCCCTATTCCATTGGGAAAACATGGGCCTGGGCGACGGCGTCTACGAATTCGAAGCGGTCGCCATCAACACCATTGGCCAGGTCGAGCCGCAGGCACAAAAGGCGGAAGCCACCATCTGGGTGGACATGGCCGACGTCGTACACCCGCGGGCCTACCTGCCGTCGGTAGTAAGAGGGCCGTAGCGACCGGGCTAGAACGCTGCCTCCTTGGGTATTAGCAATATCGGCGCGTAGATATACTCTAAGCGAGTTCCCACCTCTGGTACGCGGCGCCGTCGATCCGACCATAACTGAAGTTCTGTATAATGAATATCTACCAGAGGTGGCGCGCTCCTTAACGTATATTTCTGCGCCTAGCGTGCCAGCCTAATGATCCCTTTCTCCAGGGCTGTGGTCACGGCCGCGGTCCGGTCATCCACGCCCAGCTTGCCGTAAATATGAATGAGGTGGGTTTTGACCGTTGCCGTGCTGATGTGCAGACTTTTGCCGATTTCTTTGTTGCTTGCTCCTTTGGCCACCAATTGCAGCACTTCAATCTCGCGGGCGCTCAAGTTCTCTTCGGCTGGGGCACGCATCCGGGTCATGAGGCGAGCGGCGACGGCCGGGGCCAGAACGGAGTCTCCCCTGGCGGCGGCGCGTATGGCGCGGAACAGTTCTTCACGGGGGGCATCTTTCAGCAAATAGCCGGTGGCCCCGGCCTCGATAGCGCGCAGGATATCGGCGTCAGAATCGTAGGTGGTCAGGATGATGATTCGGGACGACGGCTGTTGGGCCTTGATCGCCTTAATTGCCCCCACTCCATCCAGGCCGGGCATTCGTAGATCCATCAGGGTGACGTCGGGGGCGAGGGAACCGTGCATCTTAACAGCCGTGTCGCCATCCGCGGCCAAGCCTATGACCTCAAAATCGGACTGGCCAGCTAACATTCCGGACAGCCCTTCCCGGACAACCGGGTGATCATCTGTAATCAAAATGCGGATTTTGTCCATAAGCAACCATCAAATCTGCCAACTCTTGAGTAGTCGACAGCTCTCCTTAGCTATAAATCGGGATAGAGACGACAACCGTCGTGCCCTCGCCAGGTTCGCTTTCCAGGGTCACTGAGCCTCCACATTGTTCGGCCCGTTCGCGCATCGCCTGCAAGCCGTAGCCGCCGGACAGGGGCGACGCCGCTGCCCCGGCGAAAGCCACGCCATTATCCTGAACGTCCAGCACAACCACGTCATCGATATACGAGAGGGTGAGCTGCACGGCCGTGGCCTGGGCATGTTTGCGAATATTAGCAAGCGCTTCCTGGGTCGCTCGCAGCAGCGTCACTTCGATATCGGGATGCAAGGGGATAGGGTCGCCGGTGGTGGTCGTGGTCAAGGGAATGCCGGTTTCTTCCTGCCAACGGACGGCCGTCCGTTCGATCGCATCCGGCAGTGATCGCTGATCCAGTGACTGCGGTCGCAACGCGTGTACCACCCGGCGCGCCTGTTCCAGGCTGGTCCGA
>DATHSI010000343.1:0-3439 GCA_035464315.1 Candidatus Sulfomarinibacteraceae bacterium
GGGCCATGGCCCAGCGGTGGTTGGCCTGGAAGATGGGGCGCAACAGGGTCGAGAAGCGGCGCAGCAGCGGCTTCTCCGCGCGCAGCCGCCAGTCATAGGTCACATCCACCCATTCCCCATCCTGGCGCAGCGTCCACTCCCCGCGCCCCACAAAATCACCCCACGATTCGAACGCCCAGCTATGGGGATAGTTCGACTCCGTCACCCGAAACGACCAGCGCAACGTATAAGGCAACCACCCCTTGGTGGACAGCGACACTTCCATACCGATACCATCCTCGTCGCCCGGCTTCGTTTTTTGCGCGTCCAGATAAACGGAAGGCCACCAGCGGGGCAGGTCCGTGGGGTCCGCCAGCACGTCGGCGATCTCCTCCACCGTGCCCGGCATGCGCCATTGCGTAATGAAGTGATATTCGTTTGTGCTCATCGTTTCTTCGCCACGTAAGTATAGACAATCAACAGCAACGTCAGACTCAAACCGCCGGCGAAAAGCCAGCTCGTAGGCTGGGCCCAGGCGATATCGTCGCGCGCCACGACCACGGCGATCAGCATCAGAATCACCGTAAAAGCCTGCGCCTGCATCAGATAGCGCGTACTGCTCCAGCTACCATCGTAAGCCATACTCAGCCCCGTCAGCCCCGGCAACAGGAAAATGGCCGCCATAATACGCGCCGTCAGCGGCGACAGCGTCCAGGGCCACACGGCAATCATCAATTGAGGAAAAACGAGCAGCACCAGGCCGGCGACCGTCTGAATGACGCCCAGCGCGCCAAAGGCCCAGCGGCTCGACGATGGGAGCGCGCCCTCCAGTTCCATCGCCCACCCCGCGCCGCCGGGAGCCAGCCGCTGGTTGCGATACCACAGCACCGGCAGAAAGAGAGGCACCGTAAAGTACAGAAAGGCCCAGATCTGAAACGTCAATCGCTCGTGGACGAAGTTCTCCCAATGCAGCAGCGTGGCAATGCCCAGCGTGCCCGCAAACGCCGAGACCGGCAGCAGGCCCAGCCACACGTGCTGCCACTTCCGCGACAGTAAGACGACGGCAAAGAAATAGGCGCCGCCCAGGTACGTCGCACCCAGCATCATCGACGACACGCGCGGGTTGATGGGCCAGGCGAATATCTCACCGCCCGTCTCGTGGGGGAGCATGTAAAGAATGATAAAAGCCGCCGCCAGGATAACGATCAGCAGCGCTGCAAGGATGACCAGCACGGGCTGAACGGGGACGGCGCGGTTGCCGGCGGAAACGCGTGAGTGCATGCTATCCTCCATGTGTGATGAATTAACTTGGACAGGGGACACCGCTTTTTTATACCCGGGGGCGTTACAGCGGTCAACTGAACACTGCAGGGGAAGCGCCGGAAAGGCAGCACAAAACGCCCTCACGGAGGAGGGCGATAATACACAATCTTCTTTGCGAACAGAGCGTGGGGAGTGGAAACGCCTATTCACGCGCTCCCCACCGGAGAAGTTACAAACCTTTCAATAGGCGGCGCAGCTCGCGGGCATGTCCCGCCTCGTCCGCCGCCATATCTTCCAGCTGCATCTGAATGTCAATCATGCCCAGCTCTTCGGCCAGCGCCGCGTGAGCCTTGTAATTCTCGACGTCTTGCTTCTCCATCTCAATATCCAGCTCCAGCATCGCCTTCAAGCCTTCCGGCTTTTCAAACGATTGGGGCGTCGTCGTCGGCTCGCCGCCAAGATCCACAATAACGTCCATGAGGTACGCTGCGTGACCGAGTTCATCGGTTATTTCGCCCCCCAGGATCTCGCGCAGCTCCGCACCGGTAAATCCCATGGCCTTGCTGGACTGGTAGGTGTAGCGGATCACAGTTCCCAACTCCGCCGCCAGATCTTCATTGAGCCCTTTGATCAGTTCTTCTTTTGTTGTCACTGCTGTCTATCTCCTTGATTCATACTCGTGCAGAAATTACGGCGCGAGGCTCACGCGCGGTCAGACGATGCTCTAACCGGCGGCCTGCAACCGGCCATTACCAATACCAACAGCAGTGTACCGCCCAGGCGTTACAGACGATAGTCGCATTCGACTGCTTACAAGGGTGACGAATCTCATATACCCCTGGCAGTTGCGTCTAAGTACGCTTGCAGAAATTCTTCGCGAATGAAACACACTTGGCCTTATGAAGCTTGCTCTTGGTCAGAAGAAGTGTAGCGATCGTCCAAAGTTGGGATTGGTTTCGACAATAACGGTACACGTATATGATTATGGTAAGATAACATGAGTCAAAACCGGTTTGCGAGAACCATTAACATGCCCTCCGTGTAGACGCTTAGGTACAATCGGGAACAGCATGAACGATAAAATGGAGACCAGGAACAGGCAAACAGCGCCAACACCCGATGCCGATCTCAATTGGATCTTGCGCGAGCTAGTAGACAATGTACAGAGTGTGCTGCAGAGAAACTTCGTCGGCGCTTATCTCCAGGGGTCGTTCGCCCTCGGCGATTTTGATAGCCACAGCGATGTTGATTTCATCGTCGTGACAGAAGAGGAGCTTTCTGGCGAACATGTTAGGGCTCTCCAACGAGTGCATGAGCGGATTTATCACCTTGACTCTCCCTGGGCACAGCATCTGGAAGGGTCCTATTTTCCCAAAAGCATCTTGCGCCATCCTTCCCGGCGCGGTGAGGCGCTCTGGTACCTCGACCATGGGGCCAGCCGGCTCATCCGGTCGGATCATTGCAATACACTCGTCGTGCGCTGGGTGATTCGTGAAAAGGGCGTAGTTCTCGCCGGCCCGGCGCCTGAGACGTTGCTTGAGCCAGTCGCGGCTGACAGGCTCCGCCGTGAAATCATGGAAGTCCTGGTCGGCTGGGGTCAGGAGATCCTTACCGATCCTGCACCTTACCACAATCGGTTTTACCAGGGTTTTCTTGTTCTCAATTTCTGCCGGATGTTGCACGACCTGCACACAGGCGTGAACGGCTCCAAACGTGCAGGGGCCGAGTGGGCCAAGAGCCAGCTGGATCCTTCGTGGTCGGGCTTAATCGACCGGGCCTGGAGCTGCCGCCCCGATCCGGCTGTCTCCGTCCGCCAGGCCCCGAATCCTGAGGATTTTGCGGACACTATGAAATTTGTCCAATACGCAATCCGCTATGCCCTTGAGCGGTATGGAGCAAAGTTCTGGCCATTCGCCTCTGCCAGCGCGTTTTTCAGATAATGGGAGCACTAAAAGTTTGTGAGTTGCTGTGGCCGGTGTCCCCACCGAGCCACCATGCGGGCTACGGTCAGGAGACCGGCCCGATCACAACATTTTCGTACTCCCAGCATAAATTCCTTTGTTGCAACGAAGCCCTCACTTCGTTTACACTGAATACAGTCCGCATTGCGCTCCAGCTCGGTTTGCCCCGAATAACGCCCACGCTCATCCCTGCAGGTAAGTCAGGGCCTCACCGCCATTGATTTTTGTAAACGCGT
>DATHSI010000344.1:0-1965 GCA_035464315.1 Candidatus Sulfomarinibacteraceae bacterium
GCATGGCGACGGCGGTGACGGCGAGGCTGCCGGCGATGAAGGGGGCGAAACCGAACAGGCCGCGCATGGGCTGCCACGCTTGCCCGGCCAGCAACTGGCGCACGGAGTAAGTTTGCAAGATGGGCCAGGCGCGGGCCACGAGCGTGAGGGTGATGGCCAGGACCAGCAGGCAGATGGCGGCGGCAGCAAGACCGAACAGGCGACGCGCGGCGTTGTCTTTCAGCCAGCGTCGCCGGCTGAGGCGTTTGAAGGAAGGGGCCGGCGCTGCTGTGGGCGCCGGTCGGGTCAGGGTCGTATCCTGTATTACTTCCATAAGTCTCACTCCAGCTCAGCGACAGTCATGCTTTCTCCGGCCAACAACGGTTCTCACTCTCCGAGGAGATCCAGCGCCTCCTGAAGGTGAGCGTCGGCGAGGCTGACGTAGCCGGCGCCGGCGACGAAAGATTGCCCCTCGTTCAGGACCCAGCGATAGAAGTCAACAATGGCCGGCGAGGGCTGGCCCCGGGTCACCAGGTAGAGGACGCGCGCCGGCGGGAAGGGGTAGCGCCCGGCGGCGACGGCAGCCGTGAACGTGTCCCGTGTGGCGTAGAACGCTTCATCGTCCGCGATTTGCCCGTCGCCATCCAGATCCAGGGGTACGGGGTGCAGGCCGGGGATGGGCTGGCCCGTGGTCTGGTCATAGGCGAAGCCCACGTTGTTGTAGCCGATTGCCAGGGGGTCCTGGCGCACGGCCTCGGCCACGCCGGGATCGCCGTTGACGGCGGTGCCATGCAGCTCTTCTTGCGCTTCAGCCAGCGCAAAGAGCGCCCACATTTCGGCGGCGCCGCTGGAATCGGAGCGAGTGTAGACGTTGATGGGCTCGTCGCTGCCGTTGCCCAGGAGCTGGCCCCAGGTGGTGATTTCTTGCGTGATCCAGATTCCCTGCGTCTCTTCTGCGGTAAGGCCCTGGGCCAGGAGTAGGTCCAGGTAAGGATTGTCGCTGTTGACCGTAGCCAGGACGGAATCGATGGTCACGGGAACGAGAAAGGCGCCCTGATCCAGCTCCTCCTGGCGCGGTTCGCGGGAGAGCATGGCGATGTCGGCGACGCCGGAAAGCATGTCGGTCATGCCCTTGCCGGCGCCCCCGGCCTGCACGTCGAAGGTGACCTCGGGATGCAGCGCGTGGTAAGCTTCTACCCAGACGGTCATCAGGGGAAAGAGGGCGAAAGCGCCGGAGACGGAGAGGGCGGTTTCGGCTGTTGTCGCTGCGCTTGCTTCTCCCCCAGAGGTGGCGCCGGCGCCTGGCGGTTCGGCCCTGCAGGCGGTTGCGAGCAGTAGCAACAGCACGAGTGCCAGGAGTGTCAGACGGCCTGCCAGGGATGTCTGTCTATCGCGTGTCACAGTTTCCTCCATCATAGTTGCCGGCGTTGCTTTTCTCAGGGGCCGGCGGCTTGAGAATGAAAAACGCACACTCGTTGCCAATTCCTCGCTGCTCCATCGTGGTCAGAACGTCGCTGACGAAGTGGCCGTAGCCCTCGGCCGTGATGGCCACGAGGTCGTACTGTTCCTGCTGTAGCTCGTCGACGACCTGCTGCAGCGCAGGGCCCTGACGCACTCTGATGAAGCTGCGCGCCGGCTCCAACACGGGATGGCGCAGGCAGCGGTCCAGGTGGCTTTTGCCGGCGTTGTTGTGGGGCAGCGAGGGCAGCGCTTCTTCTACCCGGCTCTGGGGCAGGGGCAGTAAGGTGACCATGGTGGGCCGCCCCAGGACGGGCGCCAGCCATTGCAGGACGTAGCGGTCTGAGGCGTAGCCGCGCAGGGCGACCAGGACGTGGCGCAGGGGCAGCAGGTTACCCCGCAGCAGCAGGTTTCTGCGCAGCAGAAAGAGGGGCAGCGAGGCGCGCTCCAGCAAAGGAGCCCAGGGCTGGTCGCGGGCCGGTGAGAGCACGGCCAGGCTGTACCTGCCCTTGCGGGCAATGGCCAGCA
>DATHSI010000345.1:0-25886 GCA_035464315.1 Candidatus Sulfomarinibacteraceae bacterium
TGAGATTGCCGCTGCGGCCCTGAAAAAAGAGAGCGCTGCCGACGTATAGGCCTACTTACAAGGGCTACAGGCCTAGTTGATGCGCCGGAACGTTACGTCAGGGTGCCGTTCGGCGTAGTAGTCCACCTCGAATTCAGAGCGGAAAAGTGCCACCAGCCGCCCATCGCTATCCTCGGTTCGCAGTAGACCGTACTCCCAGGGCAACGCTTCCACCTTGTTCCCAGGCCCTTCCACCAGCCGCGCTTCCTGGTGTGGCAGTGGGTCCAGGCGGGTGGGCACGCCATACTCCCCCTCCAACCGTGCCTGCACGACGTCGAACTGCAAGACACCAACAACGGCGAGAATCGGGTCGCGCCGCGCTGCGTCCGTCTCGTGCAACACCTGCATTGCGCCTTCAGTTTCCAACTGCTTTAGACCCTTGCGAAACTGCTTGTACTTGCTGATGTCCTCATTGATCAGCCGCGCGAAATGCTCCGGCGCAAAGCGGGGGATCCGACTGTACTGAAAGTTGCCGTCTGACGTCACGGTGTCGCCGATGGTAAAATCGCGCCGGTTACCGGGCACACCGATGATGTCCCCGGCATAGGCCTCATCAATTACTTTGCGCTCGTCGGCGAAGAATCGATACGGTCGCGAAAGGCGAATCGTATTTCCCGTGCGCGTTTGTTGCACCGTCATGTTGCGCTCGAACTGCCCGCTACAAACGCGGATGAAAGCCACGCTGTCGCGGTGGCGCGGATCCATGTTGGCCTGAATCTTGAACACAAAGCCCGAGAATGGGGTCGTCTCCGGCTCAATGGGACCCGCGTCGCTCTCATAGGCGCCCGGCGTAGGAGCGTGTTCCACAAAGTCGTCGAGAAACAGTTGCACGCCGAAATTTGTTAGCGCGCTGCCGAAATAAACAGGCGTCTGCCGGGCAGCAAGAAAAGCTTCTTTGTCAAAGGCGCGCAACTCGTCCAGAAGACCGATGTTGACGATCAAGTCTTCATACTGCATGCTGCTCAGCCCTTCCTCGATGCGCGGATCATCCATCGTCGTGATCGTCTCTGGCGATATGGTCTGGTTGTGTACCGTGCGATCGTAAAGATAGACCTGCTCCTGCTCACGATCAAACACTCCCAGGAAGTTATCCCCGTCGCCGATGGGCCAGTTCATGGGCACCGGTTCCATCTCCAGAACCTTCTCAATTTCGTCCAGTAGCGCCAGCGGATCGCGCGCCGGCCGGTCCAGCTTGTTGATGAATGTGAAAATGGGAATGTTACGCTGGCGACAGACGTCGAACAGCTTCCGCGTCTGAGGTTCGACACCCTTCGCCGCGTCCAGAATCATCACGGCGCTGTCAACCGCCATCAGTGTGCGATACGTGTCCTCCGAGAAATCCTGGTGACCGGGTGTGTCCAGCAGATTGACCACACGCCCCTTATAGGGGAATTGCAGCACGGCAGAGGTAACAGAGATGCCTCGCTCTCGTTCCATTTCCATCCAATCAGACGTGGCGCTGCGTTGGTTGCGGCGTGCGCGCACGCTTCCCGCCAGGTGGATGGCGTTCCCGTAAAGCAACATCTTTTCTGTGAGCGTCGTCTTGCCGGCATCAGGGTGAGAGATGATGGCAAACGTGCGCCGCTTGCCAATCGCCTCCTTCAGCGCCGGATTGACCGAGCCGTTCTTTATCCCTTCTTCGTTTTTCGTCTTTTCCTCCAACATGCGCGTTCCTTGGCACAGCAAGAGCGGTCGCGGACGGGCCGCAACCGCTCAAAATTACCTTCGTACGTTATTACTACCCGAAATTACACGCTAATAGTATAACACCTCGCCCGCAACATGCCATTAGCATTTCGTAAGGCATTGCGCCGCGAGTTCTTCTATAAACCCCACTACCCACACTACTTCCACAGCCTACGCCACAGGCGAAATAGGAGCGCGAGGAGAAACATCGCCAACACCAGACCGAGGATGATCAGCAGTTCCATCAGACCAACGGGCATCATCGCGGTCGCGCCTCCGTCCGGTCACGCTTGCGCTCGCTCACAGGCTCAAGACGTGACGGGCGATTACAAGCCTTTGGATTTCGCTCGTCCCTTCTCCAATTGTCATCAGCCGTGTGTCGCGGTAGATGCGCTCCACGGGAAATTCGCGACTGTAACCATAGCCGCCATGAACCTGAATCGCGTTGCGGCAGACACGCTCGCTCACCTCGGTTGCAAACAGCTTGGCCATTGCCGCTGCCTTCGTGTACGGTAAGCCCTGCTCCTTACGCCATGCCGCGTGGTAGACCATCAGGCGGGCCGCCTCGATTTCCGTCGCCGCATCAGCGACCATCCACTGAATCGCCTGGAACTGTGCAATGGGCCGCCCAAACGCCTCGCGCTCCTCGGCATAGCGCAGCGCTTCTTCGAACGCGGCCTGCGCCAGGCCGGTAGCCAGGGCGCCGATACCGATGCGGCCATTGTCCAGGGTAGCCAGCGTCTGATGCAAGCCGCGCCCCTCCTCGCCCAGCAAATTCTCCGCCGGCACGCGCACGTCATTGAAATTGACGGCGTGAGTCGGAGAGCCCATCAGGCCCATCTTCTTCTCGGCCGGCCCGATCGTAATCCCCGGCGTGTCCGTGGGCACCACAATCTGGCTCAGGCTGCGACTGCCGCCATCAGGATCGGTACGGCACAGAACAACCATGATGTCTGCAATAGAAGCGTTGGTCATCCACATTTTGTTGCCGTTGATGACCCACTCGTGACCATCGCGCACCGCCCGCGTGCGCACGCCACCCTGCAAATCTGAGCCCGCGCCCGGTTCGGTTAGACCCAGGCAACCCAGCCGCCCTTCCCCGCTGGCAAGCGCTGGCAGCCAGCGCTGTTTCTGAGCATGCGTTCCGTAGTTGACTATTGGGCCAAGCGCCAGCCCGTTGTGCGCAGAAATGGCCAGCGCCGTCGAACCACAGCCCCACCCGAGCTCCTCAATGGCAATTGCCGCGCTGATGGCGTCAACCTCCGCCCCATCGTACGCCATGGGTACCTCCAGGCCCAACAAACCCAGCGGTCCCATTTTACGCACGGCGTCCCAGTTAAACTCGGCGTTTTCATCTACCTCCCGCGCCCTGGGCTTCACCTCGTTGGCTACAAACTCGTGTACCAGTTGCCGAAACTGTTTTTGCTCCTCTGAAAGCTCGAAGTCCATGGTCTCTCCTCTCTCGCTCAGGCCTGTTCTCAACGGGCGTCAAACCACCTTCGCCTACCATAGGTGGAAACGGGGCAATTCTAGCAGCCTTCGTCACAATACTCAACGCAGCCCGCATGGGCGAGCGCCTCTTGGCACACGGGCCCCGCCGAGAAATTGCCTCTCTCTGCAACGGGGCTTATAGTAAGGTGCATGGTCGGGTCGTCTTCAGGCGGTCCGTTGAGCAGATACACGGAGTGTACATGAACGAGCAGGGCGCTATTGAGAAAGCCGCAGCCAGATTCCGGGAGCAAGTCACGCTCCTTGGCGGCATTGTTGCCGTCGCCTGGATCCTGGAACTTATCGATGTTCTCCTTCTGCGCCAGGCGCTGAATCAGTTTGGTGTCATACCGCGCCAGCCGTCAGGCCTCTTGGGCATCATTTTCATGCCCTTCCTCCACGGCGGTCTCGCCCATCTCGCCGCCAATACGCTGCCGTTTGTCATCCTGGGCTGGCTGGTGTTGCTACGGCGCACCATGGATTTCGTGTGGGTCACGGCACTCACCATGCTCATTACCGGCGGCGGCCTCTGGTTCCTGGGCTCGCCGCGCGTCACTTACATCGGCGCCAGCGGCCTCATCTTTGGCTACTTTGGCTTCCTTCTGTTGCGCGGCTATTTCGAGCGCAGCGCGCAATCGCTGTTAATCTCCGGTCTCGTGGTCATCTTCTACGGCGGCCTGCTCCTCGGCGTCTTACCACAACGACCCGGCATCTCCTGGGAGGCGCACCTGCTCGGCCTGTTAAGCGGAATACTGGCTGCCCGCCTTCTAGCGAATCGCGCGGCTGAGAGTGACTCGGCGACCGACTTCGAGCACACGATATGACTTATGTTTCTCAATCTCATGGCATTTGTCACATTGTGCTGAATGCCTGCCCGTATATAGTGAGAGGCATAGTCAGCTTTTCTCGTTTTTACATAGCTTTAGTCACATTTGTGGATAATCTTGTTCAGAAATCTCTAAAGTTCAGGAAACTTACGCATGTTCCCTTCCCCCTATCCCCCACCACGCCTGGTATTCTGGGAAACAACCGCCGGCTGTAACCTCAACTGCATTCACTGCCGGCGCATGACCGTGGCCGACAAGTTAATGCCCCAAGATCTATCGACCGAGGAAGCGCTGGATCTCGTCGAACAGATAGCCGCCATGGGGCGGTCGATCCTCGTCCTCTCCGGCGGCGAACCGCTCTTTCGCCCGGACATCTTCGAGATCGCTGGTCATGCCACACATGCCGGTCTCATCGTCGCCCTGGCAACGAACGGAACGTTGATCACAGAAGAGACGGCGGCAGCGATTAAGGCCAGCGGCATCCGGCGCGTCAGCATCAGCTTTGACGGCGCTGACGCTGCCACGCACGACCTGTTTCGCGGCGCCGGCGCCTATGCTCGCGCACTGGACGGCATCGACCATCTGCGCGCTGCGGGCATTCCTATCCAGATCAACACGACGGTGGCACGCCACAACGCCCACCAGATGCCTGAAACATTGGCCTTCGCGCGCGCCATTGGCGCCGCTGCTCTGCACCTCTTCCTGCTCGTTCCCGTAGGTTGCGGTGTAGAAATCGCCGACGACCAACAGATTACGCCCGAGGAGTACGAAGGTGTACTTAACTGGATGTACGATGCGGAAATGGAAGGCGGCATCGAATTGAAAGCGACCTGCGCGCCTCACTACTTTAGGATTGTGCGCCAGCGCCAGGCAGAGGAACGGCGTAATGGTGTGTTGCGCCAGGGCCCACAGAGCATGCAGCGACAACGCGAGAAGGGACGGGCCCACGGCAATCCCGGCGGGCCGCCGGCAATGAACAGCATGACCAAAGGATGTCTGGCGGGGACAGGCGTCGTCTTTGTCAGCCATCGCGGCGAACTCTTTCCCTGCGGCTACCTTCCGCTAGAAGCCGGACACTTGCGCCGCCAGCCGTTCGAGACCATCTGGCAGGAGTCGCCCCTTTTCGCCGACCTGCGGGATCCCGAGCGCCTGAACGGCAAGTGCGGCGTGTGTGAGTTCAAGCGTGTCTGCAGCGGCTGCCGCGCCAGGGCTTACGGCATGACGGGCGACTACCTGGGCGAGGAGCCGTTCTGTACGTATGAACCGCGCTCCTTGCGCAGCAAGGCCACAGGCGTATGAGTGTCCGTCAACCAGGCGCGCGTCTGCGCGTGGCCATCGTCGGCGGTGGTATCACCGGTCTCAGCGCAGCCTATTATCTACAGGAAGCTAACCGCGCACAGGCCCTGGACATAGAAGTCACGCTGCTGGAAAAGAGAGACCGTTGGGGAGGGAAAATAGTCACCGAGGAAGTGGCCACAGAGGGCGCGCAACCCTTTGTCATTGAAGGCGGCCCCGATTCGTTCATCACCCAGAAACCGTGGGCCTATCAATTAGCCCAACAGCTGGGTATGGAAGATCGCTTTCTGCCAACCAACGACGACCGCCGGCAGGTCTTCGTTCTCAATAATGGCCGTCCCATGCCTCTGCCGGACGGCGTCATGCTCATCGTTCCCACACGCTTCACACCGTTCGCACTCTCCCCTCTGATTTCACCGCTGGGCAAAGTGCGCATGGCGATGGATCTGTTCATCCCTGCACGTAAAGACGACGGAGACGAAACTCTTGCCGAGTTCGTCACTCGCCGCCTGGGAAGCGAGGCGCTGGACAAAATTGCAGAGCCACTGATGTCGGGCATCTACAATGCTGAGGCGGAAAAACAGAGCCTGATGGCCACGTTTCCGCGCTTCCGGACGATTGAAAAGCGCCACGGCAGCCTCATCCGCGGCATGCTTGCGGCGCGCAGCGCGCGCGCCCAGCGTCCGAAGGACGGCAATGGCCCGCCATCTATCTTCGTCTCCTTCCGGCGCGGCATGGCAGAACTGGTGCAGGAACTGGAGAGTCGCCTGCGCGCCGACTGTCGCCTGGGCGTCGCCGTGCAGCGGATCGAGCGCAACGCCGGCGCCTATGCCCTCGCACTGAGCGATGGCCGGCAATTACAGGCCGACGCCATTGTATTAGCCGTCCCCTCGTACGTGGCGGCGAACCTGGTGCGCCCCCTTTCGCCAACGGTGGCGACGGAGCTGGACAAAATTCGCTACGTCAGCACCGGCACGATTACCTTGGCCTTTCGGGCTGAGGACGTGGCAAACCTCATCGAAGGCTTCGGGCTCGTCATTCCCCGCAGCGAAAAGCGCGCCATCAATGCCGTTACCCTGACCACGACCAAGTTCGATGAACGCGCGCCACAGGATCACGTGCTTGTGCGAGTGTTCTTCGGGGGATCGCGCAGCCCACAAACGTTAGAGCTGGACGACGCCAGCCTGCTTACCGTCGTGCGCAGCGAGCTAAAGCAGTTGTTGAACGTCGAAGCAACGCCGCTGTTCCACCGCATCTATCGCTGGCGCCGCGCCAACCCACAGTATGACGTAGGACACCTGAACCGCGTGGCGGCAATCGAGGCGGCAATGCCCGAACACGTCTATGTCACCGGCAGCCCTTATCGTGGCATCGGTATTCCAGACTGCGTATACCAGGCCGAAAAGACGGTCCAGACATTGCTTCAGAACAAGAACGTTTCCTTGACACACCCTGTCAGCTCGGTATAATTTTCACAACTGCATAGATTTAGTTAGATTTTGCACGTTTTACACACATTTCTATATGACAGAAGAACCACGAACAGCAACTGAAGAGTGGCTGCCGTTGGGCAAAGCGGCACAGCAGCTCAACGTACATCCCACCACCCTTCGCCGTTGGGCAGATAACGGTGAGATTCCGGTAATGCTCACGCCTGGCGGGCACCGGCGCTTTGCCGCATCGGACCTGGCCACATTTGCCAGCGAGCGGCGCAGCTTGCGCCACGTCAACAATCTGGAGCAAATGTGGGCCAATGCTGCGCTGACGCAGACGAGACAGGAAATCACTACGCATCAGGACGAACGTTGGCTGGCCTCCTTTGACGAGGAGGTCAAATCGCGCCATCGCCAGCTTGGCCAGCGCCTGATGGGTCTCACCTTGCGCTATATCTCTGATGATGACGGCGAACCGTTGCTCCAGGAGGCGCGCCAGATCGGTCGAGAATATGCGAATATTGCCCTGGATGCGACCATACCCTTGACAGAAGCAGTGCAGGCCGCCATGTTCTTTCGCGACACCCTGGTGGAAACGGCGCTGCACCTGCCCGAGGACACGCACGTGCGCCCGCAAGCCAGTCTGCGCCTCTTGCGCCGCATCAACAGACTGTTAAACGTCGTTCAACTGGCTATTGCCGAGGTATATGATGCCTATTACACAGATAGCGTGCCTCGGTCTTAGTCACCACACGGCGCCCGTAGCTCTGCGCGAGAGGTTGAGCTGTCTCCTCTCCGAGGAAGCACATCACTCCTTTGCTACGGCCGGCGAATCGGCGACAGGCATCTCGGAACTCTCGCTGCTAACCACCTGTAACCGCATCGAGCTGTATGCTCGCGTCGAGGCTGATGCCACTGTCGCACGCGAGGTCCTTCTACACTATCTCACGGCCAACCACAGCGTCCCTCTCGATTCCCTTCGCGACCACCTCTACTTTTATTCAGGACGCGCAGCGGTCGAACACCTGGCGCACGTCGCCGCCGGTCTGGATTCACTCGTTTTGGGCGAGCCGCAAATTTTGGGCCAGGTGACCGACGCCTATGTCAACGGCGTCGAGTCAGGCGCCATCGGCGATGTACTCTCCGTTCTCTTTCGTTGCGCCATTCGCGCGGGCAAGCGCGCGCGTACCGAGACGGCAATCAGCAGTAACCCTGCCAGCATCAGCTCCGTTTCCATTACGCTAGCCGAACAAGTCGTCGGCAATCTGCAGGAGCGTTATGTTCTGATCATCGGTCTGGGACAGATGGGGCAGCTGGCGCTCAGCGCTTTGCGCAAGCGTAACGTGTCACGCGTTGCCCTGGCCAACCGCACGCCGCACCGCGCGGAGAGACTGAACGGCAGTGGAGACGCTACTATCTACAATCTGGAAGAACTGCCACAGGCCCTGGCTGAAGCTGACGTCGTCATCAGCGCCACCGCCGCACCACATACGGTCATCGATCGCGAGCTGGTTGAGAGAGTCGCACCGGAGAGGCAAGAACGGCCCCTGGTGATCATCGACATAGCCGTGCCGCGAGACGTCGAGCCGAGCGTGCGCCACGTAGACGGCGTACGCCTCTTTAGTATGGACGACCTCCAGGACACGCTAGACAGATCGCTCCACGCCCGCAAACAGGAAGTGCCCAAGGTTGAAGCTATCATTGAAGAAGAACTGGAAGCGCTCGATCGCGAGTATCGCGAGTTCACCATCAAGCCTGTTATCAGCACCTTGCGACAGAAGGCAGAAGCGATCAGACAGCGCGAGCTGCAGCGAACGCTGCGCTACCTGGGCGAGGACGTTGATCCCGAGACGCTGAAACACGTGCAGCATCTATCTCGTTCCCTGGTCAACAAATTGCTGCACGAACCCACGTTGCGGCTGCGCGAAAAGGCGACGGCGAGCGACGCCGAAGAGTACGCGTCGGCTATCAGGGATCTGTTCAATCTGAAGACCAACGTGAAAGATGGGGACGATGGATAAGATAACAACCCGCACACTTACGTTTGGCACGCGCACCTCTCGCCTGGCGCGCTGGCAGACAGCCTACATCGTCAGACTGCTGGAACAGGCCTGGCCCAATCTTTCCTGCAAAATCATCCCCATTGTGACCCGCGGCGATCGCGTCATCGACAAACCGCTGCCCGAGATCGGCGGCAAAGGTTTGTTCACCGCGGAACTGGAAGAGGCGCTGCGCGAGGGCCAGATCGACCTCGCCGTGCACTCCCTCAAGGACCTTCCGGTAGAAAATTCTCCCGGCCTGACCATCGGCGCCATTCCGCAGCGCGCCGGCGTTCAGGATGGCCTGGTGGCGCGTAACGGACACACGTTGGAGACCTTGCCGCCCGGATCGGTCGTAGGCACCAGCAGCCTGCGCCGGCAGGCGCAGCTTCTGGCGGTGCGTCCCGATCTGCGCGTGAAATCGATTCGAGGCAACGTGGGCACGCGCGTGCGCAAGGCGCTGGAAGAAGATTATGACGCCACGGTGCTTGCCGCCGCAGGGCTGCAACGTCTGGAAATGGAAGACGTAGCATCAGACTGGTTGTCGCTGGACGTTATGCTGCCGGCTCCGGGACAGGGCGCGCTCGCCGTCCAATGTCGCGCCGATGACGCGGAAACGTTGCATTTGCTGGAGGCAATCGAAGATCCGGACACGCGCGCCTCTACCGTGGCTGAGCGTCATTTTCTCCAGACCCTGGGCGGCGGTTGCTCAGCGCCAATTGCCGCGTTCGCCCGCCCTAACGGCGACGGTCGTCTGGAAATGACGGCGCTTATCGCCGCGCCTGATGGGGGCCAGCTGATCCGCGTGCAGGGACAGGGTGATGATGCCCGGCAACTGGGTGAGTCTCTGGCTCAGCAAGCGCTACAACAAGGCGCCCAGGGAATCCTCGACGAGGTCGCGGCGAAGTCCGGCGTCATACAACAGTCACGGCCTTTGCAGGGCCTGCGGGTGGTGGTCACCCGCGCGCGACCGCAGGCGCCCGAGCTGGCCGACCGCCTGCGCGCCTTGGGAGCCGAGCCTGTTCTCGTTCCCACGATCAGGATCGCGCCGGTGGCCGATACGACTGAATTGGACCAGGCCATCAATTCCCTGTCCGACTATGACTGGGTCATATTTACCAGCGTCAACGGCGTGTCCATATTCTGGGAGCGGATAGAGGCCCTGGGTAAGGGCAAGGCAATTTTTGAGGACGTTCGCGTCTCCGCCATCGGGCCCGCCACGGGCCAGGCCCTGGCGGAGGCGGGGGTTGAGCCCGATTTCGTTCCCGACGAGTTTGTCGCCGAGCGCATCGCCGAAGGTCTTGGTGATGTTGAGGGTCTGACCATTCTATTGCCCCGGGCCGAATTGGCACGCGCAACGTTGGCAGACATGTTGGTCGAGCAGGGCGCGCGCGTAGAGGAGATCGCCACCTACCGCACATTGCCAGCCCTGATCAGCGAAGACGAACTGGCGCAACTGGAGGACGTCGACCTGGTCACTTTCACCAGCTCCTCCACCGTGCGCAATTTCGTAGACCTGGTGGGTGGTCCCAAAGAGGTCCGACGCCGCGTCGCGGATGCACATGTTGCCTGCATCGGACCGATCACTGCAGGCACAGCGGCCGAGCTGGAGATGCCCGCCGACATAGTGGCCGAGACATATACGATGGATGGTCTCGTCGACGCCATCCGTACCTATTACAAGAACGGGTAGGATTTCCGCGGTCCCGCGTGGTACGTGTGCGCTACGCTATTTGACATCCGTCCTCGTGTCCTGGAGATACACAACAATTACCTTAAGATTGTCAAGGAAGTCCTGTAACCATGTTAGATGAGAGCAAGAAACGCATCAGCGCGGAGGTCAGAGAACGCGGATTTCCCGTGGTGCGCCTGCGACGTCTGAGGGCGACGCCCGCCATGCGTCGTATGGTGCGCGAAACGAGCCTTAGTGCGGACGATTTTATCTATCCCTTGTTTGTAACGCATGGCAGCAACGTGCGTAATCCCATCGACTCCATGCCCGGCATTCACCAGTTTTCCGTGGATCAGTTACCCCGCGAGGTAGAAGCAGTTGCCGAACAGGGCATACCGGCGGTCATCCTCTTCGGCATCCCCGAGCACAAAGATCCCGTTGGTCTGGAGAATTTCAATCCACAGGGCATCATCCCCCGGGCCATTCGCGCCATCAAGGACAGCGTGCCCGAGATGCTGGTGGTCACCGACGTCTGCCTCTGCGAATATACCGACCACGGGCATTGCGGTCTCCTGAATCAGAGCAACGGCGAGCGCCCTGCGCCCAACCAGGAGGAAGGCTACGTTCTCAACGACGAGACTCTGCCCATCCTGGGCCACGTGGCCCTGGCGCACGCCGTGGCCGGCGCCGACATCGTGGCTCCCAGCGGCATGATGGATGGCATGGTGGGCGCCATTCGCCGCCGGCTGGACGAAGAGGGATTCTCCCACGTTCCCATCATGTCCTACGCTGTCAAGTACGCCTCTGCTTTCTACGGCCCCTTTCGCGACGCAGCCGAAGGCGCGCCTAAGTTCGGCGACCGCACCACGCATCAGATGGATCCGGCCAATGTGCGGGAGGCCCTCCGCGAGGCCGCGTTGGACGTACAGGAAGGCGCCGACTTTCTCATGGTCAAGCCCGCCCTGCCCTATCTGGACGTCATTCGACGGCTGCGTGATGCGTATCCACAACTGCCTATGGCTGCCTATAACGTCAGCGGGGAATACGCCATGCTCAAAGCGGCTGCCGCCAATGGGTGGCTGGACGAAGAGCGAGTTGTCCTGGAAACGTTAACCAGCATCAAACGCGCGGGCGCCGATATGATTATTACCTATCACGCCAGGGAAGCAGCTACCTGGTTGAGTCGATGAACATAACTGCGGAGTTGAAGGAACAATGGCATTAGACATACAAAGAAGTGAAGAAGCTGACGCTGTTGACATCACCGAAAAAGGGCGTAGCGCCGAAGGGAACGTGATCTCTTCTAGCCGCCGGCTGTTCATGCAGCTGCTGGCTTACGGAGATTGCGACGACTCATCCCCCCTCATCGAGGCGCTGAAGCAGGAAGGCATACGCGCCGTACTGTATGAGGACATCAACGATCCAAAGGGTATCGCCCTCCTCACATATAGCGAAGATCCCAATTACTTCGTCGAGGATCTGCGCCGTTTTCTGAACCGGCCTCCATTCAACCACCTGAGGCCCAAGCCTGAATACACCATGTTGGGTCGCACCTACGCTATCGGCTACGAATCAGATCTGGAACAGACCTTGATCCGGCGACCGCAACAACGTGTGACCGATCCTATGCTGCCCTGGGCCATCTGGTATCCGCTGCGCCGCGCCGGCTCTTTCGAGCAGTTGAACGCAGATGAACAGCGCGTCATTCTGATGGAACATGGCGGCATTGGGCGCGCATTTGGCAAGGCGGGCCACGGCTATGACATTCGTCTGGCCTGTCACGGCCTGGACAAGAACGACAATGACTTCGTCGTAGGGTTGGTTGGACCAGAGCTATATCCACTTTCGCACATCGTACAACGTATGCGCAAGACAAAGCAAACCTCGCTCCATTTGGAGCGACTGGGCCCATTTTTCATCGGTAAGGCAGTGTGGCAGGGCGGCTCCTGAGATACCGCAGCGTGCATCCTGCTCAGAACGACAAAGATTTAAGACAAAGGCATAACACAATGACAGATAACTCTGCTCCTACCTCGCGCTTTTTGCGCGCCTGCCGGCGGCTGCCGGTGGACGCCACGCCCGTGTGGCTGATGCGGCAGGCCGGGCGCTACATGGCCGAATATCGCGAGATTCGCGCCCGCCACAGCATGCTCGAGGTCCTTGGCAATCCCCAATTGGCCGCAGAAATCACTCTACAACCTATCGAGGCCTTTGAACTAGACGCAGCCATCATTTTCGCCGACATTCTGCCCCCACTCATTGGCATGGGTCTTGACCTGGAATTTGTAAAAGGTGTGGGGCCGCGCATCCACAATCCGATCACCCGCACGCACGACATCGACGTGCTGGCTACCCCGCCGGCACAAGATACGCGATTGGCCGCCACACTGGAGGCAATTGGCATTGTTTCCGCCGAGCTACAGTCGCGCGACATCCCGCTCATCGGCTTTGCCGGCGCCCCCTTTACGCTGGCCAGCTACGCCATTGAAGGCGGCGGGTCCAAGAGCTACATTAAGGCCAAGACGCTGATGTACAGTGAGCCGGCTGCCTGGCGGCGACTGATGGACAAATTGGTCACCGTACAGGCCGACTATCTCCTGGCGCAGGTGCGCGCCGGCGCCTCGGCGTTGCAGCTATTCGACTCCTGGGCCGGACTGGCCCTGGGCCAGGCCGATTACGAACGCTATGTGCAGCCGTACAATACAAGGCTTTTCGAGATGGTGCAGGAGGCCGACGTGCCCCTGATCAATTTCAGCACGGGCACTGCCGCCTACCTGGACATGGTGGCAGCGTGCGGCGGGGACGTGATTAGCGTTGATTGGCGTATGCCCCTCGACTGGGCCTGGGAAAAGATCGGCCTGCAAAAAGCGATTCAGGGTAATCTTGATCCGGTCAGCCTGCTGGCCCCCTGGCCCGAGCTGAGGCACCGCATTGACGACGTCCTGCAACGGGCGCAGGGGCGCCCGGGACACATTTTCAACCTGGGGCATGGCATCTTCCCCAACACGCCCGTGGAAAACGTGCGGCGCCTGGTCGATTACGTCCACGAACAAACCAGCACTTAAGAGCCATAAGATCAATAAGGGAAATGATGACGGAAACAAGGCAACCTATCGGTGTTCTGATTATGGCCTATGGCGGGCCCAATTCTCTGGAGGAACTTCCGGGCTATCTCGCCGACATCCGCAACGGACGCGTGACCTCCACCGCCGTTCTGGAAGAAATAACTCACAACTACAGCCAGATAGGGGGCAAATCCCCCTTGCTGGAAATAACGCGCCAGCAGGTAGATGCCGTCCAGGAAGCGCTGGGCGACGATTTTCGCTGTTACCTGGGTATGCGCCACTGGGCGCCGTGGATCGAAGAAACAATTCGCGACATGGTTCAGGACGGCATTGAGCGCGCCGTGAGCCTGGTACTGGCGCCGCACTATAGCAAGCTGAGCGTGGCCAAGTACCAGGCCAAAATTGCCGATGGCCTGCGCATGTTCCACGGCGACATTAGCTTCGAGCATATTTCCAGTTATCACGACGCGCCAGAGTACATCGAGGCCCTCGTTCAGCGCGTGCAGGATGGCTTGCAACGCTGGCCCGCAGCTGAGCGCGACTCAGTGCACGTTATTTTCAGCGCCCACAGCCTGCCCACACGCATCATGAAGATGGGGGATCCTTACGACCAGCAACTCCGGGAAACGGCTGCACTGGTAGCAGAAGGGGCCGGGCTGAGCGACGAGCAATGGTCATGGAGTTATCAATCGGCCGGGCGCAGCCCTGAGCCATGGCTTGGCCCACAACTGGAGGAGTACATTCCGGCGCTGGCCGAACAGGGCATACGCAACCTGATCAGTATCCCGGTCGGCTTCGTCTCCGACCACGTGGAAATCCTGTACGACATTGATATCGAAGCGCAGCAGGTCGCCGCGCAGCACGGCATCCGGCTAGAGCGCCCTCCCGCTCTCAACACCGATCCGCTTTTCATTGGACAGCTGGCCGATCTGGTGCGCGAGCGTGCCGAGCAGGCCGGCTGGCTGCCCGAAACGACCTGAACGCGCCTGCACACAGTACGGAGAAAGAGATGCCTGGCAATCAGAAGTCACAATCGCTATACGAAGAAGCTCAAGGGCTGATGCCCGGCGGCGTCAGTTCACCGGTCCGCGCCTTCCGCGCCGTCGGCGGCAATCCGCTGTTCATCGAAAGAGGCCAGGGCGCTTACCTCTTCGACGTCGACGGCAATCGCTACATCGATTACGTCCTCTCCTGGGGCCCCCTTATCCTGGGGCACGCGCACCCCAACGTCATATCCGCGCTAAACCAGGCCGCGGCGCGCGGCACCAGCTTCGGCGCTCCCAGCCCACTGGAGATTGAGCTGGCGCGGCTCATCCGCTCCTTCATGCCCGGCCTGGAGTTGATTCGATTTGTCAATTCCGGCACAGAAGCCACCATGAGCGCGCTGCGTCTGGCCCGAGCCTATACCGGTCGCGACAAGATCGTGAAGTTTCAGGGCAACTATCACGGCCACGCCGACCAATTGCTGGTCAAGGCAGGCTCCGGCGTGGCCACACTGGGACTGCCCGACTCCCCCGGCGTGCCCGCCTCGACCACGGCGGACACACTCGTTGCGCCCTTCAATGATCTGGAAGTGGTTACGCAGCTTTTCCAGGAATATCCCGGCCAGATTGCAGGCGTGATCATCGAGCCGGTCGCCGGTAACATGGGCGTTGTGCTCCCCGCCGAAGGCTTCCTGCAGGGCTTACGCCGGCTGACTGCTGAGGAAGAAGCGCTGCTCATCTTCGACGAGGTCATGACCGGCTTTCGCGTGCATCCGGGCGGTGCACAAGCGCTTTATGACATAGAGCCAGACCTCACGACGTTGGGTAAGGTGATCGGCGGGGGTCTGCCAGTCGGCGCCTACGGCGGTCGCCGGGATATCATGGAGATGGTGGCTCCTTCCGGTCCCATGTACCAGGCAGGTACCCTCTCTGGGAATCCGCTGGCTATGACCGCCGGCATCACCACGCTGCAGACGTTACAGGGATCTGACGTCTGGGAAAGCATAGCGGCGACAACAAAGCGCCTGGTAGACGGTTTGCAGCAGGCAGCGGACGGCGCCGGTGTGCCTGTCACAACCAGCCACGCTGGCACCATGTTTGGCCTCTTTTTTAGCAGCGAGCTGGTGACAGACTGGCAGACGGCCAGCCAGGCAAATACCGGGCGCTTTGCCCGCTACTTCCAGGGTATGCTGCAACGAGGCATTTACCTTGCTCCCTCACAGTACGAGGCAGGCTTTCTCTCCACAGAACACGGTGATGAGGAAATTGAGAGAACGGTGGCGGCAGCTGAACAGGTGATGCACACCCTTAAGTAATAGCGGGCCCCTCGCCGGCTGCCGGCAGGCGCATGCTGGGCGGCAGTCTGATGGTAAACTCAGCGCCGCCCTCGGGCCGGTTTGCTGCCGAGACAGTCCCGGCGTGCGCCGCCACAATAGAACGCACGACCGCCAGGCCCAGGCCGTTTCCTGCTTGCGCACCCGCCTGCGCGCCCCGGTAATATTTCTCAAAAACGAGGGGGAGATCTTCCTCGGGGATTCCCGGCCCCTCATCCACCACGCGAATAATCGTTTCTTCGTGATCAAAAACAGCCAGTAGTTCGACCCGCGACTCAGCCGGTGAGTATTTGATCGCATTCTCTACCAGATTTAAGATGGCATGATACAGTCGATTGCTGTCGGCAAGTAGCGGATACTCCTCCCCGCGGCACTGCAAATCAATCGTGATAGACTTGCTCATAGCAATCCCTTCCACATCCTGGAGCACCTTCTCCAAAATGGGCCGCAGCTGGCACGGCTGGCGGTTAAGCTGTTCGATATCCTCCGCATCAACTGTCTGCAGAAGCTGGTTCACCATCTCCAGCATGCGATCGGCTGACATGCGGATCCGTTCCAGATAAAGTCGGTATTTCTCATCCGGCGGCAACGTCTTCTTCATTACCTGGGTATAGCCCACGATGGACGTCAGCGGATTGCGCATGTCGTGAGAAAGTGCGTGCATGAAATCGGAGCGATCTGCCTCCAGCTTTTTGACGTAGGTAATGTCCTGCATCACTACGATGGTGCCCACGTCATCCACGTGCTCTACCGTCGACACAAACGTCTGGTCGCCGATTTCAACTTCCGTAGTGCGACCCACGCCACTACTCACCGCTTCAAAGAGATCAGACATATTCGTGCGTAACAGCCTCTGCGCCGCATCATTGGTGACCAGCAGTTGACCCTCTTCATCCAGAATGAGAAGCGGTTGCGGCAGCGTTTGCGCCGTGGCCTGGATGGCCCGCCGGCGGCGCTCGGACTCTGCGTAAAGGCGCGCGTTTTCCACAGCAGTGGCCATGGGACTGGTAAAAGCACGCAGGCGGATAACATCTTCTTCCGTGAAGTTGCCATCGACCTTGTTGAGCAGCGCCAGGACACCAACAATGCGCTCCTGGACACGCAGTGGCACACAGACCAGCGACCGCGCCTCGCCAACACCTGCGGCGTCGATCTCCTCTACCAGATCTGGATCACTCTGCACGTCATTGGCTACCGTCAGTTTGCCGCTGCGAGCGACCTTCCCCACGATGCCACGCGCCACCGAATACGTCTGGTCTTTCTCGTCCGGTAGCCCTCCCTCGCCGTGGAGGCGCAACCGCTTGCCGGCTTCATCCACCAGGAACAGGTTCACAGCCTCGACGGGCCAGTAACGGTTCACCTGTTCCACCAGAACCTCGTAAACTTCATTCAGGTTCAGAGAAGAAGAAAGGGTAGACGAGAGCCGGTTGAGAGCCGCCAATTCCTTCAAGCGCCGCTCAAGTGCAGCATCGGTGCGATGGTAGAGCCGCGCGTTCTGGATGGCAATCGCCGCGAAATCAGCAATCGCCGCCAGTAATTGTTCGTCGCGGCGCGAGAACGTCTTGCCCACTTCGCGATGGACGGCGGATAAAACCCCGAAGGTTACGCCGCCCAGGGTAATCGGCACGTAGACCAGCGCCTCCACAAGATAACCGGTCTTGACTTTAATCTCCTCTTCGCCCGGCCGTCGGCTGGTGCGCAGCGGCTTGTTTGTGCGCAATACCTCACCAACCAAAGAATCGCCATCTGTGGGCAAACGCATGCGCCGCAGCTTCTCATCGCCGATGCCCCGTTGTGCCTCCAGCAGCAATTCACCTGTAGTTTCGTCTACGAGCCAGATGCCGGTTTCCCCCGCCGATGTCAGGCCCCGGGCCGTCTCCGCCACCTGATTCAGGGCATCGTCCAGATCGAGTTGTGAGGTAATGGCCTTGGCTATCTGTAACAGAGATGCCGCCAGGTCCAGTTCATCCCGCTCCTCGCTGACAGGCATGGATGGGCGCTCTACGATTTCGATGAGCAGCGGGAGCTTGCCCATCGTGACTATGTCACGATCGACGAGCGAGTATGGCGTGTGGCTTCCGATTGGCCGCCCGTTGCGAAAGGTCCCGTTTGTGCTTCCCAGATCGACAATAAACAGGTTCGTCGTCGTCGGTCGCAGCATAACATGCCGCCGTGACACGCCCAAAGCCTCGGCCCCAAAACGGCTGAGATCTATGAGTTTGTCCTTGTCTTCTGCCGCCGGCTGCCGCCCAAAAACAACTTCACCGTTGATCTGCAACCCGAACTGTTGGCCTGGATCGGTTGCGGGTGTAAATCTCACCCGCCAGACGGGTCGCGGCTGCTCTTCGCCCTCAGAAATGTCACCCGGTACCGGGCGGTATTCAACTTCCGGAAGAGATGACGGTAGTTCAGGCACCTCGCGCAACCCAAACAACTCGGTCTGCCTTCCCCTATCGTTATCTGTCATCTCCCATCACCTCTGCACGATTCAGCAGATCCACCTGAGTCAGTCAAGCCCTCAGCGGCCACGCCACTCACCGGAAGTGGAAATTTCGAGCTTGCTCCACCTGCCCGCTGGCGCGCCACCCACCCACAAAATGAGCGCCGGCATGCCGAGAGACAATTGTTTGCCGGAAATCTGTTGGCGACTGTTTGACTGCTACCTAAGCATATAGCGCAGCCCCTTCTTGTCAAATAGTGAAAAACTCCCAGGGCTAGGTCTCAACGCCGGCGGCAGCCAGCGTCAACAGGAGCGCTTGACCCACGCCCAGCGGAATAGGCTCCGTCTCCATATACTCATCCGGACGATGAGTGTTGCCCGACTGAGTGATTCCAATGCAGACGGCGGGAAGCCCACGGCTCAGCGGTATATTGGCATCCGTACTTCCAACCGTGAACTCCATCTCGGTACACCCCATCTCCTCCAGGGCGCTGACAGCCCACTGCACCAGAGGGGTATCTCTGGATATCTGTCCCGCGGGCCGGTCTCCAATCAGCGTCATACACACCGAGATGTCAGCCTGCTCGTTCGCCTGCCGCACCAGCTTGCGGACCTGCGATACCAACGTATTCAGCGCCCTGCCATCTTCAGAACGCAAGTCCAACTGGAGTTGAGCTGCCTGGGCGATAGCATTGATGGTGGTTCCTCCCTCGACGACGCCCACGTTATACGTCGTCTTAGGCGATTCAGGAACCTCAAGGTCGTCGATAGCCGTGATCAGCCTTCCCAGGGCGTGTGTGGCGCTGGGCGTCCCAAACGCTCCCCACGAATGGCCGCCAGGTCCGTCAACCGCGATGCGATAGCGTCTCACGCCGATGGCCTGGTGGCAGACGTAACCGTACAATCCGCCCTCCAACACGATGTAATGTCCCCGGTCGCCAAAACGGTCCAGCACAGCGCGCATACCGCGCAAGTCGCCTAACCCTTCCTCGCCCACATTGGCCACGAACCAGATGTCGCGCGAGAAGCGCAGCCCGAGGTCTCTGATGCTCTCGACGAGCGTAAGTAAAGCGGCAACTCCCATGGAATTGTCGGCAATGCCGGCGCCGTGAACCTGCCCGCCGTGGCGCCGCACAGCATGATCGGTCTCTTTGGAAAACACGGTATCGGTGTGCGCCGTCACAAACAGCGGTTCTTGCTCTCCCGCGCCGCGAAAACGGCCATAGACGTTGTGCAATTCATCTTGCTGCACATCTTGCAGTCCACGTTCCACAAACTGTGTCTCGATGAAACCAGCTCGCGCTTCTTCATCAAACGTAGGCGCCGGAATTTGCTGAATGGCCACTGCCAGGTCGACAATCTCTGCGCACGCGTCCCGGTAACCGTCCAGCACCTCTTGCACATCCTGGCGGCGAGCCAGTTTCTGAACACGGTCCATAAATCCGTTATCCGCTTCCCAGATAGTTAAAACGTCGTTGTGTAGAGCAAAGCAAGCATATCCGGCACGTGGGCCGCCTTTGATGGCTCCCCACTCATTAAGGCCTGTTTTAGTGACGGTAGACGTTGATCAGCAGCAGGCCAATGACGCTGACGATCAGGCCCAGGTGCAAAAACAGATCGCTGGCCGCAATCCAGGCCTCCGGCCCCGGATAAATCTGCAGCAGCAGGTTGAAGACAATCAACCCCAGGCCAACCAGCGGTAACACGCCGGGGCGCTGGACCAGAAATGCATTGAGTCGTTCGACCAGTTCATTGATGCGCTGATCCATCTAAGCACCTGTGTTTGCTAAGCGCCTTTCCCTTCTACGACTTCGTGGTCTCCACGGTGTAGTCGGAAAAGTAAGGAAGCAGCCGTTCGGGCAACTGTCCTTGGAGCGACACACCCTCCGCCTCGTGTGATTCCTCCGACACCTGGCCCCGTTCATAGAACAAAGACATCAGATCGCCGCGACTGTAAGGCAGAAAAACACGGACTGATTTCAAGAACCGCTCCATGACCGCTTCGACAGCCAGGAGCAGCGTCTCTATATTATAGCCGGTCAGGGCGGAGATGGGCACTGAATTGTGGCCCGCTGTCAGTACGTGTGGCAATTCAGCACCTTCAGGAAGCTGATCCACTTTATTCAGGGCCATCACAAGCGGCAGGTGATCCACTTCCAGCTCGGCGAGCGTGTCCTCTACTGCTTCATTCTGCGCCGTAGCGTCCGGATGGGTGGCATCCACCACATGCAGTATCATATCCGCCTCAGCGATTTCCTCCAGCGTGGCGCGAAAGGCTGCCACAATTTGCGTGGGCAACTTCTGAATGAAGCCCACCGTGTCTGTGAAGAGCGCTTCCCGTCCAGACGGCATCTTGACGCGCCTGGTAGTAGGGTCCAGTGTGGCGAAAAGCATGTCGGCTGACACCAGCCGCGATCCACTTAGCTGGTTCAACAGCGTTGATTTGCCGGCGTTAGTGTAGCCCACAATGGCCACAACCGGCAACGCCGTTTGCTGGCGCTTGGCGCGGTGCTGTTCCCGTCGCGCGCGAACCTTCTCCAGATCCTCTTTGATCACGGAGATGCGCCGGCCAATTTCACGCCGGTCCATTTCCAGCTGCTTCTCGCCCGGACCGCGAACACCGACGCCGCCGCCATCGCCGCCGGCGCGTCCGCCGGCCTGGCGCGCAAGGTGCGTCCACATGCGCGTCAGACGCGGCAGCCGGTATTCCAGTTGCGCCAGCTCCACCTGTAACTGCCCCTCTGCCGTCTGTGCGTGCTGGGCAAAGATGTCCAGGATTAGGGCTGTGCGATCGATTACTTTGATATCCTCGCCAAAGGCGCTCTCCAGCTCTCGCTGGTGCCGCGGCGAAAGCTCGTCGTCGAACAAAGCCACATCGGCGTCCAACTCGTTCAGCATGGCGCGCACTTCGTTTACCTTCCCCGAACCTATGTAGGTCGCCGGGTCAGGATGATCGAAACGCTGCCAGATACGACCCACAACCAGAAGACCGGCCGTGTCCGCCAGCCGCTCCAATTCGTTGAGACTTTCTTCCACCGGAAGTAATGGCCGTCCTGCCTTCAGTTCCGTGCCTACCAGCAAGGCGCGTTCCTGAGGGCGGGCGGTGGGAAATAAACCATCTTGAGTCGTAATAGCCACCTCCGTTCTCTACATTAATACGCACAGTGTATCGCATCCTGTGCTGTGCGCATATCGCAATCTCTACTCTAAATAATTCTCCAGCCACACTTCAAGCGTGTGACCGACGCGCAGCAAACTCTGGGCGCTTGCCTTGTCCGCCGTGTCCTCCACCGTGTGCCAATAAGGGTAATCAAAATCGATGATATCCACTGCCGGAATCCCGCGCTCCTTAAACGGTACGTGGTCATCGATCATGGTATAGCGCACCTCAGGGATGAACACGTCACCATAGCCCAGATCGGCGGCAATTTGCCACAATTCCTCCCGCAGCCGCGGGTCAGAGTTCCCTTCGTAGTAAAGCTGCTGGTCGGCGTCGCCGATCATATCCACCAGAACCATCGCTCGCGGCTCCGTCTCCAGATTCTCCGCCATATACGTAGAGCCTACTATCCAATCCCAACCCGGAATGCCGCCGCCGCCATTGTCCTCCAGATCGAAAAAGGTCAGCCAGATTTCGGCCGGAACCGCATCGAGATCCAGAATGCGCGCCAGTTCCAAGAGGACGGCCACACCGCTGGCGCCGTCCACCGCGCCCGGTACAGGCAGTTCAGCCTCCACCCCGCCCGGCGTCTGGTCCGCTACACGACGCGTGTCATAGTGAGCGCCGACGATGATCACGTCGCCCGCTCCCTGATTGGCGCTGGCGATGATGTTTCTACCCTGTACGCCCTGGTAGGGAAAGAGCTGTTCGGTGACTTCCCAACCCAGAGCCTCCAATTCCTGCACAATGTAATCGCCAACCGCTTCGTGCCCCGGGCTGCCCGGATATCGCGGGCCGAAGGCCATCTGCGCTTCTAACTGCGTGAACGCGCGCTCCCCGTCAAATTTAGCGGGCTCACTCGTGGGTTCAGGTGCCGGAGGCGGCGTCGGCGTGGGAAGCGGCGACGCCGTGGCGCTAGAACCTACCGTTGGCGTGGGCGGCGGCGCCGTTGCAGAGCTCACAGACGTAGCCGTGCCCACATTCCCGGATGGCGGCGCTGCAGGCTCGCAGCCAACAGCGGCGGACCACAAAAGAATGAAGGCGAGCCACACCACACTGCGCGACTTACTCATCACAACCAGTGAGAAACCTGTCGCAGCGATCAGGCGGGCGCCTTTTCGCCATCTGGTTTTCCTTCGCCTTCCGCAGCAGCGCGGTCGAAGTGCAGCCGGCGGTCCCGCGCAAAGCGGCGCAGCGTCCTCAGCGCCCGGCGCGTGTAATATTCATAACGTTCTTTCTTCTTCATGCGCTGTTCGGGCATGGGCAGCAGGCCGAAATTGGCCTTCATCGGCTGGAAGCGCCGCGCCTCGGCGTGCGTCACATAATGAGCCAGCGCCCCCAGCATCGTCGTCGCCGGCAGGATCACCGGATGCTCGCCCTGTAGAAAGCGGGCAGCATTGATGCCGGCCAACAGCCCGGTGCCGGCGTTGCCCACGTACCCTTCCACCCCTGTGATTTGGCCGGCGAAAAAGAGGTCTGCGCGATTACGATACTGCATCGAAGGGTGCAGCAGTTCTGGCGCGTTGATGTACGTGTTGCGGTGCATCATGCCATAACGCAAGAATTCCGCCTCCTCCAGGCCGGGAATCATGCGTAGCACGCGGCGTTGTTCCCCCCAACGCAAATTGGTCTGGAAACCGACCAGATTGTACAGGGTGCCCGCCAGGTTATCCTGGCGCAACTGCACGACGGCATAAGGTCGCTCGCCCGTGTGCGGGTTCTCCAGGCCAACGGGGCGCAGCGGGCCGAAGCGCAGGGCATCGCGATTACGACCGGCGAGTACTTCTACCGGCAGACATCCTTCAAAGAACTCCGCATCTTCGCGCTCAAATTCCCGCAGCGTGATTTGCTCCGCCTCCACCAGCGCCTCATAAAAGGCATCGTACTCCGCCCTGGACATGGGGCAATTGATGTAATCCCCCTCTTCCTGCTCGCCGCGATCGTAGCGCGAGGCTCGGAACGCTTTATCCATGTTGATGCTTTCGTGGCTGACGATTGGCGACAGCGCGTCGTAGAAGTAGAGGTACTCCTGCCCACTCAGCTTGCCGATATCGTGTGCCAGCGCGTCGGACGTGAGCGGGCCGGTGGCGATAATACAGGGCTGCTCCGGGATCGTCGTGACCTCTTCTCGAACAACCTCGATGCGCGGATGCTCGTCCACGCGCTGCGTGACCAACGCCGCAAAGCGATTGCGGTCGACGGCCAATGAAGACCCGGCCGGCACAGCAGAGCGTTCGGCACACTCCAGGATCATTGACCCCAGACCGCGCATTTCGGCCTTTAACAGTCCCGGCGCCTTGGTGGCAATAGTCGAGCCCAGGGAATTGCTGCACACCAGTTCGGCCAGCCGGTCAGTGACGTGCGCCGGCGTTTCTCGTCTGGGCCGCATCTCGTACAGCCTGACCTGAATACCGCGCTCCGCCGCCTGCCAGGCAGCCTCCGTTCCGGCCAGGCCACCGCCTACGATGATCAATTCTTCGTGTTCCTGCATAACCTCCACATGCCAGCGCGAGGATCCGGTTTGTCCGCACGCCCGTGCACCCTCGCACACGGTATCAAATCGCCTCAACCTGATTTTAACATAACAACCTTAACAGAGCCGTCATTCAGCGCTCACTCCTCCTCTGCGAGCAACTTCTCCAGAATGTTCTGTGCGTGCCGGTCCTGTGGATTGGTCTCAACCGCTCTGCGGAACCAGCGAATGGCCTTGGCTCGATCCTGGCGATCGCGAAAGATCAGGCCGATGTTGTAAGCCACGCTGGGCGCATCAGGATCCAGTTCCAGAGCGCGCTCGAAGGCCGCTACCGCTTCCTGCTGCTGGTCATCCGTAGCCAGGACAGGATTGCCGAGGTAAGCAGCGCCCAGATTAGTCCAGACCATCGCATTGCGCGGCTCTTGCTCGCGCAGGCCTTCCAAAATCGGTATCGCTTTCTTGAACTGGCCGGACAGAATATAGGCGCCGCTGAGATTGAGCGCCGCGTCGGGGTTCTGCGGTTTGATCTCGTGAGCGCGCTGTAACAGAGGGAGCGCCTTTTTCGAACGCCCTTGCTTCAGCAGCCGCGTACCCTGTAACAGCAACTGCCGAAAAGTTTCCTGTTCCGCTTGATTATTCATATCCCGTTATCACCTTTTCCTCACAGGCAAGAGCAGCAGACTCATCATGCCGAACCCGCCGCCAAGCAACAGAATCCACAGGCCATACTCCTGCCAGATGCGGCCCAGGGGGGACAGCGGCTGCTCTCGTTCCAACCATTCGCTTTCCAGCTCCGCCAGCGAGAGGCCCAGAACGCGGCGCACGCCAGAATCGCAATCAGCGCCATCGGCGAAGGCGGCTATCATGCGGCGTAGGGCGCCATCACCGTACTCGCGACGAACATAATCTACGACTGACGCGCTCTGGGCATAGGCCAGTTGCGCCTGCGCCTCGCCTGACGGAAAAGCGGCGCACAGCGAGACAAGTGATCTGGTTGCACCGCCGGCGACGGCCTCCTCCAACACAATGTCATAGGTTCGATTCGGCGCAAACTCCATCTGAGTGGCCAGACCTTCGTCAAACCACCTGGGCACAGCATCATAGTTAGCCCCGGCAGCCCGATAAAGCAAAAGGTGGCTCAGCTCGTGCGGAATGCTCTGTCCCAGATCGAACGCCGCCGTGCGCGGGTTAACTGCAGTGACCAATACCACGTCCAGCTCGGGCATGGCGTCGGCCCCCACCCAATCGCGCCCGGTCAGACGCAGGGCAGAGCGCAGATCGGCCATCCCCGGATAGATATAGATGCGCGCCGGCGCCACCGTCTGCGGCAGAATCGCCTCCAGTTGTGGCCGGGCTTCTTGCACGACATCAAGAGCGGTCTGTCCCAGGCCCATATCCTCGCCCGTCCAGTACACAGTCACCTCGTTGTCCGTCACCTCGTGCCACTCGTAGCGATCGTCTATGTAATCCAGCACCTGTTCTTCCACGGTCACAGGACCGCCATCGGTGGTCAGGCGCCACCAGTAGCGCACGGTAGTGAACGGGGCCAAGCGCACCTGAGTCAGAGACACATCGTGCGCCAGACTGACTTCTGTGGCCGGCTCCACGTCAAACTCCACACTGAAAGTGCTCTCCATCTCAGGCGTGTTGAAGAAGAGTGTCGCCTGGGTAATGGGCTCGCTGCTCTTGGCGCGCAGCGAGAAGCGCATCACCTGCCCGAACGTGTAAGAGACGTCGCTCTCCGCCTGAAACGAAGATTCCTGAGCCTGAACAATTGATGGGGCGCCCCACATAGCCAGGGCAATTAAGGCAACTAGCGGCCAGAGATTACGTGGAGAAAAAGAACTCACAATCTGGCGTCTTCCTCGTCATCCCATTCCAAAAGGGTCAGGTCGATTTCGGCGCCCAGCCACTCAATCTCGTCCAGCGCCTGTTCCACTGCCTCGTGAAG
>DATHSI010000346.1:0-28760 GCA_035464315.1 Candidatus Sulfomarinibacteraceae bacterium
CGTCCAGATACGTGAAGCGCGCTTCGGGCAACTCGCCCAACACTTCCTGGAACCCGTCTATCTGCCCCTGAATGCGCGCCGCCGGTTGCGCGCCCGCGCGCGGCTCCTCCAGCACGATCACGCGGTCCACCTCGCCATCCCAGTGGTCGTCGACCCACTTGCCCAACGCCACGCCCGCCGCGTGCCCCGAGCGATAGTTGTCCGCACCGAAGAAGCTGGCGCCCACCATGGGAATATCCACGGCGATCACCGGGATATCCGCCTGGCGAAATTTAGCCATCAGCCGGTTGCCCACTCCCTCGTCGATCTGATACTCAATGGCCAGGTCGATCCCCTTACCGATCAGCCGGTCGGCCACGTGCAGCGCCACCTCACCGTCCAGCTTGTTGTCCGCCAGCACCAGGTCCACGTTGCCCGCGGCCTGCGCCGCCCGTTCCAGCCCGCGGCGCACTTCCATGGCAAACGGTATCTCGTCGCTCAGGTTGGCAAACCCAATCGTAAAGTGTTCGCTGGGATGGTTTTCTTCCTGATAGGGGCTGAAGGAGGACGCCGTCGTCTCCCCGCACACCACCAGCGTCACCCCGCACTCCCGTATCGATTCCACGTCCGCCTCACCGATATTGCTGTCGGTCACCACGTGCGAGACGTCCGAAAGGCGGGCAAACGTAGACAGGCTGGCCTTCCCCACCTTGCTGGAATCGGCCAGCACCACCACGCGGTGCGCCGTTTGCATAATGTGTCGCTTTAGCTCCACCTCCTGAATATCCACGTCGGTCAGGCCCGTCCGCGGCGTCAGGCCTGAGCAGGACAGAAACGCGGTGCTCACGTGCAGGTCGTTGAGCATGCGCGCGCCCAGGCCGCCGGCGAGCGAAACGCCGTCTGAGCGCAGCACGCCGCCCAGTACGATCACCGTGTGCTCCGAATTGGTCGCCAGGCTGCGCGCCACCTCAATGCCGTTGGTCACGATGGTCAGGTTGCGCCGCTGGCGCAGCAACGGGGCCATGTGGTAGACCGTGGTGCTGGCGTCCAGCAGAATTGCTTCCCCGTCCTCCACCTCGTTCGCCGCCCAGCGCGCAATGCGCTGTTTGGCCGTGGCGTTGATCCGCGCCCGCCGCGCAAAGGCCGAGCTGGGCGTGTGGTTGTCGTTCTCCAGCAAGCGAGCGCCGCCCCGCACGCGCACCAGCCGCTGCTCCTCCTCCAGCGCGTTCAAATCGTTGCGCACGGTGCCCTCAGACACGTCAAGCAGGTCGGCCAGCTCCCCCACGCGCACGCTCTCCTGCTCGCGCAATAGCGCCAGGATCTGCTGGCGTCTCTCAAAAATCGCCATACTACCCATAGTCGTTCTCGCTTTCGGCGCTGCCGCCGGCCATGCAGCCGCCCGCTCCATGACGCGACGGCGGATTATCAGACAGATTCTAGCTGTTTCATTTTTCTGTCGCAAGCTGTGTATTTTTGTTAAAAAGGACCTATTTCAACAAAATCTGGAGCTCTCTGTGCCATTATTTGACAGCATACGCCAGAATGCACTACAATGCGGCCCATATTAGATTAACATTAGACAAAAATCAACAATCTCCGGTAAGAATCCAAAAATCAAAAACCTTGTACCGTATCAAGCAAGTCCTTAAACGTTCGTAGTGACGGCTTACGGAGTTTCACGAATTAACCGCGTAACTGCAGCCATGATGGAGCGCCGGCTTCCAAGCCGGCATCTAGCACGACCACCGGGAGCCGGCAGGATGCCGGCGCTCCGTGCTTGCGGCTGGCAGTATTGGTTGATTAAAAAGTAAAACTTCATTAGCCGTCCAACCGCTAAGGCGCTTACTACGAACTCGCACCATACATACGCGCCAGTGCCAGTAGAGGGGTTATGGTAATGCCTGATTCTATTATTGATACCAGTCGCCGCTTCTTTGAACAGGTATTGCGACCCATCATTGCCGAGCACCATCCACAGATCTTGCAGGAGACCGCCTTCGGCGTCTTTGGCTACGGCTCCGAAGTGCTGGGCCTGGACGACGAATATTCGCGCGACCACCACTGGGGCGTGCGCGTCAACGCTCTCATGTCCGAGGAGGCCTTCGCCCAACGCCAGGCGGTGCTGGACACGCTGCAGGCCAACCTGCCCGAGAGCTTCGAGGGCCACTCCCTGCGCGAAGGGTACAGCGCCAGCGCCGCCATCGAGCCCGACTCGCTCGCCGATTACCTCACGCGCACCATCGGCCTGACCCACGCGCCGCAGACGTTCGAAGAGTGGCTCAGCATACCCGAAGAGGACATCATACACATCGTCAACGGCGAAGTGTGGCTCGATCCCTCCGGCGAATTCACCGCGCTGCGCGAGCACTTCTCCGAGTATTATCCGGAGCCGGTGCGCCTGCGCCGCATCGCCCACTGGTGCCGCTTCTTTTCGGGCATGGGCGTCTACGCTCTCAAGCGCGCCCTGCTGCGGGACAACGAGTATTACGCCAACATCACCTTCTCTCGCGCCCTGCGACTGGGCGTGCAGATCGCCTTCATGCTCGACCGCCGCTACTTCCCCTACGACAAGTGGACCATGGCCTTCTTCCGCCGGCTGCCGCGCATGGCGCAGCCGCTGCAACCCATCGTGGACGAGGCCGTCTCCTTGGACACGCCCTGGGAGCGCAAACTAGAACTATTACACGACCTTTCCGACGTCCTGGATGAAACGATGGTCGCCGACGGCGTCATCGCCCCCCACCCTCCCTACGAGGCGTCGCCCACCTCCGGCTACCGCCTGCTGGAACACGCCTACGCCGAAATCTTGCAGGGGCTGCCGGAAGAAATCCGCTCCATCGTACCCGTCTGGGACCAGATCTATATGGAACGGTTCCACAGCAACTACGTCGCGTCGCTACCCCTGGACCATTGGGACAGCATCTTGAACCTGACCCCCGCCGGGGAGCAGCAACAGGAGGAAACGAGCGCATGAGTAGGCAGAGAGACATCAGTAAGCAAAGCGACTCGCGTAAGCAAAGCGGCATGAATGGAAAAGAACGGGTGCTGGCGACCGTCAACCGCCAGCCCGTCGACCGCACGCCGTTGGACTGCTGGCTCTACCAGAAGGACTTCGTGGGCAAGCTGGAAGCCGAATACGGTTCGCGCCGCCAATTCCTGGACGAGTACAACATCGACATCTTCGTGGGCTTTGTGCCCTGGCCCAACCAGCTGGGGCGCGAAGTAGATGTCGGCGATCTGGCCAACGTCGAGCTGCGCGCGCCCGACGATCCTTTCTGGCTCACCTTCACCGACTGGAACCCCGACTTTGCCGGCGTCAACCTGCAGACGGCCCTGGACAACCACGGCGACAGACGGGCCATCATCTGTCACATGTGGGGCATAGTGGAAGGCACCAGCTCCTTCCTGGGCATCGAGAACTGCTGGGCCAACCTCGGCCTGGAGCCGGAGCTGATGACCGGCTGGTTCGACCGCTACGCCGACTGGCTCTGCGCCCTGGTGGACAACGTCGTGGACGCCGGCGCAGACGTAGTCACGCTCTCCGACGATTGGGGCAGCAACAACAACATGCTCTTCTCGCCCCCCATGTGGCGGCGCATGATCAAGCCCTACGCCCAACGCGTGGTGCAACACGCCCGGCAGCGCGGCGCGGTGGTCAACCTGCACAGCGACGGCTACATCATGGACATCATGGACGACCTCGTGGAGATGGGCTACCAGATGATCCATCCCGTGCAGGAAAGCGCGGGCATGGACCCCCGGGAAATCAAAGAGACCTACGGCGACGACCTCGTCGTCTACGGCTCCCTGGACGTCGTCGACGGCCTTTACACCCACGACGGCGAAGAGCTCGATCAGTACATTCGCGACCGTTTCGCCGTCTACGCGCCCGGCGGCGGCTTTGTCTTCAACACCGGCCACTTCGTGCAGCCGGACATCCCCGTGGCGCGGCTGCAACGGGCCTATGCCCTGGCCAACGAACTGGCGCAACAGTATGGAGCGTGATGACTCCACTCGGGAACATGGTGACAGACCGCTTGCACGATGAAACGGTGTGGATCGGATCGCCGCACCCTTTCGATCTGCACGAAGCATACCTCGACTTCCGCTCGCCGCCCTCGTGGGTACTGTCCGCGGCGCCCGGCGCGGCGCGGCTGCTGATCACCGCCGACAGCCGCTACCGTCTGTGGATCAACGGTCGCTTCGTGGCCCGCGGCCCTGCGCGAAGTTATCCACAGGCGCAAAGCGTGGACGATATCGACGTCACCGCCTACCTGCGGCCCGGACGCAACGTGCTGGCCGCCCAGGTCTACCAGCCCGGCTACTCCCACTTCGCCTACGTGCACCGCGGCGCGGCGGGCCTGCTGGCCCAACTGGAGGGCGACGGACAGTTACTCCTCGCCACCGGCTCTACGTGGCGCGCCCGCCGCAACCCCTCCTTCGACCCCAACGTACCGCGCATTTCTATTTACGGCAGCGGCGTGGAGGAGCGCCGCCTGCGCCGCGAAGACGACTGGACCGACCCCGCCTACGACGACGGCGAGTGGGACGCCGCCCGCGTCGTCGCCCCCCCGGGCCGCGCGCCCTGGAACACGCTGCAACCCCGCGCCCTGCCCCTGCTGCAGGAAAAGGACCTCCTACTCCCCGACCCCGAAATGCGCCTGGGTCCCGCCCCGGAGACGTCCAGAGACGACGCCCACCGCTTTTTGCGCCAGGGCTGGGCCACGGCCCGCCCCGTCCCCATCCCGCGCCACGACGACGGCTGGTACGCGCCGGCGCTGCACGAGGGCCGGTGCGCCTACTGGCTCTTTGACCTGGGGCGCGATGTCACCTGCCAGGCCTGGGTGGAGATAGAAGGAGCCGGCGGGCAGGAAACGCTGTCCATCAGCTACGCCGAAAAGAAACGCGACGGCGATCTGGTGCTCTCCGATCCGGACACTTACTGTCGCGTGCGCATGACCGACCGCTTCTACCTGCGCCCCGGGGACCAGGTAGCTGAGCCCTTCGCCCTGCGCGGCGCGCGCTATCTCCTCCTGCAACTGACCGGGCCAATAGCCCCCAATTTCCGCCTGCGCCCCCACATTCGCGCCTCCCATTACCCGCTGCAAATAACCCGTCCGCTCGACGTCGACGATCCGCTCCTCGACGAGGTCATCGCCATGTGCGAGCGCACGGTCCAGGCCTGCCTGCAGGACGGCTTCATCGACTGCACCTGGCGCGAGGCGGCGCAGTGGGTGGGCGACGCGCTGCCCCAAAGCCTCAGCCTGTGGGCCATGAGCGGCGACCTGCGCCCCCTGCGCCGCGTCATCGAAATGGCCGCGCAGGGCGCGTACGACGACGGTGTGCTGCCCGGCGTGCTGCCCGGCGAAGTGCACGCCTACGTCGTCGTCGATTACAATTTCACCTGGGTCGAACTCCTCAGCCTCTACCACGAGCTGAGCGGGGACGAAGCCTTTGTGCGCGACCTGTGGCCCGTCCTGCGCAAAATGCTGGGCCGTTTCCACCAGGACCGGCGCGACGACGGCCTCATCCTCAGCCAGACCGGGCGGCGGCTGTTTCTGGACTGGGCCCCGCTCTCCCGCCGGGAGCCCAACGCCGTCTACAACCTGCGCTACCTGCTGGCGCTGCAAACGGCGGCGGCGCTGGCCCGAGCGCTGGGCCACACTGACGACGCGCAAACCTGGCAGGCGCGCGCCGAGCGCCTGCAAAAAGCAGTCCGCGACGCCTTCTGGCGCGACGGGCGCTGGAACGATGACGAGCAAGGCAATACCTATTCCCAGCTGTCCACGGCGCTGGCCCTGCTCACAGAAACCGCCACGCCCCAGGAAGCGCCTGCGCTGCAGGAGGCCATCATCGCCCGCTCCCTGGATGACGACGACGTGCACGTCGTGAGCGATGAACACACGGCGGGTGAGATGGTGCTCAACAGCCCCTTCATGCACCACTATATTTTTGAAGCATTGCGCGCTGGCGGGCGTGAGGACGCCGTCCTGGGCATCATCCGCCGCCGCTGGGGCCGCTGGGCGCAGGCCGGCGAGCCCACCACCTGGGAAAATTGGAACGTGGACTTTCCCGACGGCTCCGTGTGCCACGCCTTCTCCGCCCATCCCCGCTACCATCTGGCTATGATCCTGGACGAAGAGCTGCAACAAGACGCTGTGGCGGAAGGAGCGCGGGCATGAGCCACAGGGAAGTGATTTACCGCCAGCTCAACAAGGATTACGCCTACTGGACCGAAAAGCGGCGCGTGGGCCAGCAAACGGGCGGCCAACTGTCGGCCCTCCTTAGTTACATCGAAGACGGGCAGGTGCGTCAGAACGTGCTCTTTGACGCCGGCCTGGGCGCCCTGGAAGCCATCGCCGATTTCTGCGACGACGCCTTCTGGGACCAGCCCCTGACCGTCTTCATCACCCACGGCCACATCGACCACCACGCCGAGCTGATGATCCTCTCCGAAATCTACTGCCTGCGCCGCGGCGACGATATCCACGACGTGCGCCCGCCGCTGCCCATCTATGCCACGGAGGAAACACAGTTCCATCTGGCGCGCACGCACTGGTACGGTTACAACGACGGCGATACGCTGCAATACGCTCCGCTGCGCTTCTGTCAGCCCGTGTCCCTGGGGCCTTTCCGCATCACCCCCCTCCCCGTGGACCACTTTGAAGGCGCGGTCATTTACACTGTCACCTTCGAGCTATCACGGGCGCACAAGATCCTCATTGGCTGGGACATGACCACGCTGCCTACCGGCCCCGAACAGATACAACCGTTGCGCCGGCCCTCGCTGGCCCTGCTGGAGGCCACGACGTGGACGGACATGGCCCGCGACGTGGGCCACACCTCGGTGCAGGCTCTGGTAGAGTCCGGCTTTCTGCAGGCGCTGGACCTCACCTACGACCCGCCGGCTCAGCAGCACGGCGCTTATCTCGTGCACTACAGCGGCTGGGAAGATCCCGGCGGCATGCTGTCCGACGCCGCGTTGAAGAAAAAATTCGACGCCACCTACCCACGGCTGGCCCCGCTCGTGCGCCTCGCGCAGCGCGGGCAGACGTGGCGCTTCACATAATATTATGAACTCTCGCGAACGAGTGCTGGCAGCCATCCGCCACGAAGAAACAGACCGCGTGCCCATCGACGTCGGCGGCACGGGCGTCACCAGCATCAACCTCATCGCCTACGGTAACCTCAAGCGTCACCTGGGTCTGACGCGCCACCGCGCGCGTATCTATCACACCTGGATTCAGGTGCCCGAGCTGGAGTACGATATTGCCCGGCGCCTCCATGTGGACACCGTGACCCTGCCCCGCCACCGCACCTCGCTGGGCCTGGTCAACGAACAGTTCAAGCCCTGGAAATTCGTAGACGGCACGGAGTATCTGGTGCCCGAAGGCTTCTCGCCACAGCGCAACGAGTTCGGCGACTACGAGTGGTACGAGCACGGCGTCAAAATCGCCGAAGCGCCCGGCGAAGGCACGCACGGCTTCTCCCTGCACCACAACCCCCTGCGCGAGGCGCGCACCACGAAAGAGATCGACGAGTGGTTCGACACCTACGAAGGCAACTTCCTGGCCCGCATCCGCGTCACCGACGAGGAGTTGGAATGGGCCCGCAACTTCGCCCAGACCCTGCGCACCTTAACGGACAAGGCCATCGTCGCCGACTACTTCGCCACCTTCTTGGAAAACGCCCAGGGCATCGTCGGCTGGGACACCATCTACATGCACATGCTCACAGAACCCAAACTGGCGCACCACTTCTTCGAGCGGCTGACCCACGAGCTGGTCACCGGCATCGAGCGTTACCTGGGGGCCGTGGGCGATTACGTGGACGTCTTCATGGTCGCCGACGACGTTGGGCACCAGCGCGGCCCCATGATGAAGCCCGAAATCTATCGCCAGTTCGTCCTGCCCGGCCACAAAGCGGTCTTCGAAGCAATCCACAACAACAGCGACGCCGCCGTCTTCTTCCACACCGACGGCTCGGTCATGCCCCTGCTCCCCGACCTGATCGACGCCGGCATGGACTGCTTCAACTCCGTGCAGACCGACGCCGACGACATGGACGCCATGGAGCTAAAACGGCGCTTCGGCGACGTCATCACCTTCTGGGGCGGCGGCGTGGACACGCACCGCGTGCTGCCCTTCGCCACCCCCGACCAGGTCCGCGAGGATGTGCGCCGGCGTATGAAGATTTTCGCGCCGGGCGGCGGCTACGTCTTCGCCACCATCCACAACATTCTCGGCGACGTCCCCCCCGAAAACATCCTGGCGGCCTTCGACGCCGCCCGCGAGTACGGCATCTACCCCATCAGCGCCGGCCCCGAGGACCGCGAAGAACTGGCGCGCAAGCTCAGCGAGATCAATTACTGGCAAAAACCGATGGAGGCCTTAAAGGAGAAACCTATGGAATGATCAAAACAAGCCGGACCTAGAGCGTAATTGCTGACCTTAATCTCTTATAATTAAGTAGCCGGAGGAAGGAAGATGAAACACACAAAGTATCTACTGGTCGTACTGGTAGCCTTGCTAATGGCGCTGGCCGCGTGCCAGCCACAGACGCAAACCGTGGTAGAAACGCGGGTTGTGGAAGTGCAGCAAGAAGTAGAAGTCACCCGCGTGGTGGAAGAAGCCGTAGAAGTCACCCGCGTCGTAGAAGAAGCTGTGGAAGTCACCCGCGTTGTAGAGACCGCGGACGAGTGCTCCACGGCCAAAGACCAATACACCATTGGCTTCGCCAACCTCACTGAAGACATCGTCTTCACGCAGCTCGTTCGCGAAGGCATTGAACGAGCCGCCGAAGAACAGGGCAACATCGACCTGGTCTTCGCCGACAACCGCCTGGACGGCGCCACCGCGCTGGCCAACGCCGAAAACTTCATCACCCAGGGCGTGGACGGCGTGATCGAATTCCAGACGGATGAAGCCTTTGGCAACGTGATCATGAGCCGCTTCCGCGAGAACAACATCCCCGTCATCGCCATTGACATCCCCATGCCCGGCGCCACCTTCTTCGGCGCGGACAACTACTACGCCGGAGTTCTCGCTGGCGAGGCCGCCGCGCAATACGCCATCGACAACTGGGATGGCGAAGTAGACGCCATCCTCCTGCTGGAACTGCCCCAATCCGGTCCCGTGCCCGCCGCGCGCATGCAGGGTATGCTCGACGGCGTGCAGGACAACATCCCCGAGCCGGTCGCCGAAGAGATGATCTTCCGCCTGGACAGCCAGAACACGCAGGAAGAGGCCTTCAACGTAACCTCCGACACTCTGCCCGGCATCCCTGACGCCGACAACATCATCGCCGTAACCATCAACGACGGCACCGCCCTCGGCGTCATCGCCGCCGCCGAAGCCGCCGGTCGCGCCGACGACATCATCGTCGTGGGCCAGGGCGCCGACCCCTCCGGCCAGGAAGAGATGATCAAGGAAGACAGCCGCTATCTGGGCGCCACCGCCTACTTCCCCGAGAATTACGGCGACAAGATCATTCCGGCTATGGTTGACCTGCTGGAATGCCGCCCGGTGGAACCGTCCATTTACGTGGATCACGAATTCATCAGCGCCGACAACGTCTGTGACTACTACGCCGAAGATTGGCCTGATTACTGCGGATAACGCTTAGACCGCAAGCTCTCGCTGTCGCCGCCTTGCTCACCGTTGTGGGCCGGGCGGCGGCAGCCGGGAGGCAACGCCTATGCACGAACTTTCTCCATCGACCGAACGGGCAGTAGCGCAACCCACAACCCTGCAACGGGCGCAGGCGCAATTTTCACAGCGGGCCACAGAGCTGACGCTGGCCCTGATGTTGCTGCTGCTGATCGCCTTCTTCGCCAGCCAGACGCCCTTCTTTTTCACCCGCGCCAATATCATCAACCTGGCGCAAACTCTGGCGCCGGCGGGTATCGTGGCCATCGGCATGACGCTGGTGCTCATTTCCGGCGGCATCGACATCTCAGTGGGCTCCACCGCGGCGCTCTCCGGCGTGGTCACCAGCTACCTGTGGACCGTAAGTGGCGTCCCCCTCTTGCTCTCGACCATTCTGGGCCTGGGCAGCGGCCTGTTGGTAGGCTTCCTCAACGGTTTTTTCATCACCTATCTCAAAGTCAACCCGCTGATTACCACGCTGGGCACTTTTTCTATCATTCGCGGGGCCGCTTTCATCATCAGCAGCGGGCAGACCAACCAACTCAACAACGACGCCTTCAAGTATTTGGGCCGCGGCGCGATTTTTGGCGTGCCTTTTTCCCTGATTTTGATGCTGTCGCTCTTTGTGCTGTTTGCCTTCATCCTGCGCCACACCCATTTTGGGCGGCGGATTTACGCCATCGGCGGCAGCCCTGAGGCCAGTCGCCTTTCAGGGATCGCCATCAACCGCACCCTGATGAGCGTCTATCTCATTTCTGGCCTGCTCGCCGGCGCCGGCGGCCTGCTCATCGCCTCGCAGCTTGCTTCCAGCGCCCCGCGCGCGGCCATTGGCCTGGAACTGACCGTCATCGCCGCTGTCGTGCTGGGCGGCACGGGCCTCAGCGGCGGCAAGGGCAGCCTGCTGGGCACCCTCGTCGGCGTGCTCATCCTGCGCATCCTGGATAACGGGCTCATTTTGATGAACGTGTCCTCCTTCTATCAACAGGTCGCCAGCGGCGCCGTTTTATTGCTCGCCGTCGGCTTCGACCAGTTGCGGACACGACTGGAGGAAAGAGCATCATGACAACGCCTCTGCTGGAAATGAAGGGCATCGAAAAGAGCTTCTTCGGCGTCCAGGTGCTCAAGAAAGTGCCCTTTGAACTGCGCGCCGGGGAAGTACACGCCCTGGTCGGCGAAAACGGCGCCGGCAAATCAACCCTGATCAAAATCCTCAACGGCGACTACGACATGGACGCCGGGCAGATTCTGCTCGCCGGCGAGCCGGTCACCATTGAGCACCCGCGCGACGCCGAGGATCTGGGCATCCGCATGGTGTACCAGGAGCTACACTACGCGCCGGACCTCTCCGTGGCCGAGAACCTGCTGCTGGGCCATCTGCCGCGCCGCGGCGACGGGCTGGGCCGCTTCCTGGTCGATTGGCGCGAGGCGCGGCGCATTGCGCGCGAATACCTGGACAAGCTGGGCGTCTCCATTGATCCCGATGCCACACTGGGCAACCTCAGCGTCGTGGAGCGCGAAATCGTAGAAATCGTCAAAGCGCTCTCCCGCCAGGCGCGGGTCGTCGTGCTCGACGAGCCCACGGCGGCGCTGACCCCGCGCGAGGTGCAGCATCTGTTCCAGATCATCCGCACCCTGCGCGACCAGGGCGTGGGCATCATTTACATTTCCCACCGCCTGGATGAAGTGTTCGAAATCGCCGACCGCGTGACGGTGCTGCGCGACGGCGAGTACGTGGGCACGCGGGCGGTGGGCGACGTCACCCAGCGCGAGCTGGTGCAGATGATGGTGGGGCGCGACATCGGCGAACGCTGGGTTCGCGCCAAACCCCTGGACGCCGCCGCCCACGAGCAACAACCCAGCCTCGAAGTGCGCGGCCTGTCCAAGAAAGGCGCCTTCCACGATATATCCCTGGCCGTTTATCCCGGTGAAATCGTGGGCATTTTCGGCCTCGTCGGGGCCGGACACGCTACGCTGACGCGCGCCATCTTCGGTGCGGAGGCCGTAGATGCCGGCGAGATCCTGGTCAACGGCGAGCCGGCCCTGATCAACAATCCACGCCACGCGCGACGGCACGGATTGGGCCTGGTGCCCATCGACCGCAAAGTGCAGGCGCTGGTCATGGAACGCAGCGTCAAAGAAAACGTGACTCTCTCCAACTGGAACCAGCTGGCGCGCAACGGTTTCTTCCGCCGCCGGCTGGAAAAAGAACACGCCAACCAGTGGATCGACCAGCTTGGCATTCGCATGGCCGGCGACATGGAAAGCAAGATCGTTTTCCTCAGCGGCGGCAACCAGCAGAAATGCGTGCTGGCTCGCTGGCTGGAAGCCGGTGTGGACGTCTTGTTGCTCAACGAGCCGACCTGGGGCGTGGACGTGGGCGCGCGCTTCGACATCTACGAGCAGCTCGAGGAGCTGGCTGACCAGGGACTCTCCATTCTCATGGTCTCCTCCGATATCCAGGAAGTGCTGGCCGTCAGCCATCGCGTGCTGACCATGTATAAGGGCCGCATCACGGCGGAGTTCAGCCAGGACGTGGTCACCCAGGAGAAATTACTGCACGCAGCCGCAGGAGGCGTAGAAAGTGACTGAGACGACAACGGATACAGTGCGCGCGTCGGGCCGCGCGCGGTGGCGCGCCCTGCATCTGCCCAGCCTGCGCGAAGCCCTGGGTCTGATCATTGTGTACGCTGCCATTTTTCTGATTCTCACTGCCACCTCCAACAACTTCCTCACCGTGCAAAACCTGCGCAACATGCTCCTGGCAACCTCCATCATGGGCATAGTGGCCATCTTCACCACCATGCTCATGGTCGGCGGCGGGCTGGACCTCTCCGTGGGTTCCACCATCGCCCTCAGCGGCGTGGTCATTGCCATCTTGCAGGAACCGCTGGGCATCTGGCCCGCGGCAGCCGCCGGCCTGCTCGCCGGCGGCCTGGTCGGCGTTCTGAACGGCGTCATGGTCACCGGCATCGGCATCAACCCCGTCATCGCCACCCTGGGCATGCTCTACGTGGCCCGTGGCATGGCCCTGGTGCTGGCCGACGGGTTGACCATCCCCGTCTTTCACGAGAGCTTTGCCGAGCTGGGCTCCGCGCGGCTGGCGGGCATTCCCCTGCCGGTGCTCATCTTCTTCCTGCTGCTCATCGTGGGCATGATCGTCATGCAATACACCACCTACGGACGCTCGCTGTACGCCATCGGCGGCAACGAGCGCGCCAGCTTCCTGGCAGCCCTGCCCGTCTCCCGCCAGCGCTTCATCGCCTACACCCTGTCCGGCCTCAGCGCGGGCCTCGCCGGCGTGATCCTCACCGCGCGCCTGCTGGCCTCGGCGCCCACGGCCGCCACCGGCATGGAGTTCAGCGTCATCGCCGCCGTCGTCCTGGGCGGTACCAGTCTCGCCGGCGGCAAAGGCACCCTGCTGGGCACCTTGCTCGGCGTGCTTATCCTGGGCACCCTCAACAACGGCATGACCCTCATGAGCCTGCCCTCCGACGCCCAACAGGTCGTCCAGGGCGCCGTGCTCCTGTTGGCCATCGCCATCGACCAGTTCCGTCTGGGCAACATCGACATCGCCGTGCTGCGCCGCGGCTAGTTACTGTAGAACAAACCTGTAAGGGGTGTAATTCACATCAGTTGGATAGAAATAACGTTGCACAGAGGGCCACGGAGAACGACCCGAAGACGGGCGCCCCGAACTGGGCTGGAGAGAACCACGGAGAACCAATCTCGGGTGCCGGTGTCTCTGCGCCACCACTCTCTTCACTAAAATCTCCGTGGTTCTCCGTTTTGCTCTGTGGTTCTCCGTGTAACATTAGTTCCGCCCAACCGAGCTGAAACCCGCCCTCTTTGTAAACACTCTCAACAAACAGGAGACCCCACCATGCAACGAGTCGGCTTTCTACTCAAAGTGAAAGAAGACAAAATCGAAGAGTACAAAAGACACCACGAAGCCGTCTGGCCCGAGATGCTAGACGCCCTGCGCCGCAACGGCTGGCACAACTACTCCCTCTTCATGGCCGAGGACGGCCTGCTCTTCGGCTACTTGGAGGCCGAAGAAAGCTTCGAAGCCTCCCAGGCCGGCATGGCCCAGGAAGAGGTCAACACCCGCTGGCAAGAGTTCATGGCCCCCTTCTTCGAAGCCCCGCCCGGCTCCCGGCCGGACGAGACGATGGTAGAGCTGGAGGAAGTGTTTCACCTGGATTAGGGGCAGTGGAGAGCGGGAGAGCGATCACATTGACATATTGATATTGATGCGCAGCTGCTATGCTTTGACGCATGAGAACAACAATCAGACTTGACGATGAACTTCTTTCAAAGGCAAAGCAAGAAGCGGCGAAGACAAACCGCACTTTGACAGCGGTCATCGAAGACGCCCTGCGCCAGCACCTTGCTCAACAAGAGCAGGTCCGCGAACGCATACCGGTAAGCCTGCACACAGTCGATGGGAACGTTCTTCTTCCCGGGATTGATTTGGACGATACAGCCGCACATCTGGATCTGATGGAAGACGATGTGGCTGTTTGATGTCAACGTCCTCGTTCAGTTCTCTTGCCGACGCTCTCAAGTTTGCCAAGCAGGTGCGCGACCAACCAAACGCGGTGCACATCGAACCCGGCACCCGTCACTGGTCAATATTGACTCGGATTTGCGCAGAGGTTGATGCAAAAGGCAACCTCATTCCTGATGCCTACCTGGCGGCGTTAGCTATCGAGAGCGGCAGCCAGCGGATTACGACGGATCGAGATTATAGCCGTTTTCAGGAGTTAGACTGGCGTCATCCGCTTAAGCAGTGACCTCGCCATCCTCAACCGGGCCCCGCTTGTGCTCATCAACCAGGCGCCGACCATGGGAGAGCTCATTTTTGAACGCAACCACCGCCGCCGCGTCCGGTTCGAGGTCCGCTCCCTGCTGGCCTATTTCGACTTCAAACCTACGCTAGACCGGCTCAACCGCAAACTGGCCCAGGACATAAAGGAAGGGCACATTGCCACCCGATGCCGAGGTCATCGAGACCCGCTTGACGATGCTCGTCGAGCACTTGAATAGCTTGAAGACGCTAAACGCGACAACGTATGACGAGTATCCCCACTCCCCGATCTCCAATCAACCAATCTCCAATCTCCCCTATCCAACCCCCCGCTTCACCGCATACAACGCCGCCTGCGTGCGGTCCGCGACCTGCAACTTCGACAGCACCGCGCTGACGTAGCCCTTCACCGTCCCTTCCGTCAGGCTCAGCGCGGCCGCGATCTCGCGGTTGCTCCGCCCTTGGGCGATCAGCTCCAGGACCTCCATCTCCCGCTCCGTGAGCGTGCCCAGCAAGTCAGGCTCCTCCGGCGCTGCCACCTGGCGCATCAGCTGGCGTTGCGCCTCCGGGTGCAGGGCCGGCTCGCCGCCGGCGGCGGCGCGAATCGCCTGCAGCAGCTCGGCCTTGAGCACATCCTTCATCAGATAACCGACCGCGCCGGCCTGGATGGCGTTGGGCACGCGCTGATCCTCGGAGAAACTGGTGAGCACCACGACCTGGCACGAGGGCGCCTTCTGCCGGATCTGCTTCGTCGCCGCGATCCCGTCCATCTCCGGCATCACCAGGTCCATGAGAATAACGTCCGGCCGGTGGTGCAGAGCCTTGGTGATCGCTTCCTCGCCGTCACGCGCCTCGCCCACCACCACAACGTCCGGCGCCTCGGCCAGCAACGTGCACAGCCCCTCGCGCACAATGGCGTGATCGTCCACCACCAGCACCGTAATCGTCTCATTCTCATTCATCGTCGCCTTCCTCGAAAAGGTAATCGTACGCGCACCGTCGTGCCCGCCCCCGGCCGGGAATCGATCTGCAGCGCGCCGCCCAGCGCCTCGGCCCGCTCGCGCATCGAGCGCAATCCCATACCGCCCGCATCCGGCCCGGGCGAGCGCACCGTTTCCACGCGCTGCGGCGAAAATCCCACGCCGTCATCCCCTATCGCCAGACACGTCAAATCGCCCCGCCTGCCCACCGTCACCGTCACGCGAGATGCGCGAGCGTGCTTCACCACGTTATTTAACGCTTCCTGGGTGATGCGGTACAGAGCAATTTCCTGGTCCAATAGTAACGGCTCATACCCTTCCGCGTCCAGCGTCACAGACAGCGTGTCCATGGCAAGGCCCGCGATGTGATCGTCCAACACAGCTATCAGCCCGTCCCGCTGCAGACGCGAGATGCCCGGCAATTTGCCGGCCATGCCCCCCGCCGGGTGTCCCGCTTCCGGCGGCGGGTCCGTTTCCGGCGTGCGCTTCGTTTCCGGGGTTCGCAACTCAAAAAGCAAGGCCCGCATCTCCGCCAGCGCGCTCTGGCTCAACTGCAACAGCCGGTCCACCCGCTGCCGGCCCTCCGCCGGGTCCCGCTCCCACGCCGGCGCAATCGACTGCGCCAGCAGCATCATGCTAAAAATCAGCTGGTTCACCGAATCGTGCAACTCCCGCGCCAGCCGCTGCCGCTCGCGCAAGACCGCCACTTCCTGGGCGCTCTCGGACAACAGCCGCTGTTGCCGCTGCGTGTCAATCGCCGCCGCCAGTTGCGCCGCGGTCACCTGGTACGGCCACAGCTCCGCCTCCGGCCACTGGTAAACAGTGGACGTGCTGAGGATGGTCAGCCCAATGCGCTCGCCGTGCGTCAGCAGGGGGATCAGGGCCAGCGCCGGGCGGCCCGATTCCTTCTGGATCTGCCGCAGCGCAGACGAAGCCCGCGGATCCTCGTGCACGTTGGGCATCGTTACCGTCTGGCCCGCGTCCAGCGGCGGGTCCAGGCCATCCCTGGTGTACGGATAGCGCTCCCGCACCAGTTGCAGCCCCTCCTGCGGCGACCACCGGCCGCGCAAAACGACCGCCGTGCGCCCGCCGCTGTCGTCAAACTCGTACAGCACCACGCTGCACACAAACTGCCCGCGCACCGCCACCTGCTGCAAATACGCTTCGATCACGCCGTCCACGTCTAGTGCAGCCGTGATGCGACGGCTCGTCTCGTACAGCAGTTGCGTCTCCGCCAGGTTGCGCTGCGTGCGCTCAAAGAGGCGCGCGTTGCTGATGGCCACCGCCGCGTGCCGCCCCAACAGCGAGAGCAACTTCACGTCCCGCTCGTCAAACGTGCGCGGCGGCTTCGCGCCAACGCCGAAGAAGCCGATCATGCGCTTCTGCCAGAAGATGGGCATGCCCACGACCGCGTCCTGCACCAGCCCCGGCTGCGTCAGCGACGCCAGGTCGCCGTAGCGCTCCAGGATCACCGGCCGCTGCGTTTCCAGCACCCGCCCCGCCAGCCCCACCCCCGGCGGCATCTCCGCTCCCAGCTCGTCCGGCGGCATCTCGTACACCGCTTCCGTGCGGATCAGGTTGCGCTCCGCGTCTACCAGACCGATCGTCCCCCGGTCGGCGTCCAGCAGCTCGCAGGCGTGTCGCACAATGTCGGTCAGTAGGGGACGCAGTTCCAGTTCGCTACTTATCGATTCTACGATGGCATGCAGGCTCTCTTGCTGGCGCAAGAGCGCTTCCAGTTCGCCGTCAGCACGCTCGGACATAGAATGAGGATAGCCCGACCGTGGATGTTGGACAAATTTCAATCAGGAGAGGAGCACGGCTGGCTGAAAGCGAGAGGCCAGCAGCGGACCGGTCAGGATGGCGTACATCTGCTGCAAGCGGTTTACGCCCCAGAGGCGCCGGATTGGTTGCGAGAACTGCCTAGTGTTCGGATTGTATGCCTTGTCCGGTGCGGCAACGATGTACCCGTGCCAAAATCACTCCTCGCGGCCTTACCTTTCAGCCGCGGGAGCAGTTCTTGGCTCAACGATCCCGGACGACTGCCAATCTGTGTCAATCTGTGTCCCCCTCAAACCCCTCCAGCAGCTGCGACACGGTCTCGTCCAGGTCCAGGTGCTGCCCGCGCTCCCAGGCGCGCTCAAACTCACCGCTGCCCGCGTCCAGTTCCAGCCGCTTGCGCAGGCGCACCAGCGCGGGCCATTGCGAGAGCCAGCCAGTGGGGCTGAGCGGGTGGTGTGAGGCCAGAGCATACAGCTCGATGGCGCGCGTGACGTCTCCCTCTGCCGCGCTGGCCAGCGCGGCCACCGGCAGGGGCCAGGTGAGCATGCCGCGGTAGGCCACGGTGCGCGCCAGGTGCAGCGTCTGTTGCACGTGGTCCCAGGCCGCGTCCATCTCCTGCAGGCCGCTGTGGGCGATGGCCAGGCTCCACTGGGCCAGGATGCGCCCGAAGTAGGTGGAGGGCACCGTGGTGCTCTCGCGACCCATGTCCCGGGCAGCGGTGTACTCCTCCTGGATGCTGGCGCACAGGCTGCGCAGCGCCAGGGCATAGCTGATGGTGTTGGCGTAATTGATTTCCAGCGCCTGCGCCAGCCCCTCCTCCGCCAGCCGCTCCGCCGTCTCCACATTGCCGCGCAAGAATTCGGCCAGCGACAGTTGCACGCGCCCGTGAGCCATCGCCAGGCGCAGGCCCATCTCCGTGCCCGCGTCCAGCGCCTCGCGCGCGTACCGTTCCGCGGCCTTGTAATCCCCCTCGCAAAAAGCGCCCGCCGCCAGGTTGGAGATGGCGTTCGAGGCATATACCTTATTGCCCGTGGCCCGCGCCAGCTCCAGCGCCTGGCGCATGTAGCGGTTGAAGTGCGCCAGATCCGTGGCGTTGCCGTGGCAATAGCCGATCCAGATCAAGACCAGCGTCTCATAGAACGAATCTCCCTCCTGGCGATAGTTGGCCAGGCTTTCCTGCAAATGATCCAGCGCCGCCGCCGGCTCGCGTCGCGCGTACGCCATGTAACAGCCCATAGTTAGCTGGGCGAAGGCCATCTCGCTGCGGTCGCGCGCCTCACGGGCGATCTCCAGGCTGCGCGCAATGTCCGCCTCCACGCTGGGCGACGGCTTCGTAAAGTGCGCGCGCAGAAGCGAGAGACGGGCCAGCACGCGGCCCCAGGTGGGGTGCGGCGCTTCCTCCGGCTCCGGAGCCAGCTGCTCGTGCGCCGCCAGCAGAAAGTCAATGCCCTCCTGGTAGCGGGTGCGCATATAGAAGAAGAGGTGCAGGCTTTCCAGGGCGCGGCCCACCAGGGCGAAATCGCGCTTTGACAGCGCCCAGCCCCAGGCCGTGCGCAGGTTTTCCAGCTCCACGTCAATTTCATCCATCGCCGGCAGCTGGCGCTCGCCGCGCAAATGACCCTCCCGCTGGCGCAGCGCGCCCAGATAATACTCGCTGTGCGCCCGGCGCGTTTCCTCGGCCCAGCCCGCCGCTTCCAGCCGCTCCACGCCAAATTGGCGCAACAGCTCGTGCACCTCGTAGCGCCCCTTGCGGTTGACGCTGACCAGTGATTTGTTGACCAGGCTGCGCAGCGCCGGCAGCCCCGCGCCGACGACCGTTTGCGCCGCCGTGCGCGTGAACCCGCCGCGGAACACGGAGAGGGCGGCAAAAATGCGCTGCTCCTGCGGCGAAAGCTGCCGCCAGGAGTAATCGAACGCCGCGCGCACGCTGCGCTGGCGGGCGGGCGCGTCCCGCGCCTCGCTCTCCAGAAAGTCCAGGCTATGCGCGATCTCGTCCGCGATTTCCTCAAAGGAGAGCATTTCCAGCCAGCCCGCCGCCAGCACCAGCGCCAGGGGCATGCCCTGCACCAGCCGGCAGATGCGGGCCATCTGTTGCAGCTCCGCGGGGCCCGGCTCCAGGTCCGGGCGCACCATGCGCGCCCGCTGCAAGAGCAGCTGCATCGCCGAATGGCCGGTCAGAGCCGCCTCCGTCAGAGGCGCCGCGCCGTCGCCGCCCGCCGGTGGATAGTCCATGCCGCTCAGCGTATACACGCTTTCCACGCTCAGCCGCAGCCGCTCGCGGGAAGTGACCAGGATCTTCACGCCGGGGGCCGACTCCAGCACGTTGCTCACAAAGGCCGCGCCGTCCAGGACGTGCTCGAAATTGTCCATGATCAGCAGCATCTGCTTGCTGCGCAGGGACGTCACCAGCTGCTTCTGCGGGTTGCCGGCTTCGAAGAATTGGAACCCGATGCGGTCGGCCACGGTGGAGACGATGTTGGCCGCGGAGGTCAGCGGGGCCAGGGGCACGAAATAGACGCCGTTGGCGAACTCGTCCAGCACGCTGGCGGCCACCGCCAGGGCCAGGCGCGACTTGCCGATGCCGCCCGGCCCCAGGATGGTCACCAGCCGTCGCTCGGGGTCCAGCAGCAGATCGCGCGTTTCCGCCAGCTCCTGCTCGCGGCCCACGAAGGGTGAGGGCTGGATGGGCAGGCTGTGCGCCGCCTTCTGCGTGGGGGCCAGCCGCGGGCGTCCCAGCGCCTGCAGTTGTTGGGCTACCACGTTCCACAGCGGCGGTCGCTCCCCGGTGGGGGCCACGCCGGGAGGGGCCGCCGGGCGCGCCGCCGAGGAGCTCAGCGTGTCCAGCACCGCCTGTACCTGCTCTCGCGTCTCGCGCCAGGTGATAGGGTGTGTGAGCACCAGCGCGCCGAGGCTCAGCGCCGCGTCCGTCTCGCCCACCGTGGCGTACAGCGCCGTCACCGCCGCCAGGGCCACCAGGGCCACGCTCTGGTCGCTGGTGGCCTGCGCACGGCGCAGCCCCCGGTACAGGTATTTGCGCGCGGCGTCGTACTGTCCCAGCCCCAGCGCCGCACGGCCCATGCCCACCAGGGCATAGGCCATGGCCCAGTCGTGGCTGGTGGCGCGGGCCTGGTTCAGGCTTTCCTGGAACTGCCGCGCTGCTTCCTGATAGTCGCCGGCAGCCAGGGCCAGGTCGCCCAGACCGCGGTGGTAAAAGGTCGCGCCGCTGTCGTCGCCGAACGCCACGAACATGGTGCGGGCGCGCTCGTACCAGCGGCGGGCGCGCGCCGCATCGCCGCCCACGCGGAATATCTCGCCCATCTCCCACGTGTTCCAGGCCTCGCTGTAGAGGTCGCCCACCTGGCGCGCCATAGCCAGGCTGCGCTCGCGGATCTCCTGCGCGTAGGCCAGGTCGCGGTAGCGCACCGCTTCGTAGCTCTCTTTGGAAAGCACCATGGACGCCACCTGCTTGTGGCCCATGCCGGCGTAGGTGTCGCTCATGCGCCGGTAGTAGGGGAACGCCTTGTCCACTTCGCCCTGCTGGATGTAGGCGTCGCCCACCTGCCAGTTGATGTCCGCAGCCACGGCCCAGTCGCCGATGGCCTCCAGGCCAGCCTGCGCGTCGAGCCAGTAGCCGATCGCTTCCGTAAATTTCTTCTGCAGGCGGCGAATCTGGCCGAACATGCGCAGCGTGTAATAGCGCTCGCGGTCGTCGCCCAGCTCTTCGAAGATAGACAGCGCCTCCGAGAGGTAGTGATCCACCTCTTCCGCCTCGCTCTCGCGCTCCAGCCGCAGCATCAGCAACTGGGCCATCATCAACAGGCAAAAGCCCAGATCCCAGCGCCGGTTGCGCCGTCGCTGCACGGGGAACAGCTGGCGCAGGCGGTGCGTGCCCTGGTCCCAATCCACGATGCGCCCGTAGGTGTAACACAGCAGCGGGATCCAGAAGCCGCACTGGTCGTCGCGCACGTTCTGCGACAGGCTCCACGCCCGCTGTAATGTCTCCACGTCCGCGGGCACAAACATGCCGAAGGCCTCCAGGCGGATGGGGAAGCCGTTGCGGAAGAAGGCGGCGCGCGCCGTGAGCAAAATGGTCAGCAGCGACTGCTCCAGCTCCGTCGTTTCCGTGTCCAGGTGCGTCACCGCCGTGTCCACCATGGTCATCAGGTCGAACGCTTTGACGCGGTCCTCGCAGTAGTGGTAGAGGGCGGGCAGCATGCGGTCCACTACCGTCTCCGGCTGCTTCTCCTGCACCAGCCAGTTCCAGGCCAAACGCACGTTCTCGAAGTCGGCGTGCACGGCCTCGAACGCTTCTTGCTGCTGCGGGCCGTGCATCTTCTCCGCCTGCTGCGCCAGGAAGTCCGCGTAGTGAGCCGCGTGGCGCTGCCGCGCCTGCCGCCAGGCGTCGGCGTCCTCCTCCAGCTTTTGCGCCGAGAACTGGCGCAGCAGCTCGTGCACCTGGAAGCGGTCGCCCTCCGCCCGCTGCAGCCACGACTTGTGCAGCAGGGCCAGCAGCGTAAACAGCGACGCGCCGCTCACCGCGCGCGCCGCCTCCCGCGTGAAGCTACCCTGGAACACTGAGAGGGCCGTCAGCGTGTTGCGCTCCTCGTCGTTGAGCAGCTTCCAGGAGCTGTCGAAGACGGCGCGCATGCTGCGCTGGCGCTCGGGCACGTCCCGCGCCTGGCTCTCCAGGAAATCCAGGCTGTGCGCGATCTCGCCGCCGATTTCCTCAAAGGAGAGCATTTCCAGCCAGCCCGCCGCCAGCACCAGGGCCAGGGGCATGCCGCCCACCAGGCGGCAGATGCGGATCACGTGCCGCAACTCTTCGTCGTCCAAGGTCAGGTCCGGGCGCACCATGCGCGCCCGCTGCAACAGCAACTGCACCGCGCTGTGCTCCAGCGCTTCCTCCCGCGTGCTGTTCTCGTCGGGAACGTCCATGCCGCCCAGGGCGTAGACGCTCTCGCCGCTGAGGTTGAGCCGCTCCCGCGAGGTGACCAGGATTTTGACCCGGGACGCCGCCTCCAATATCTCGCTGACCAGATCCGCCGCGCCCAGCACGTGCTCGAAGTTGTCCATCACCAGCAACAGCTGCCGCTCGCGCAGGTAATCCAGCAACTGCTTGCGCGGCTCGGCGTTCTCGAAAAAGCGGAAGTTAAAGTGGCCCGCGGTGGCGCGCACCACCTGAGACGCTTCGGTCAGCGGGGCCAGGGAGACGAACACGACGCCGTCGGTGAAGAAGTCACCGGCCAGTTGCGCCACCTGCGCCGCCAGCCGTGTCTTGCCCGTGCCGCCCGGCCCCAGCAGCGTCAGCAGACGGCTGGCCCGCGCCGTGTCAGCCAGGAACATGTCGCGGATTTCGGCCAGCTCCTGGCGGCGGCCCACAAACGGCGTGGCGGCGGCGATGACGCCCCGGGCCGGCTCGGGGGGCGGGGCCGGCGTCACCTCCAGCGGTTGCGGCGACGGCGTGCTGGGCAGCGCCGGAACGAGCTGGGGATGCCCCGCGTCCGAGGCCGACCCGTTGCGGATCGCCTCCAGCTCCGCCGCCACCTGGCGCATGCTGGACAGCCGCCGCGCCTGCTCCTTCACCAGCATGCGCGACAGCAGGTTGGTCAGCGCCTGCGGCGCCTCCGGCCGGAACTGGCTGATAGGCGGCGCCGGCTCATGCAAAATGCTCACCAAAACAGGCGTGAGTTGCTCTCCCTGAAAAGGCTTCCGCCCGGCGAGCATTTCGTATAGCAATACACCAAAAGACCAGATGTCACTGCGCGCGTCCAGCTCGTCGCCGCGCAGGGCTTCGGGGCTCATGTAGGCCGGGCTGCCGATGATGGCTCCGGTTTGCGTCAGGCGCATGTCGTCGCGTTTGAGGTAGGCCAGGCCGAAGTCGGTGAGGCGCGGCGTGCCGTCGGCAGCCATGAGCACGTTATCCGGTTTCAGGTCGCGGTGGATGATGTTCAGGTGGTGAGCGCGGGCCAGGGCGTCGGCCAGCTCCAGAGCGATGTCCAGCGCCTGCGACAACGGCAGCGGCCCTTCGTCCAGCAGATCGCGCAGCGTGCCGCCGGAGACGAACTCCATCACGATCTGTTGCTGGTTCTCCTCCTCGTAGGCGGCGAGCATATGCACGATGTTGGGGTGTTCAAGCTGGCGCAGGGCTTCGCCTTCGCGCACGAAGCGGGCCACGTAGTCAGGGTCCTTGACCACCAGTTCGGCCTTCAGCCGTTTGATGACCACGGGCTGTCCGGTGACCCGGTCGCGCCCGTGGTAGACGTGGGCGTGCCCGCCGACGGCCAGCAGCTCGCCGGCTTCGAACCGTTCCTGGGGCGTCAGTTGGGCGGGTGGGGCAGACGCGGCAGCAGCGGCGGACGGCGCGGGCGGTTGGGGCGTGGGCGGCTGCAACTGGCGGCTCTTGATTTGCTCGTAGAGGGCGGTTGTTTCCTCTTCCGGTTCGACGCCCAGCTCCTCGTCGAGCAGGCGCACGCACTCTTCATACTGGCGCAGGGCGGCGGCCTGTTGCCCGGCCCAGGCGTAGAGCTGCATCAGCCGCCGGTGCGCTGCCTCGTGCAGGGAGTCCAGGGCCAGCCAGCGCCGCGCGTACTCTATCCCGCCTTCGTACGTCCTTTTGTGCACGTGCCAATCAACGAGATGTTGTAGTCCTTCGGCCAGGTCCTGGCGCAGCCCTTCGGCTTCGAAGAATTGCCAGTCGTCAAAGGCGGGGCTGTCGGGGAGAGTGAAGCCGGCCATGAAGTCGGCGGTGTAGAGGGCGGCGACGTCGGCCAGTTGGGCCGCGCACTCGTCGCACAACGGTTGCTCCTCGTGGCGGTGCCCGCTTACCTCCTGCAGGCCGCTGCTGAAGGCGGCGACGTCCAGCCACCACTCGGCGTCGCGGTTCATGGCTACCTGCGAGCGGTCCACCAGCAGCACGTCGTCACCCACGCTCTGTTTGAGGCGCGAGAGGTCGCGGCGCAAATTGGCCCGCGCCCCGGACTGGTCGTAATCGGGCCACAGCATGGCCGCCAGCGTGTCGCGGCTGTGGGGCTGCCCCGTCACCGCCAGGTAGGCCAAGAGCGCAATCGCCTTGCGGCGAGAGATGGAGACGGGGTCACCGTCTCGTTCAATTCGCGGCGCGCCGAACAGATAAATTTGAAGCATATCCCCGAATCCCTGTATTGAGCCCCGAAACTAAGCCATGGGCGTTTTGGGGGACGCTTTATGGATCGTTGGCGGGATGGCCTTCGTTTATGATGCCCACTGTACGCTGAAAGCAAATTATAGCAAAAACGCAGCCGCTTCACGAAAAGCGGCGCGATTGGGAGGTGCAAAATGCACGCATTACCAAGCAGTCACCATGTCGCCGACCTTTCCCGGCAGCGCCACAAGGACCTGTTGCACCAGGCCGATCAGTGGCGGCTCCTGCAAGAAGCTCAGGCAGCGAACCGCGTGGAGCGCAGGAGCTTGTGGAATGGGTCTCTGCGGGTAAAGGTCGCCGCGGCCCTGAATGGGTTGCGCGGGCAGCCGGCGAATTCGCCGGAACAGATGGCGCCCTGCTAAGGCTCCGCACGCGGAGCCGGCACGGGACGCCCTGAGAGGAAGGACGCAATGAGTTTCATGCCCATCACTGTAAAGGCTGATTCCAACAGCAATGAATTCAACCATTCGTCACGGCGCCTCGCCGCGCGGCAGTTCGAGGCCAGTTACGACAGAGGCGCCCCGCGCTGGTTGCGCAGGCTGCGGGCCACGCGGGAGCAATGTCTTCTGGCGCTGGACAGCGTGCGCCGCGAGGCGCCGCTGAGGGGACAGCGCGACGGCGGCATCCAGAGCGTGCCCATCGCGCAGATTCAGGGCAGCGAGAACCGTCATTGCGATTACACACCGGACTTCCGGCCGCGCCAGGCGCACAGCCGCAACCGCTGGATAAGCATTGCTGCTGCGCGCCTGGTGGGAGCCGAACTGCCGCCGGTGGCCCTGATTCAGATCGGCGAGCGCTATTTTGTGCGCGACGGGCACCACCGCATCTCGGTGGCCCGCGCCCAGGGCCAGCAGGATATTGACGCAGAAGTAATCGTCTGGGACGTAGGCGGCTCCACGACCCACCACGGAGTAGATAAATGAAAAACAAGCAATTACTGTACCTGTTCTTAAGCAATCTGATCATTCTCTTCGTGGGCATGGGACTCTTTCCCCTGCTGCCCCTGTACGCCACCGATTTCGGCGCGACGCCTACGGTCGTCGGCTTCTACTTCGCCTTCACCTATGTTTCCAACGCCGCGGGCACGATGCTGACGGGCCCGGCCACGCGCTTGTTGACGCGTAAGGGGGCGTTTGTGGCCTCGGCGGCGTTGGGCATTCCGGCGCTGTTCCTCCTGGGCCGGGCCGGCGCGCTGTGGCAGGTCTTTTTGCTGACGGGTCTGCTGTGGTTCAGTGGCGGCATGGGCGTGGCGCTGGCCAACGTGTTCACGGGCCTGCATGCCAACGGCAGGCAGCGCGGCGCCAGCTTCAGCCTGATGTACCTGGGCTTCCCGCTGGGCTCGCTGCTGGGCGGCGCGATGATCGGGCGACTGGTGGATACCAGCGGCTACCCGGCGATGTTCACCGCGCTGGCGGTACTGTGGACGGCGCTGCCGCTGGTTGTGCTGCTGGGTGTGAAGGATAAGGAAGTGTCCGGCGGCGCGGTGCACGGCAAGGCTCGCCAGGCGCAAGCGGCGACGGCTGCGGCGAAGAGCGGCGGTTCCGCGCTGGACCGCCAGTTCCACCTGTTGTTGCTGGTGACGCTGCTCTCTTCGATGGCCATCAGCGCCAGCCGCCTGGGCGCGCCGATGTCCATGCAGGCGCTGCGCTTCTCGGCGGGCGCTATCGCCAGCACGGCGACGGTCAGCGGCCTGGCGACCATCCCCATCGTGCTGGTCTTCGGCAGACTGTCGGACCGCCTGGGGCGCGAGCGCTTCCTGAAACTGGCCTATGGGTTGACGGCGACGGGCGCGCTGACGCTGATTGTGTCCACGCAGTTGTGGCACTTCTGGGTGGCTGCGACGCTGATGATGGTCGCGCTGTGCGCCAGCGGGGCCATGGCCTCGGCGCTGGCGACGGACGTGTTGCCGGCGGAGGCGCTGAGCCAGGGGTTGCCCTGGGTGAAGGGCATGGGCTCTGTGGCTGGGATCGTCAGTTTTGCGGGCACGGGCCTGGTTCTGGACACGGTGGGCGGCGGCGCCCTGTTTGTGGGCGCGGCGGCGCTGGCCCTGGCGGCTATCGTGTCGCTGAGCTCGTTGCAGGCGGCCTGCCGCGAGACGGCGCGCAAGAGTACGCTGTGGCACAGCTGGACCTCGGTGCTGCGGCGGCGGCGCGGGGCGGATGTTGTTTGCTAGGAGATCCTTTGCTGCGCTCGGATGACACTTTGCGCGGCGCGTCTCCCAGTCCGCAGTGTCATTCTGAACGGAGCCTGCGGAGTGAAGAATCTGAGATGCTTCGTTTCACTGAGCATGACACCGGTTACTCAGCATGAGAGTTTTGACCGGTTACCAGTCTGAACAAGGGGTTATTTATATGTTGCAATTACAGCAAGAAATGGGGCGTCCATACGTGGCGGATGCCCCTTGTGAGGGTGAGGGACAGGCGGCGCACGCCGTGGTCATCGGGGCTAGCATTGCGGGTCTGACGGCGGCGCGGGCGCTGGCCGGCCACTTTGCGCGTGTGACGATCGTGGAGCGCGATTACCTGCCGGCGGACGGCAAGTTCCGCGACGGTGTGCCGCAGGCGCGCCATGTGCACACGCTGCAACCGCGCGGGCGCCGGCTGTTGGAGCAGCAGTTTCCGGGTCTGACGGACGAGTTGCTGGCCCAGGGCGCGCTGCTCATCGACCCGCGGCGTGAGATGGCTGTATTCGAGCACGGGGCGTGGCAAGAGCCGCCGGGTTCGGGGGCGCGACCGCTGCTGGCTGCCAGCCGCCCGTTGCTGGAAGCGGCCTTGCGGCGGCGGCTGGCGGTGCTGCCCCGGGTGCGGCTGCTGTCCGGTTACCAGGTGGTGGGCCTGCTGGCGGATGGGCAGAAGCGGCGCGACTGGGGCTGGCCGGGAACTGACGTAGAAGACAACGTTGAGAGTGAATTGGAACAGTATCCGGAGGTGCAATAATGAGATTGATTGACAAAGAGGAACTCAGAGCGAAAGTGGAACGCGGCGACAACTTCTGGCTGTTGATGGCCCTGGACCGCTGGGCCTACGATCTGGCGCACATTCCGGGGTCGCTGCACTTTGAGAGCGTGGAAGAGGCGATGGCGCGCATTGACCCTGACGAGGAGGTGGTGGTTTATTGCTCCAACTACCTGTGCCCGGCGAGCATCCAGGCTTACCAGGTGTTGAAGGAGAACGGCTACCGCAATCTGCGCCGCTTTGCCGGCGGCCTGGCGGAGTGGCAGGCGGCGGGCTACCCGCTGGAGGGCAACCTGGAGGGGCAGGTATGAGCGGCAAGCGAGGGGCCGGCGTCCGTCTGACCGGCGCCGGTCCCTGTTCCTATTCTGTGACGGCGGCGGTGGTCAGGCAGGGGGCGCCGGTCGCCGTTTCATCGGGGTAGAGGCGGTAGAGGTTGTGCTGGGGGGCGATGCAGTAGCGCTCGACGAGGGTGGAGGCAGCGTAGAAGTCGTCGCTGAGGGAAGCCAGGTAGACGGGGCGGTGGGGCGCGGTTTCTTCTATGAGGGTGACGGCCAATTGGGAATTGAAATCGAAGGGATCGACGGTGGGCCAACCCACGACTTCTACGTCGGGGCGCAGGCCTTCGACGGCGATGAAGTAGCGGAAGACGAAGTATTCGTCGGTGTCCACGTACCACTGCGCCAGCACGAGGGCGTCCGGTGGCAGTTGTTGCAGGGTGTCGCGGCCGAAATGGTACGCCTCGCGGTCGCCGCGCTTGTTGGGGTTGAGGTAGTAGTTGAGCCCGTCGCGCACGCCGTCGCCGATCTGGGGGATGCCGAAGGCCACTTCGTCCACGCCGGCAGCGCGCAGCAGGTGCGGGGCGGCGCTGTAGATGGGGGGCACGGCGACGAGCCACAGCAGCAGGCCCAGGGTGAGCCAGCGTTGCGCGGGCGGGCGTAGCCGTTGGTAGAGCAGGGCGAGGCCCAGGGCCATGGCTACGGCCCAGAAGAGGTGCGCGCCCAGGAAGAAGGCGAACTGGTCGGAAACGCGGTAGACGAGGCCGAAGGCCAGGTAGACGGCGTAGAGGGCCAGCGCGCTGCGCCACAGCCGCGGATGGGCGCGGCGCCCGCGCCACCAGCCGTAGAGCCCCAGCAGCAGGCCGGGCGGGCCGAACTGGTAGAGCAAGAAGATGAGGTAGGAGATGACGCTCTGGGCCAGCGGGCCGGGGCTGAGGGCCAGGGATCCTTGCAGGAAGGTGGCGCCCACGGCGGGGCCCATGACTTCGGCGAGGGGGAAGGTGCGCAGGAGGCGCAGGAATTGGATGAGGTAGGGGGAGAAGCCGAGGAGGAAGAAGGGGAGAGATAGAGATAGAGATCGAGATAGAGATAGAGATAGAGATTGAGATTGGGCCAGAGATTGGGGATTGGAGATTAGGGATTGGAGATTGGCGAT
>DATHSI010000347.1:0-44425 GCA_035464315.1 Candidatus Sulfomarinibacteraceae bacterium
GTTGCCGTTGTCGTCGTACGTGTACGTGGTCGTGCCCGCAGCCGTATCCGTACTCGTCTGCAGTCGGTTCGCGGCGTCGAAGGAGCGGGTCACGCTCGTCGTCTGCGCGTCCACCGTCTCCGTGAACGCCGTCATGTTGCCGACCGAATCGTAGTCGTAGGCGAAGGTGGCCGTGATGGCGCCAGAGTAGGCCGCGTCTGTCAACCGGTAGAGGGAGTCATACTGGTACGCGATGCTCGTCGTGCCCAGCCCACCGGGAATCGTCTCCGTAATCGTCTGGAAGGGGCTCTCAGCAGGGCCAAGGCCGCTCGGAATGTAGTTAGTGTCCGTCACCAGCAACATCCGGTCCACGCGCAGGCCGTCCTCGCGCATGTAGGCTTCCAATGTGTGCTCACCTGTTGTGGTCAAATCTACGCTAGCATCCGGCTCGCCCATCGTGACCTTGCTCCAGTTCCATTCATCAGTGAAGCCGGTCAGGTCAGCGGCACTGCTCGGTGTTTGCCCATCCAGTCCTACATGCAAGCTGTCGCCGCCCGCATCCGGGGCCATGCCGCGCACCCAGACGCTGTATGTGCCCGCCGTCTCGTTGTAGATGGGCCAGGAGAGCTGAGGGCTGGAGGCTGTCTCTGTCTCCTCGTATCGGGCGCCGGTATCAGGCAGGGCGCGACGGTAGCCGGTTCCTTCGTAGCCCGCCTGCGCTGTCTGCGTCTGCCAGTCGTGGCTGCCGGCTGCTGTGGCAGTGCCGCTTTCCGCCTCTAGCACCAGCAGGCCATTCTGCTCGACGTAGGCGTCGATGGTTTCGACCACGTCCGGCGCACGGACCGTCTCCGTAACCGCCACGCGGTTGCCCACACTATCAAGCTGGTAGAGGTATTCGGCGAGCAGGCTGCCGCCCGCATCCTCGTGGCGCAGGCTCAGCAGGCGGCCCGCGGCGTCGTAGCCGTTCACGGAAACCACGCCGTTAGGCAGCGTGGTCGTAATCAGGCGCCCCGCCCCGTCGTACTGGTAGGTTGTGGCGCCGCTGTTCCAGTCGTCCACCTGCACCAGCCGGTTGTCGCCGTCATAGCTGTAGCTGACCTCACGGCTGTCGGGGTAAATGAGCTGCGAGCGGTTGCCGGCGTCGTCGTAACGGTAGCCGACCACGGAATTGAACGGATTGGTGACCGTGATGAGGCGGTAGAAGTCGTCGTAGACGTAGGCGGTGGTGCCCACGTCATCCACCATCTGCACGCGGTTGCCGGCGGCGGCTCTGCACACCTGTTCGTAGTTGACGCTAGTGTTACCTGGCACGTCGTGCTGCTCCGGCCTGGTTTGTGGTTTTTCCCAACTCCACCATACTAAACATCGGGAGCACTTTGTCGTACTTGTTTGGACTACTGAATCTCCTTACTACCAGCTTCCGCGCTCCCCGCTCTCGCGCATTTCCGTGGAGGAAATATCGCGGCGAAAGTCGGGCAGTGGTTGGAAGAGGTGGGCGAACGCGGCGGGAGGGTCCAGGTCTGTTGGCTTGTGGAAAACGCCGTCTTCCCCGAGACGTCCGGCTACCAGAAAACGGCAACCGCGCTCGTCAATGTCGTCCAGCGCCTGGCGCATGGCTGCTTCGCTGTGGCCATAGTAGCGGGGGTGGATGATGCGCACAGCCGTATCGAAGCCCACGACGAAGGTAGCGCCGGGATAGAGGCGCGACTTCTCCACGAAGGTGGGCGCGTTGCTGACCACAATGGGCCAGCGACCGGCGAATTGAGTGATGCGCTGCAACACGTCCTCGGGGGGTAGCGACGGTTTGTCCACATTGTGCGCCGCCAGCTCAAAGGCGAGCGGTTGTCCCGTCTCCGCCTGCGCCGCGCGCGCCAGATCGAGGTGTCCCTGGTGCAGGGGATTGAAGGCGCCGGATAGAATCAGAGGAGCTACGCCGTCATCTTCGGAGACGCGCCCGTCGGCCTGCACGGCAAGGTAGGCGATTTGCTCCCGTGCAAGCCGCCGTGCGCTTGAGGCCAGGTCAAACTGTTCGCTCCGCACCTGATCCCCCTCCCCTATCGCCAGGTCCAGCTGCTGGTCAAGACCGTAGGCCAGCGCCAGGCTGTTGAGCATGAGGCGGCTTACCAGGACCTCTTCCCCGTTTCGATCACGCCGGCCTTTCTCCAGCAGCACGTAGTGGCTGTGCACGGCGCCTGGCTGCCAGGTGGCCACGTGGGCGCGGTGCTCGCCGCGCTTGGGCCGGTCGGTGGCGATTGTCGCCGTGCAGGCCAGCCCGATCAGCGTCGATTCGCCGCCGTCCCCCTGCCCTTGCAGCCACTGTGCGCGGCTCAGGGCACGTCCGGCCATCATGCGCGCTGTTTCCGCTGCCACGTACTGTTCCGGCGGCCGGCCCAGGAAATCGTCAAACGACGCCTGAGCATAGGGCACCGTCGCTTCCAGCAGCGTGCGGCTGGCGCCGGCCACGCCTAAGAGCCAGGCCAGCGCCTGGGCGCCCGCGCCGGCCGTGACCAGCATCACATGTCCCTCGCTGTCGTGAATGCGCTGAATCAGTGCGCGGATTTCATCATCCAATGGCGTTACTCATCGCCGAAACCGGCCGGGCGGCGCAACTCGGTGTTGAACATCTGGCTGTAGCGCACGCTCCAGCGCTCGTCGCTGTTGTCGTTGTTGAGGTGGTCAAAGAAACCCTGCACACGGCTATCCAGCAGGTCAAGCTGGTGCAGCAGGACGGCCTCAAGCGTCTTGGGGATGACGGGCGAACCCCATTCCTGGGTGCCGTGGTGCGAGGCCAGCAAGTGGATCAGGTGGCGCAATTGTTCGGGTTTCAGGCCCTCGACATCCTGAGCCGCTTTCTCCACCATGGTGATGGCGCGCACAATGTGGCCCACGAGGCGACCGTCATCTGAAAATGAGAAGTCACAGCCTATCTCGTATTCCACAGCCTTGCCCGCGTCGTGTAGCAGTGTGCCTGCCAGGAGCAGATCGCGGTTGATATAAGGATAGTGTTCGGCCATGGTCAATGCCAGCTGGGCCATACTCAGCGTATGTTCCAGAAGGCCGCCAATGTAGGCGTGGTGCATGTGGCGCGCCGCCGGGGCGTTCATGAAGCGCTGGAAAAAGTCCGGCTCCAGCAGGACGCGGGAGACCAGCTCCTGCCAGGGCGAGGCCAACGTTGCAATATGTTGGTGCAACTCCTCCAGCATCTCTTCGCGGGGTCGCTTGCTGGAAGGTAGGAACTCACTCATGTCCGGTGACTGCCACTGGTTCAGGTCAGTCGTATTGATCTGAATCGCGTTCTTGTAGTACGTCACCCGTCCGGTGACCAGTACCGGTGCGCCGGGACGAACCCAGTCGTCGATGTGCTGCGGAACGTCCCAGAAGATGCCGCTGGCCTGGCCCGTACGGTCGCTATAGGTGCATAGTAAATAGGGCCGCCCGTCTCTCGTCGTGCGGCGCACGACCTCTTGCACGAGAAAGGGTTCGTTCAGTAGCTCGTCTTTTGTCTCTAGGTCGGCAACGTACTTTGTCTTCACGCCTGGTCCTTTGGAATTATGGATGAATGCTCTACAATCCATTATAGCGTGATGGTCAACGGTACAAAGGTGACATAACATATCGAGTTTATGCGCTGCTGCGTGCGCCGGCCGCTTTTGGCCCTCATTCAGGCTGAAGTGGAGTTTACATAACAAATTGACCATCATTTGCTTGTCGATGTACTGAACATAGTGAACGGTAGGAAATCAGGAAGCGATGAAGCGTTTAATTGTAGGGATTTCGGGCGCGAGCGGCGTAATTTATGGCATCCGGCTCTTGCAGGTATTGCGGGACGTGCCGGAGGTTGAGAGTCATCTGGTGATGAGCAGCGCTGCCGCGCAGACCATCGGGTTGGAGACAGAGTTTAACGCGGCGGAGGTTGAAACTATGGCGGACGTTGTGCACCGCTTTCGCGACATTGCCGCGGCAATCTCGTCGGGATCTTTCCGTACGTCTGGCATGGCCGTAATTCCCTGCTCCATGAAGACCCTGGCGGGTATCGCCCATTCCTACAGCGACAATCTCCTGTTGCGCGCCGCCGACGTGGTGCTCAAGGATCGGCGGCGGCTGGTCATTGTTCCACGTGAAACACCGTTACACCTGGGCCACCTGCGCCTGTTAACGCAGGTGGCGGAGATGGGCGCGGTGGTCGCGCCGCCAATGCCCGCCTTTTACCACCGGCCCCAGACCATTGACGACATTATCAACCAGACGGTGAACCGCGTGCTGGATCTCTTCGATATGGAGTTGCCTCAAGACCTGTTCCAGCGCTGGCAGGGCGCAGGCGCCGCGCATCGTGAATGACTTGAAACAGGCAGTCCTGGATTACCTGGACGCACACCAGGTGATGACCCTGGCCACGCAGGGCGAAGACGGCGTGTGGGCGGCTGCCGTGTTCTACGCCAACGATGAGTTTGACTTCTACTTCCTTTCCGCCGGTCACACGCGTCACGCCACACACATCGCCGCGGAACCGCGCATTGCCGCGGCCATCCATGAAGATTATCGCCTGTGGAGAGAGATAAAGGGCGTGCAGATGGAAGGGGCTGCGCAGCAGTTGGGCGGCGCCAGGCGCGAGGCAGCCATTGACCGTTACCTGCAAAAGTTTCCCGAAGTGTCACGAGAAGTGACATTGGCCGACGCCCTGCGGCGCGTGAACTGGTACCGGCTGAGGCCCGACCAGCTTTACTTCATTGACAATAGCAAAGGATTCGGGCACCGCGATAGGATTTTCTAAGATGAGTGAGGATGACGCCCGCCGCTGGGACCGCAAATGGGCGGAGATGGACAAAGCGCGACCGCCAAGCGGCTTGTTGTTAACGCACCAAGATCTGCTACAGGGCGGTAGCGCCGTCGACGTCGCCTGTGGCCTGGGCCAGAATACGCTGTGGTTGGCAGAACGCGATTACCGCGCCGTTGGCCTGGACATCAGTGAAGTCGCCCTTCAGGAAGCAATGAACAAGGCGCGGGCCGCGTCTCTGGCGCACACCACGGCATTCGTCCGTTGTGATTTGAATATCTGGTTGCTGGCGGAGGAGAGCGTTGAAGTGCTTTGTGTCTTTCGCTTCCTGAACAGGGATCTGTTTCCGCACATGGTGCGAACCTTGAAGCCGGGTGGCCTGCTCTTTTACGAGACGCGCCACCGCGGGATATTGAACAGACGGCCTGATTCTAATCCGGACTATTTGCTTGACGAGGGGGAGCTGGCGCGGGCGTTCTCTGGGTTGGAGCAACTCCACTACGAGGAAGGACAAGAGAATGCGCGGCTTGTCGCTAGCCGCCCCGCAGCGCGGAATGCGTAGAATGTTTCACGTGAAACAGATGGCGGCTAAAGGACTAAAGTAGCCTTGCCCCAGGTGACAGGCATGTTACCATACACCCATTCGAGACGGCGGCAGCCGTATGCTCGGCCGCTGCCTGAGTCTGGCGCGGGCTAACCGTCATCACGCGGCCCGCGACGCACGATGCGAGGAGGGACACGATGAAAGACGCACTTTGGCAGGCAAGACCGTGGCAGGCATTCAAAAATTTCGCCATCATCTTCTCATTTATAATGAACTTCATCCTGCTCCTTGTCCTTCTGCTTTCAGCGCCGCTATTGCTGCCCGGCGTGCGCACCATTGCCACACCACTGGTCGGTGGTCTCGCTGAAAGCTTTGTACAGATGAACGAGGCCAACATCGAGCGCACCATCTCAGTAGAAGATGAGATCCCTGTTACCTTCACATTGCCGCTGCAGCAAACGACCGACGTTGTACTCGTCGAACCGGTTCCACTGACCGTTCCCGCCACCTTCAACCTGCCTGGCGGGGGTGGTACAATCAACGGCACCGTTTCTATTCAACTTCCGCAAGGCCTGGCTTTGCCTGTGGCTCTGAACATGCAGGTGCCGGTCAGCAGCACCGTCCCTGTTAACCTGGAGGTCGCCGTGGATATCCCCTTGCAGGAAACGGAACTGGGCGCGCCCTTCGCCACCCTGGAAGGCCTCTTTATTCCGCTGGACAGCTTCCTGAAGCAGCTGCCCGGCGACAACGACGAGTTATTCGACCGCCTGCAGTCAGTGGAGAAAGCGCCCGCATCCTCAGACGCCGTCGGCGGGCCCCCGGCGCCACCTGAATGAGCGAACCACAGCAAACGCCGGTTTGTGACTACGAAGGGTCGGACTACCGCACCCGCTTCTGGGAAGACGCCGGGCGGAGCTACGAAGACCAGGTGGAGCGCATCGCGCTGCGCCAGCTCCTGCCGCCCCGCGGCGATACGTTGATCGACATCGGCGCAGGCTTTGGGCGGCTGGCCGACGAGTACGACGGATACCGGCGCGTGGTCCTCTTCGATTATTCCCGTTCCCTGCTGCAGGAAGCGCGGGAGAGGTTGGAAGATGATCCTCGCTACTGTTACGTCGCCGGCAACTGGTACCAGATGCCCTTCGTCGACGGCCTGTTCCAAACCATGGTCCAGGTGCGCACCATCCACCACGCGGCAGACGTGCCCGAGCTATTTGCCGAACTGGCGCGCATCGCCCGGCCGGGGGGGACCTACGTGCTGGAGTTTGCCAACAAGCAGAACCTGAAGGCAATGCTCCGTTACGCGTTGCGCAGGCAACCCTGGTCACCGTTTTCCCCACAACCTGTGGAATTTGTCGAGCTGAACTATAACTTTCATCCTCGTTGGATCCGCCAACATTTGCAGCGAGCGACATTCAATCCCCAACGCACGCTCACCGTGTCCCACTTTCGCCTGCGACTCCTCAAACGCCTGGTTCCCACACGCCTGCTCGTTAGGCTGGACAGCGTGGCCCAACGCACCGGTCGCTGGTGGCAACTGAGCCCCAGCGTCTTCGTCGCCAGCCAGCACCCCACACAGGGCAAACCGGCGTTGCCTGACGCCTTTTTCGCCTGTCCCACCTGCCGCACCCCGCTGCAGGGTCAGGCCACTCTGACCTGTCCGGGTTGCAGCCGGCAGTGGGCGAAGCGAGATGGGGTGTATGACTTCAAGGAGCCTCTGTAAGAGGGGGAGATTGGAGATCTGAGATTGGGGATTCAACCTGAGCCGGTGTCGTAGCCTCCAATTCCTGACTAACCAACCACAGCCCCCAACCTGTATCCAACCTGTATCTTCCAACGCTTGCCAGGGCCAACGTCCTATGCTAGCGTGGAGGCGTTGACGAAATTCGCTTCGCCACTGTTGAGGCCGGGGATAGGCTGTTTCCGCGGGCAGGGATGGCGAGGGGCAAGTAGGTTCGGCTGAATAAACATTATGTCAATAAAATCACCAAAGATACGTCGTATCGCCGCGGGGACGGCCGGATTGGCGGGGGCGATTAGCGCCTCTGCGCTGCTCGTGAGGCACCTGCTGCGCCGCCCCTTACCTGCGGCGGATGAACAGTTCATCCTGCAGGGCCTGACTCATCCCGTGGAAGTGATACGAGACAAATGGGGCGTGCCCCATATCTACGCGCGCACGGAAGAAGACCTCTTTTTTGCACAGGGGTTTGTGCACGCCCAGGATCGTCTCTTTCAGATGGACGCCAACCGCCGCGTGGGCAGCGGGCGCATCAGCGAAATCACAGGCCCGCTGGGCGTCGAAAGCGACCGTTTCGCGCGAACCTTTGCCTGGCGCCGCGCCGCGGCTGCCCAGGTCGAGGGTCTCATGGCCGACGAGGAAACGCGCCGCCTGGCCCAGGCCTATGCCGCCGGCGTCAACGCCTATATTCGTGCCGGCAAGCTACCCGCGGAGTTTCTGATGCTGGCCTATACGCCTGAGCCGTGGACGCCGTTCGATAGCTGCGTCTGGGGCACCGTGCTGGCCTGGGGTCTCTCCGTAAACTGGGAGACGGAGCTGTTGCGCGCGCGGCTGGTAGAAGAATTGGGTCCGGAGAAAGCGTTCGACCTGACGCCGGACTATGTGGGAGACTACCCCTGCATCGTGCCCGGGGCCGAGGTGGGGCCGCGTCTGGCGCGTGCGCTGACCGACGCTTATCGCCGCGCCATGGACGAGCTACCCGTGGGACGGTTGCCCGCCGGCCCCGGCGCCGGCAGCAACAATTGGGCCGTCAGCGGGAGCTGGACCACCACCGGCCGGCCCATACTGGCCAACGATCCCCACCTGCCGCCGATCTTTCCTACGCTGTGGTACGAAAATCACCTTGTCGGCGGTCGCTTCAACGTGACCGGCTTTACGTCGCCCGGCGTGCCCGGCGTGATCATCGGCCACAATGAGCGCGTGGCCTGGGGCATTACAAATGCCGGCCCGGACATTCAGGATATTTACGTCGAGCGCTTCCATCCTCAGGATCCGCTGCGTTATGAAGCAGACGGCGAGTGGCTGGAGGCCGAGGAAGAGCTGGTTGAGATTCACGTGCGGGGGCGTCGCGAGCCGCTGCAAGAGCGTGTGCGCTATACGCGGCACGGGCCGGTCATTTCTGGCCTGATCGAGGGCGAACACCGCCATCTGTCTTTACGCTGGGCCGGCTACACGACCAACAATCATTTGCGCGCGCTCTTACAAATCTGTCTGGCCTCCGATTGGAAGTCGTTTCGCATAGCACTAAAAGAGTGGGCCTTTCCTTCACAGAACGTGGTCTATGCCGACGTGGAGGGCAACGTGGGATACGTCATGCCCGGTCGCGTGCCGCTGCGCGCCAAGGGCGATGGCCTGCTGCCGGCGCCCGGCTGGACGAGCGAGTATGAGTGGCAGGGCTGGATCCCGTGGGATGAGCTCCCATCGGCGTTCAATCCCTCGTCTGGCTACGTGGTGACGGCAAACAATCGCGTCGCCGGCGATGGATACCCTTACCTGCTCACCGGAGAGTGGCAACCGCCCTACCGCGCCCGGCGCATTGCCGATCTGATTGAAGCGCTGGCGCCCCTGGACGTTGCCGCCAACGGGCGCATCCAGAACGACACCGTGTCGCTTCTGGTCTTGCGCTTCGTGAGTCTGGCGCTGGCGCAGACTGACGCGGAGATGCTGAACGAGAACTACCTGGCGCAAGAGGCGTTGGCCCTGTTGCAGGCGTGGGACGGTGACATGCGCCCGCAGGAGGCAGCGCCTGCTATTGCTTATGGCTGGCTGGTGCATGTCACGCAGGCCATGCTGACGCAGGCCGTGGGCACTGAGTTATGTGCAGAGCTTCTGGGACAGGAACGCCTGGAGAACTTCCCGGGTAATCCCTTTCACGAAATTGCGTTTGAGCTGGTCTTACGCTGGCTGCAGGAAGGCGCGCCGGATTGGGTTGGCGACGTGCGCCCGCTGCTGGCGCCGGCGCTGGCTGGGGCGCTGGCGATCCTGCGCGCCGAGCTAGGGCCAGCGCCGGCCGAATGGCGCTGGGGTGATTTACATTATGTCGAGCTACACAACCATCTTGCCCGCATTCCGGGACTGGGCAAGCTGTGGCGACCACGCACCCTGCCCCTGGGCGGCGACGGCTATAGCGTCAGCCAGGCCGAGGTCGGGCCGCATTTCCCGCCGCCGCCGGTGCACATTATTCCCAGCTGCCGCATGATTGTGGACGTCGGATCCTGGGACAACAGTTGCAGCACGCTGCCTGGCGGCCAATCGGGACATCCCGCCAGCGACCATTACCAGGACAGTGTTGAAGATTGGCTGCAAGGCGGGTATCATCCGATGCTATATAGTCGGGAGAAGATTGAGCAGGCCCAAGAAAGCAGGCTCACGTTGGGCCCGGCGCACTGAGTCTGTACCTGAACTTATGATTGCCATTGACGAGCAGGCGGCCACCCTCCTTCTGAAGCTGGCGCGGAGCAGTCTGACTGCTTACGTACAGCGCCAGGAGCTTCACCGCGTATCCTGGCGAAGCCTGCCGCCCTCCTTGCAGCAGAAAGGGTCGTGCTTTGTGACCCTCATGAACTGCGGGCGGTTACGCGGCTGCATCGGCAGCACAAAGGGCGAACTGCCGCTGGCTTATGACGTCACTCACAATGCGGTCGCAGCCGCGCGCGATCCCCGTTTCGAGCCGGTCTTGCCCTCCGAACTGGTGGACATTCGTCTTGAAGTCACTGTGTTGCAGCCGCCAATCCCGCTCGTTTACGAGAATGAGGCCGATCTGTACCACAAGCTGCGGCCGGGTCAGCATGGTGTGATTATCGCCTGGCGCGGGCGTCAGGCGCTGCTGCTGCCGCAGGTCTGGCAGCGGGTGGCAGAGCCTGGCGAATTCTTGGAGATCTTGTGCCAGAAGGCGGACATTCCCTGGCATGTGCTGCACGACGTTCCTCCCTCCGTGGAGGTTCTGATATTTGAAGCGACAAGATTCGAGGAAGATGGATACTACTTTAGAAGCTGATACGAACGACGACGGCGCCAAGATCCATGACGTCGTCACTGACGACATCGTCGCCGTTATTCCGGCATACCAGGAAGCGAACGAAGTGGGCCGGGTGGTGGCCCAGGTGCAACAACATGGGCTGCCGGTCCTTGTCGTGGACGATGGTTCCACGGACGATACGGCGTCTCGAGCGCGCGACGCCGGGGCCACCGTCTTGCAGCAACCGTCCAACCGGGGCAAGGGAGCCAGCCTGCGCGCCGGTTTCCGCTGGGCACTAGAACGAGAATTCGCCGCTATCCTCACCCTGGACGCCGACGGTCAGCACGACCCGCGCGAAATTCCCCGCTTCCTGGAAGCACGAGCTGCCAGCGCGCCGGATTTGCTGATCGGCGCTCGCGATTTCAACCAAATGCCATGGACCCGCTATACGACGAACATGGTGGGCCGCTGGACGCTCTCCTGGGTGATGGGTGAGGAGATGCGCGACAACCAGTCCGGCTATCGCCTGCTCAGCCGGCGCATGGCGCGCGCCTCGCTGGACAGCGATGAAACGGGCTATGAATTCGAAGTAGAAATGATCGTCATCTGTAAGCAGCGTGATTATGCGCTGGCGTGGGTACCCATTCGCACCATCTATAACGGGGAGCGCAGTCACATCAATCATCTGCAGCACATTTACAATTACGCGCGTCTCTTGTGGCGGGTGCGCCAGCAAATCAAGGCCGGCGAAGGATAAGGGCTGCAATTGGCTTCTTTGCCCCCCTCGTCGCTATAATGGAAGCATGTCACGTTCTACGCGCCAGCCTGTTCCCGACGCTGCTCCCTTCCTAAAGTGGGCCGGCGGTAAAAGCCGCTTGCTCAGCAAATACGACCCCTATCTTCCCGATCCGGATACGATTCGCTGTTACTATGAGCCCTTCATCGGCAGCGCTGCCCTCTTCTTTCACCTGCAGCCGCGATGCGCGCGCCTCGCAGACTGCAACCACAAACTGGTGGAGACCTATGAGGTCGTCCGCGATGATGTGGAAGCTCTGATTGAAGCGCTCAAGCCGCATAAGAATGAAAAGGAATATTACTACAACGTGCGGGCGCAAGATCCGTACGAGTTGAGTAAGGTTAAACGAGCCGCCCGCCTCATCTACATGAACAAGACCTGCTACAACGGCCTGTACCGCGAGAACCAGAAGGGGGAGTTCAACGTGCCGTTCGGCCGCTACAAGCGACCCAAGATTTGCGACAAGCCCCGCCTGCGCGCTGCCTCCCAGGCCCTGCAGGGCGTGGAATTGTGCGCCGGTGACTTTGCCGAGGCGGTGGCCCCGGCCGGGGAAGGGGATTTCGTCTACTTCGACCCTCCTTACGTGCCTCTGAATGCCACCAGCAGTTTCACCAGTTACAGTCGCTTTGGTTTAGACGACGAAGACCACCGGCGGCTGGCCGGCACTTTCCACCGCCTGAACGAGCGCGGCTGCCGCGTCATGCTCAGCAACTCCAGCGCGCCCCTGGTTTACGATCTCTACGAGGGACACGGGTATACGATCAAAGAGGTGCAGGCGCGGCGCAACATCAACAGCAAGGCGAACAAACGGGGACCGGTGACCGAACTACTCATTTTCAATTACAATCCTGACCAGCCGACCTGAGGCAATCCAGCCCATGTCCCGCCGTCGCTGCCTGCTCTGCATCCTCCTCCTCGCCGCCTGGCTGGCGCTAGGCCGCGCCGGGTCCGCGCAGGAAGCGCCAGCCTATCCCGACTGGCGCTTTGGCGTGGTGGAAGCGTTCGAAGCGCCGGCGGAGGCTGATGCGCTCGGCGCGGCCTGGACGCGTGTGACGTTTCATTGGGCCGAGGTACAGGCCGAGGGGCCCGACAGCTGGACGCCGCGGGTTAGCGACGAACAGATCGAGGCCCAGGTTGCCGCCGGACGACAGGTAGTGGGACTGCTCATCGGCATTCCCGAGTGGGCGCGTGACGACGAAGGTCTGCCGCGCGGCCTGTGGCTGGACGACGACGAGCCGCAAAATCTGTGGGCGGGTTACGTGCGGCGTCTGGTGCGTGAGTATGCGGGGCGGGTGGACCACTGGATCATCTGGAACGAACCTGACATCTGGGACAGCGACGCGCCGGGCCACACCTGGGACGGGGACGTGGCCGACTTCGCCCAACTGCAGAAGGTGGCCTACCGCGTCGCTCGCGCCGAAAATGTGCGGAGCGTGATTCACCTGCCGGCATTCACTTACTACTGGGATGCCAACGAAGGGCGCGAGCAATATATGGAGCGACTACTGGACGAACTGGCTACCGATGAGCAGGCTGACGCCTTCCACCACTACTTCGACGTCGCCACCGCACACCTTTACTTCCAACCGGGCCAGGTCTACGATGTGTTGCAGGTATTTCGCCAGATTCTGGATGACCGTGGGCTACAGAAGCCGTTGTGGTTGGTGGAGACCAACGCGCCGCCCAGCAGCGATCCCTCCTGGCCCGTGGCCGACGTCACTTTGCGCGTAACGCTGGGTGAGCAGGCGGCCTACATGCCGCAGGCTGTGGCGCTGGCCCTGGCTGCCGGCGCAGAGCGCATTTCGGTGTACAAGCTGCAAGATCTGGATAGCGACGTCGCCGCCAATCCTGAACCGTTCGGCCTGATACGGCGCGATGTCAGCCGCCGTCCGGCCTTTACCACGTACCAGCTCGCTTCCCGCTATCTGGCGGGCGCGCTCAGCGCCGAGCGGCAGCGTTGGGATGAAGTGGGGCAGATTGTGGTCGATCAGGGGCAATTTACGACGACGGTGCTCTTTTCGCGCCTGCCCACCGCTCAGGAGGCGCAGGTGCCGGCGCAGGCCGACCAGGCGCTGCTGGCCGACATGTGGGGCACCCAGCGCCTGCTGACGGCCGGCGACGGCTACTTTACCGTGCCGCTGCCGCCCGCCCTCTGCACCCAGCCCATCGGCGATTACTGCATGATCGGTAGCACGACCTACTATCTGATACAGCCGGCTGCCGGCGAGACGCTGCCGCAGCGGCTGCCCGCGCCCCATCTGTCGCCCACGGAACTGCCGCCGCCCACGCCAATCACGCCCACACCCACCGTGCCCACGGCAACGCCGACGGCCTCGCCAACGCCCACGTCGACGCCCACACCGAGTCCGTCGCCGACGGCCACGCCCACGGCCGTGCCTGCGACGCCGGTTGTGGCTTCTCCATCGGCGCCCTCTCCCTTACCGGGCGCCGTGAGCCTGCCATCATCGGCTTTCGGCTACGTTCTGGCTGCCGCTGCTCTGCTGCTGGCAGCTGTTATAATAACCAGACTGAGACGTCGCACTTAGAAAGCAGGGTGTGGAAATGACCCGGCGCTATATTTTGATTGCCCTTCTGGCTCTATCCCTGGCGTTCGCTCTGGCCTCGCGGCCGGCGGCGGCCCAGGGGCAGCCTGTTGCTCAGGGGCAGACGGCTGCCCCCTCCGTCCTCTCGGACGACGCTGTCGTTTCGTTTCCAGAGACGGTCACCTTCCGCCTGCAACTGGAACCGCAGCAGGACGTGGCGGCGGCAACGCTCAATTACCGCGTGGCGCGTCGTAGCTGCGTGCCGGTGCACACGACGGCGCCGGCCGACATTGACGGCGATGTCGTGGAGTGGACCTGGATCATGAGCCGCTCCGGAAACCCGCCGCCGGGCGCCGAAATATGGTGGCAGTGGTCTCTGGAGGATGCCCAGGGCAACGTCACGCACACCGCGCCACAGACGATGACGCTGGAGGATCCCCGCTTTGAATGGCAGACGGTTTCCCACGAGCGTGTTCACCTGCACTGGTATGAAGGACCGGACGTGGGACCCACGTTGCTGGAGGCCGCTGTAAGCGGGTTGCAGCGTCTCGAGCAGGAGATGGGCATCGAACTGCAGGATGACGTGCGCTTCTACATTTACGGGGACGCTGCCGACATGCGGCAGGCGGTGCTCTACGTCCAGGATTGGGCCGGCGGCGTGGCCTTTACTGACTACAACACGATCCTCATCGGCGTGGCGCCGCAATCGGCCGATGGCTGGGGGCGCGAAACGGTGCGGCACGAGCTGGCGCACCTCGTCGTAGGCCAGTTTGGCTGGAGCTGCCTGGGCGGTGATCGACCTACCTGGCTGGAAGAAGGGCTGGCTGTGTACGCTGAAGGGCCGGCCGGCGAGGGGACGCGGCGGGATATTGAACGGGCCATCGAAGAAAACTCGTTTGTGCCCCTGCGCACGCTAAGCGGCTCTTTTCCCAGCCACGACCGGCAGGCCGGCCTGGCCTACAGCCAGAGCTACAGCGTCGTGGCCTTCTTGCTGGAACAATATGGTCAGGAGAAGCTGCAGGAACTGATTCTGACCCTGGCCCAGGGCGTGGACGACGACGCGGCGCTGGAGGCGGTCTACGGTTTCAACGTCGATGGTCTGGAGATGGCCTGGCGTCAGGCCATTGGCGCGCCGCCACGGCCGATTCCACCCACGCCCACGGCCATCCGCGCCGCCGCGGTGCCCACCGTGGCGCCCCTGAGCGGCCCGCAGAGCGTGCCCACGCCGCCATCAGCCGCTTCGCCCCCGCCCGCCACACCCAAGCCCACGGGCGCCTGCGCCATGGGGTTGACGCCGTTGCTTCTGTTGGGCCTTGGCGCCGTTGTGTCCGCAGACCGCAGGCGCCGTCTCGGGAAGGGGGGGTAATGGTCAACCGCCGCGCTGCACTGTTTGTCGGGCTGCTGCTTGCCGCCTTCTTTCTGCTCAACTGCAATACGGTGACCGGCCTGTTTCCGAGCGGCTCTTCCGCGCCAGCATTGCCGCCGGATGTGGGTCGCGAAGAAGCGATTGTTCTGTTGGGAAGCCAGCCCCGCACGCTGGATCCGGCGCTGACGCACGGCGGCCCTTCGGGGCCCATCGGCCACATTTTCAGCGGCCTGGTGAACCTGGACCGCTCCCTGCGCGTGGAACCTGATCTTGCTGCAGGGTGGGATGTTGATGAGACAGGAACGACCTACACCTTTTATCTGCGGCGCAACGCCGTCTTCCACGATGGCCGTCCCCTGACGGCCGATGACGTGCGTTTTTCCTGGGAGCGCGCGGCTGACCCACAGACCGCATCGGACACGGCGCAGACTTACCTGGGGGACATTGTGGGCGTCAATGAGATGCTGAAGGGAGAGGCGGACCATATTCGCGGCGTGCGCGTGCTCGACGACCACACGTTGCAGGTGCAAATTGACGCTGCCAAAGTCACCTTTCTGGCCAAGCTGGCCTATCCAGTGGCCTTCGTTGTGGACAGGGACAACGTGGACGATCCTGAATGGGAGCACGGCGCCAACGGCAGCGGGCCCTTTCGCCTGGACGTCTGGGAGGACGACCGCATCATGGTCCTGGCGCGGCACGATGGATACTATCGCGACCCGGCCTCCGTGCCCCACCTGGTGTACCTCATGGACGCCGGGCTGCCGCTGGCGCGGTACGAGGCCGGCGAAATTGACATGGTTTCCATTGGTGGAAACAATCTGGAGCGCGCGCGCGACCCTAATAGCCCGTTGTTTGCCGATCTGCGCACCGGCGTCAGCATGTGTACCAGTTATGTGGGTTTTAACGTCACCAAACCACCATTTGACGATCCGCTGGTGCGTCGCGCTTTCAGCCACGCCCTGGACCGCGAACGACTGGTAAGCGGTTTGTTGGATGGCAACGCGCTGCAGGCCGAAGGCCCACTGCCTCCCGGCATGCCCGGTTTCAGCGAGCGGGAACCGGCCTATGAGTACGACCCGCAGCAGGCGCGGGAGCTGCTGGCGGAAGGCGGCTACGATCCCGGTTCCTTATCGCCGCTGACGTTTACCACGGCGGGCTATAGCGATGTTGGCGGGTTTGTGTCGGCGGTGATTACCATGTGGCAGGACAACCTTGGCGTGACTATCGAGCCGGCGTTGCTCGATCCCTTCACGTACATTGATTCCCTGTACGCGGGCGATGTGGGCCACTTCTACAACTCAGGCTGGTGCGCCGATTATCCCGACCCCGAGAATTTTCTGGACGTCCTCTTCCATAGCAACTCCCCGCAAAACCTGGGCCGCTTCAGCGATCCGGCCATCGACGCCATGCTGCAAGAGGCGCGCGTGGAAGCGGATGTCTCGCAGCGACTGGCCCGCTATAGGGAGATAGAGACGGCTGTCATTGAAGCCGCACCATCTGTCTTTGTCAGCCACGACCTCTCCGCCGCGCTCGTGAAGCCTTACATACAGGGCTACGAGTTGACGCCGATTGGCATTCCACAATGGCATCGTGTTCGCCTCGTGCGCGAGTGAGGCTGTTTGGCCAGAGGGGATTTCAGACCTGGTCGCGATTCCGCCGCTGTTGAATCTGGGGGATGAGCAGAGCGCCCAGAAGAAGTAAGAAGAAGATGACGGTGACGATAATCTGCAATGTTTCCATAGTCAGAATCCTCCAGGGGTTTGCGTTCGTATCAGAGCAGTAGCGATCTTACCCATATCCCCGGCCCAGGCAAGAGTGGCGCGCCGCGGGCTGACGCGCACCCCATACAAAAAAAGAGACGCCCCAGCCCACGCCGCTGAATGGCGGCGAGCAGGATCGCCTCTTTATTTTCAACGATGGGCGAGCATTTGCTCGCCTGGTTGGACGGCGGTTAGCCGCTCTTCTTCAATACAGGGAGGCCATTGCGGCTCTCAGAGACCTCGTAGCCTTGAGGGACCTGGTCCAGAGAACCATCCTTGACCTCGCGGGCAAAGAAGTAAATCGTCTGCTGGCGCCCGTTCTTAAGCGTCGTGTCCTTCTTGTGTAGGTAGTACGTGTTTCCCTTGGAGTTTGTGAAAGCGTATGCCATGATTTTCCCTTCCTTAAAATGAGAAAGTTCCAGAATTACTCTGGTAACACTGTGCTAAGTGGCAACGATAGTAGCAAAGTTGGACAAAATGGCAAGATCTTGACCAGGAGTAGGCGTTTTTTGGGCTCTCTAGCTTATAGCCTGCTTAGAGAGATGCCTGACTGGTTGAAAGATAGCGCTAAAGATCCTTATGGTAACTTGTTTTCGGGACTATCCTCTATCATGGGCCCTCTACCCCTCATTTGCTATTGAGAGGGGTCTCAGGGACAATTAACAATAGCTGATCAGTCACCTCCTGCTGCAAGGATTCTGATAGCATCTGTCCGGCAGTGGATGGTCTCGCTCGTGACGATCTTCCGAGATGAGAGATGGAAATAAAACAGATCTTTCCTGTGTGCATCACGCAGCGACGGGAGCTGATATCGTGGCTGGACGCCTGTTTAGAGCAGGCAAGGCCATTTCAGTTCGAACCGCTACAGACGTTCGGGGCGGTGGCAGAAGCAAACCCCTCATCGGGTGGGGACCAGACAATTCTTTTTCTGGACCTGAGCCGTAGCGCGCCCGACAAGTGGGAGGAGCTTCTGTCCGCGTCCCACGCCAGCTTTGCCTCCTCGCCAGTGGTGGTCCTGGCGGCGGATGAAGAAAGCGGCCTGGCGGCGTTACAACAGGGAGCTGATGATTATCTGCTTGCCGGGCAGAGCGAGGGCCGTGTGCTGAGCCGCGTTGTGCGCTACGTGATGGCCCTGCACAACCGTAGGGAGCGGCGACAGGTGCAACGCGAGGAACGGTTCCGCACCTTTCTGGAAAACTCCCCCGACATCATCTACATCTTTGATCTGGCTGCCGAGTCTATCACCTATTTTAATCGCCAGAAGCTGCTGGGCTTTACGGCCGAGGAGCTGCGCCGGCCGGGCGCGCTGACCAGGCTGATTTACCCCGAGGACCGCCGCGCGGTGCGCCAGCACTGGGCGCAACTGGCGCAGGCATCGCCGGGCGATATATTCACGAACGAGCATCGCTTGCGGCGCCGGAACGGGGAGTGGGAGTGGGTGCAGAGCCGCGAGACGATCCTGAATGTGGATGCCGATGGGACGCCCACCCAAATTCTGGCGTCGCTCTCTATCATTACCCACCGCAAGAAACGCGAGGCCGCCGTGCGCCGTTACGCAGAACGGCTGCAAATCTTGCACGAGATCGATCAGGCTATCGTATCCGCGCGCTCCCCGCAGGCCATCGCCCAGGCTGCCCTACGCCGTATCAGCCGCCTCATTCCCAGCCATCGCGCCTCGGTCGCGGTGTTCAACTGGGAAGCAGAATCGTTTAACGTTGTCGCCGAGCTGCCGGAGGGCGCTACCGGTTCTAACGACAATGCCCCGCTGCCCCTTTCCTGGTTCTGGGCGCTGGAGGAGCTGCAGGAGGGCGAGCTATATCGCGCAGACGACCTGTCCACTCTAAATTCGACGACTCGCACGCCGCTGACAGAGTGGCTGGAAAATCAGGGCGTGCGTTCTTTGATCACCCTCCCTCTGCTGGCGCAGCGCCAACTGGTCGGCGCGTTGAGCTTTGCCGCGTCCCATACCGGCGGTTTTTCCGCGGAAGACATCGTCGTCATGCGTGAGGTGGCTCACGTTTTGGCTATCGCCATGGCTCAGGCCCGCCTGTACGAGCAGGCGCATTATCACGCGCGCAAATTGGAACAGAGAGCGAGGCGCCTGCTGCTGGTAAACGACATTTCGCTGGCCATGAACAGGCCCATCGAACTGCAGGCCGTCCTGGAGGAAGCGGCGAGGGGATTGGGCGCTGTCATTGACGTCAGGCAAATCGACATCGCTCTGCTGAATGAGTCGCGCGATGCCTGGACGCTGATGAGCACTTATCTGGTGCGGCGTGGGGCTCGCGTCAGGCAGTTGACCATTCCCCTGGACGATTATGACGCTCTGCAACAGTTGTGGCAGGGGCGGTCCTATCTGGCTGTAGAAAATGGCCACGAAAACGTGGACAGGGCCCCGCTGCAGGCGATCTTGCAGGAGCAGGGCGTCGAAAACGCCATTCTCGTTCCCCTGCAGGTCAGCGCTGGCGTGATCGGACTGATCTGCTGTGATAGTGGCCCGGGTTTGCGTCGTTTCTCCCGCGAGGAGATAGAGCTGATCCAGACGATTGCCAACCTGTTGTCTGTAAAACTGGAGCAGATTCGCCTCTTATTGGCCGAGCGTCAGGCCCGCGCCCAGGCTGAAGCGCACGCCACAAATCTGCGCCTGCGGGAGCGTCACCTGACGTTGCTCAACGCCATAACGCGAGCCACGACAGGACTGGAACCGCAGGAGATGTTGCAGGCGGTGGTCAACCGCGTGGGTGAGCTGAGCGGGGCCGACGGCTGTTACGTCGCGGTCTGGGATAGGGAGCAGCAGACGCCGGTGCCCACCGCTGTGTATGGGGCAGCCGCCGAGGCATATCTGGCCCATCGTGTGCCCGATGGTGAGACGACGCTGACGGAGAAGGCGCTGAGGGCGGGGCATCCGGTGATCATGGAAGCGCCACGGACGCGTGCGCTGCCCCTCGTGCGCGATATACCCAACTTCCCGTCGCAAGCGTTGCTGGCAGTCCCCTTGATTACGGGTAAGGAGAAGCTGGGCGCCTTGCTGCTTGCTTTCGCCGGAGCCTATGACTTCACGGAAGCTGAAGTGTCGCTCTACGAGCAGGCTGCGGGCCAGATCGCCGTCGCCCTCTCGGCAGCGCGCCTGTTTGGGGAGACGCGCCGCCAGTTGGAGGAATTACGCGTCCTGCACGCGCTGGCCACAGCCGGCGCCGAAGCGAGCAGCGAGGACGAGCTTCTGGAACGGGCTACAGAATTAATGGGGCAGACGTTCTTCTCTGACAACTTCGGTGTGCTCCTGTACGACGAATCGCGCCAGGTCCTGTACGCGCACCACTCCTACCGCAGCGGGCGCCACGAGAAGCGGGCCATCAATGTTCCACTGGGTGAGGGTATTTGCGGGCACGTGGCCCGCACCGGCCGCCCCCTGCGCGTGCCTGACGTGACAGAGGAAGCTCGCTACGTGGCCGCGGATCCCGAGACTCGCTCTGAGTTGTGTGTGCCGCTGCGCACGGGCAACCGCCTGCTGGGCGTTGTCAACACGGAGAGCAATCAGGTAAACGCTTACAGCGCGGGACACGAACGCTTGCTGCTGACATTTGCCCACCAACTGGCGACGGCGATGGAGAAGCTGCGCCTGTTACAAGTGGAGCGGCGGCGGCGGCGCGAAGCGGAGACGGTAAGCGATGTGCTGCACGCTTTGAACGCCACCCCCAACGTGCGCGAAGCGTTTGCCGGGGTCGCCGCCAGCCTACGGGCCATCACCGGTTGCTACCGCGTGAGTCTGGCGCTGCCCAATGAAAACCGGGATTCGTTCTCTATCTTCGCCCTGGACACGGCGCAGCGGGCAGGGCAGGACGACCGCTACCCGGTGCATAGCACGGCGGCTGCCGAAGACGTGTTGAGTGGCGAGGCACACCTGACGCCCGATCTCTCCCGGGAACGAGAAGGCCAGTTTGAGCAGATGCTGTACGAGGCGGGCCAGCGCTCGCGTATGAACCTGCCCCTGCGGGTCGGCGACGAAGTGATTGGTTCTCTGAACCTGACCTGGCAGGAGGTACAGGGCTATGACGAGGCCCAGCTTCCGTTGCTTTCGCAAATTGCCAGCGCGGTGGCCCTGGCGGTGGAGCGCAGCCGCCTCTTTGCCGAAACCCACCGCCGCGCCGAAGAACTGGAGGTGCTGACCAATCTGTCGGCGGAGCTTCGCGTCGCCGATGGGGCCGGGGACATTGTACAGATCTTGCTCGCTTCCAGTACAGAGTTGTTTGCCGCGGACCTGGCAGCCATTGTTATGCCCGACGACGATGGCCGTTTGCGCCTGGCGCACCAGATCGGGGTGCCATCTGCACTACAGAAAGGGGAATATCGCTTTGAGGATTCCATCTTCGGGCACGTTCTGCGCAGCGGCAAGCCGTATCTGACCGCAGACGTTCTCAATGACCCGCTGGCGCACGAAGACGCGCGCGCGGCCTGGACGAACGCCGGTCTGCGACCCCAGGCCGCGATTTACGCGCCGCTACAGGCGGGGGAGAAGATGATCGGAAGCGTGTGTCTTATGGTGACTTCCGGGCGTCTGTTTGAAGAGAAGGACTTGCGCTTGCTGACGGCGATGGCTGAGATCGCGGGCAATGCCCTGCAGCGGGCCGGTCTGATGGAGACGCTGGAACAACGGGTGGCGGAGCGTACGCGGGAGCTGGCCGAAGCAAATGAGCAGCTGCAGGAACTAGATCGCCTCAAGTCGAAGTTTGTTTCGGACATCTCCCACGAACTGCGCACGCCGATCACCAGCGTCAGCCTTTACCTGGATCTGATCGAGCGGGGCAACGAGGAGCATTCGGAGCGTTATTGGTCTGTGCTGCGCAAGCAGACGGAGCGTCTCAATCACCTCATTGAGGATATTCTCAGCCTGTCCCGTTTGCAGATGGGCAAGGTTGAACTCGATCCCAGACCTGTGGACCTGAATGCGCTTGTGGGAGAGCTGCTGCCCGTGCACCAGAATCGCTTTGATCAGGCACGGTTAGAACTTCAATTCACGCCGGCTGCCGGCTTGCCTCCGGTGCTGGGCGAGCCAGAGCGTCTGGCGCAGGTGATCACCAGCCTCCTGGAGAACGCCTCAAACTACACCGAGGAAGGGAGCGTGCGTCTGCATACGCTCGCCGACGAGGAGGCGGGCATGGCCTGTCTCGTCGTGGCCGATTCAGGGGTAGGGATGAACGAGGATGATCTGTCGCACATCTTTGAACGCTTCTATCGCGGGCAGTATGCCAGCCAGTCCAACATTCCGGGCACGGGATTGGGGCTGACCATCGTGGAGGAAATCGTTAACCTCCACGGCGGGCGAATTGAGGTGGAGAGTGAGGAGGGCGAGGGGACGACATTCCGCGTCTGGCTGCCGCTGGCTGGCGACGACTGACCGCAGACGGCGGACCGCAGAACCTGATAGGTCAACCTGCACCTTGCCAATCTATACCCTGCCAACTCGCCGCGGTCGACCGCCTGCGGTCCGCGGTCCGTCTAATACACCGGCAACTCCGGTTCCAGCTCCCGCGCCCAACGATTAATGCCGCCTTCCAGATTATACAGCTTCGTGAAGCCATGCTCCTGCAAGAGTTGCACAACCTGAGCGCTGCGCGCGCCGGTGCGGCATTGCACCACGATCTCGCGGGCCGTATCTAGCCTGTTCAGTTGCTCCAGGACATCGCCCTGTGGAATCAGGATAGCGCCGTGATGCTCCAGATTGGAGATCTCCCACTCGTGCGGCTCGCGGACGTCCAGCAGCAGCAGCTCCGCGCCGGCGTCTAACCGTTGCTTCACCTCCGCCGGGGTGATGGTGGGCACGTCTTCCTCGTCTCCGTTAAGGCCGGTCGTGTACAGGCTGCGGTCGTGGGCCGGCATACCACAGAACTGTTCGTAATCGATCAGCTCGGTCACCGTGGGGTTCTCGCCGCAGACGGGGCAATTGGGATTCTTACGCAGCCGCACCTCGTTGAACTCCATGTTCAATGCGTCGTAAAGCAGCAGGCGGCCTACCAGCGGCTGGCCGATGCCCAGAATAAGCTTGATGGCCTCCGTGGCCTGCAGCGCGCCCACCGTGCCCGGCAGCACGCCCAGAACGCCGCCTTCAGCGCAGCTGGGCACCAGGCCCGGCGGCGGTGGTTCGGGGAAAAGGCAGCGGTAGCAGGGACCCTGCTCGGCATCGAATACGGACACCTGCCCTTCAAAGCGGAAGATGCTGCCGTAGACATTCGGTTTGCCCAGCAGCACACAGGCATCGTTGGTCAGGTAGCGTGTGGGGAAATTGTCCGTGCCGTCAATAATCACGTCGTACGGTTCGAGGATGTCCAGGGCATTGTCCGACGTCAAGGGCACTTCGTAGGTATCGACCTGCACGTGAGGGTTGATGTCCTGGATGCGCTCTTTGGCGCTCTCCAGCTTAGGGCGGCCCACATCACTGGTGCCGTGGATCACCTGCCGCTGCAGATTGGTGTAATCGACGACGTCGTAATCTACGATACCGATGCGACCCACGCCGGCAGCCGCCAGATACATGGCCAGCGGCGATCCCAGCCCGCCGGCGCCGATCAGCAGGACGCTGGCGGCCTTCAGCTTGCGCTGGCCGCCCATGCCCACCTCGGGCATGATCAGGTGGCGGCTGTACCGTTGTACTTCCTCGTTATTCAATCCCACGCCCTGCACGTTCACTTGTAGACTCATAACTCAGTCTCCCAGGAACGATCTAAAAGGATCGCTCGCACTTTGACGGCTACCCGCCGGCGATGGAGGGAATGATCATCAGCGTGTCGTCGTCTCCCACGCTCGTTTCCGCGCCGTCCAGATAGCGAATGTCCTCTTCATTAAGGTAAATATTGACGAAGCTGCGCAGCTTGTCTCCTTCAAAAAGATGCTGGCGCAAGTCGGGATAATTTTCTGTCAGATTGTGCAGCGCACTTGCCGCCGTCTCGCCCTCCACCGTAACCGTGCTCTGGTTCCCGGTGTAGGGGCGCAGCGGAGTCGGGATGCGAATAGTCGGCATTTACTTACTCCTCTTCTCTAAAACGGTCATATCCTCTTCCACAAATCCCGAGCGGTCGGGCCGCAACTGCCAGGAGCGGCTGGCGCCCGGCTGCCCCTGGCGCACCTCCGTGATCAGATAAGAGTAGCCGGGCCAGGTGGCCCAGGCCAGATCGCGCTGCGAGGCCACCGGCTCGTCGTCGGGGTGGCTGTGGAAAATGCCAACGACGTCCAGCCCCCGGCGCATGGCCAGCAGCTCGGCCTTGAGCATATCTTCCGGTGTGATCTGGAAGCGCACGCGCCTTTCCTCTTCCACTTCCCAGTTATTCTCCACCGGGACGATGCCTGCGACGACATTGTCTCCACCGTCGTTGCGTCCCAACAATACACCGCACCCTTCGTAAGGGTAGGTGGCGGCGCCGTGCGCGTTAATTTCGGCCATCAGATCGGCGGGTACTTTTAGCATAATCGTTCCGTGTGGCGACACCCGATTTCTCAGTGATTCTTTCCACAATCGCTCTGTAGGAAAGAAATGGGGCGTCTTAACAATCACTCACCACGTCACTCTTTCCAGAAGCGCTCGCTCAGATATTTGTAGCCATTGTCCGGCAACACCGTAACCACGACGCCCTGCTGCAGCGTGCGCGCAACTTCCACGGAGGCAGCCACTGCTCCCGCCGCCGAGACGCCCAGGAACAGCCCTTCGCGTCTCGCCAGAAGGCGCGCCATCTCGTAGGCGTCCTCTGTGCGCACCGTGTACAGGTCGTCCGGCAGGCTTTCATCGTAAATCCCGGGCCGGATGGCCGTGGGCAAATGTTTCAGACCTTCCAGGCCGTTGAAAGGACTGTCCGGCTGCATGGCAATTGCCTGCACATCCGGCTTCAGTTCCTTCAGGCGCCGAGTGGCGCCCACAAAGGTGCCGCTGGTGCCCAGACCGGCGACAAAGTGTGTGATTTTGCCCTCTGTCTGGCTCCAGATCTCGTTCGCCGTGGTGTGATAATGGGCCTGCCAGTTGGCAGGATTATTATACTGGTTGGCGTAGAAAAAATCAGGGTTCTCTTCGGCCATCCGCCGCGCCACGCGCATGGCGCCGTCCGATCCTTCCAACGGATCGGTCAGTTCCAGATCCGCGCCGTAGGCTTGCAGCACCGCGATTCGTTCCGGGCTGGCATTGCTGGGTATGGCCAATTTCACCTCGTAGCCGCGCGCAGCGCCCAGCATGGCGTAGGCGATGCCCATGTTGCCCGACGTGGAATCGAGCAAAATCATGCCGGCGCGCAACTCGCCCGTCCACTCGGCGGAGCGGATGATATTTAGCGCCGCGCGATCTTTGACGGACCCGCTGGGATTGAACCACTCGGCCTTGCCATAGAGAGCCACATCTGGAGCCAGATCGGCCTCGCGTTCGATATTTTCCAGGCGCAGCAACGGTGTGTTGCCGACCTGTGCTTCCAGGCTGTTTTCAGACCGGGAGTGGGTTTGAAATGCGGAGACAGATTGTTCTAAGGTTTGCAGCATCTTGCAGTATTCCTAAAAGTTAGCAAAACTGATGATGGGCGCGGCCCTGATCTGGCAACAAAAAACGGCAGCCAGCGACCGCTGTGCGATTTCCACCGGAACCGCGAGGGTGGCTACTACCGTCTGCCCCTACTGCCTATCGTTTTGCTTACTTCAGGAATGAGACAAAGGTAGTTAGCGCCCTCGCCTCATACACCTGCAATACAATGCTGGCATCATAAACCTTATTTTTGTGAGAGAAATTCCTAAATTCACACCTGTGTGCGAAAGTATAGCAAAGGGACAGGTAATGTCAAGCCTGCTTCGCAGCCTCATATTCCTCTCTAACGTGGCCTACCGCTTTGCGCCGCGGGCCATCCGCAGTTATTATTTGCCTGGCTATTCAAACCTTGAACAATTACAGGATGAATAACTTTGCGACTGGCCTCTTCTCCAACGCTTGAACTTGCCCTGCTGGGCTTTCTGCGGCGGCAACCGCGGCACGGTTACGCCATCCACGGCCTGCTGTCCGATCCGGCGGGCCTGGGACCGGTGTGGCGTTTGAAGCGCAGCCAGCTTTACGCCCTGCTGAATAAGCTGGAGGATGCCGGCTACGTGACCACCAGCCTGGAGCCGCAGGAGAGCCGGCCCCCACGCAAGCTGTTTCACCTGACGTCCTCGGGCGAAGCGGCGTTTCTGGATTGGGTGCAGAGCCCCGTGCAGCACGGCCGTTCCCTGCGGCTAGAGTTCCTTGTCAGGCTCTACTTTGCGCGGCGCGAGGGCCCTGAGGTCGTGGCCCGCCTGTTGGCCGCGCAGCGCGAGCAGTGCCAGGCGTGGCTGGCCGAGGAACAGGCGATTTTGCATGAAGAAGAGCAGAGCGGTCACACTTACGGCCAACTTGTGCACCAGTACCGGCTGGGCCAGATCGAAGCAATGCTGGCCTGGCTCGATCATTGTGAAGAGAATATTCGTGACTCGTAACCTGGCGCTTCTATCATTGCTGTTGTTGTCCCTTGCTGCCTGCGGCCCGGCGAGCGCGGACGCCGGCGACCCGGCTGACCCGCTGCTGGTTGCCGCCGCTTCCGATTTGCAGTTTGCCTTTGGCGAGATCGCCCGGCTTTACGAGGAGGAAACGGGGCGTCCCGTCCGGGTTACCTTCGGATCGACCGGCAATCTGACGGCCCAGATCGAAAACGGTGCGCCCTACGACGTGCTGGCGGCGGCCAATGTGGCCTACGTGGAACAGCTGGACGAGCAGGGGCTGATTGTGTCCGGCACCAAGCAGCTTTACGCCCGGGGGCGGCTGGCGCTGGTCGTCAACCGCCAGTCGGGATTGCACGTGTCGCGGCTGGATGATCTACGCGATGCGGCCGTTCGCCGTGTGGCCATCGCCAACCCCGAGCATGCCCCGTACGGCCTGGCGGCGCAGCAGGCGCTGCAGAGCGCGGGCGTGTGGGACGCGGTGCGCGACAGGCTGGTTTTAGGCGAGAACGTTTCGCAGACGCTGCAATTTGTGCAGACCGGCGACGCCCCGGTGGGCATTGTGGCTCTGTCTATTGCCGATGTGCCGGAGGTGCAGGGCGCGCTGCTGGATGAGGACCTGCACGACCCTATTGACCAGGTGATGGCTGTCATTCAGGGATCGCCGCGGGAAGATGCGGCGCGCGATTTTGTTCGCTTTGTGAACGGGCCTGTGGGACAGGAGATTATGGTGCAGTACGGTTTTGTACTGCCAGGAGAATCTGATTGAGGATGGCGAACGATTCACACAATCGCTCAACGGGTAGTTACAGTTTTTGGCTGCCGGGAGCGGTTTGATGGCCGGGCTGGATCTGGTCCCTCTGTGGCTCTCTCTGCGCGTATCGTTGCTGGCTACCCTGCTGGTGGCCGCGGCGGCCATTCCCCTGGCCTGGTTGCTCGCGCGGCGCGATTTCTGGGGCAAAGAGCTGCTCAACGGTCTGACCTCGTTGCCCCTGGTGCTGCCGCCCACGGTGCTCGGTTACTACTTGTTGGTGGCGCTGGGCCAGCAGAGCCCGGTGGGCCGCTGGCTGAATGAGATCGGCTGGCCCCTGGTCTTTACCTGGCGCGGCGCGGTGGTCGCCGCCTCGGTAGCTTCCTTTCCCCTGATGGCGCTGACGGCGCGGGCCGGATTTGAGGGCGTGGACCGCCGCCTCGAGGATATCGCCCGGACCCTGGGCCGCTCTGATTTGGAGATTTTCTGGCGGGTGACGCTGCCGCTGGCCTGGCCCAGTCTGTTGGCCGGGGCCGCGCTGACCTTTGCCCGCGCGCTGGGCGATTTTGGGGCCACGCTGATGGTGGCCGGCAATATTCCGGGACGCACGCAGACGGCGTCAATTTACATCTATGATTTATTGCAGGCCAATCGCCGCGAAGAGGCAGGCCTCGTGGCTTTGATCGTGACCCTCCTGGCCCTGTGCCTTTTTGTATTGTCTCAGGCGCTCTCCCGGCGCGTCCTGCGGCCCTGATCGTCCTTAATTATTACACGCGGCATAGCAGATGCTCGAAATCGAAATTCAGAAGCAACTACGCGACTACGTACTGGATCTGAGTCTGTCCGCGCCGGGCGGCGCCACCGTGTTATTCGGCCGGTCGGGGTCCGGCAAGAGCATGACGCTGGCCTGCGTGGCCGGTTTGGCCCGGCCGGATGAGGGACGCATCATCATTAATGGTTGCACCTTCTTCGACAGCCGCGCCGGCGTGGACCTGCGGCCCCAGGAGCGGCGCGTGGGCTACGTGACTCAGGATTACCTTCTCTTTCCGCACATGACCGTGTGGCAGAACGTGGCCTTTGGCCTGGTGAAACAGTCGCGGCGGGAGCAGGCGCGCATTGTGCAGGAAGCGTTAGCCTGGCTGGGACTGGAGCATCTGGCGCAGCAGCGGCCCGGAGAGCTGAGTGGCGGGCAGCAACAGCGGGTGGCCCTGGCCCGCGCCCTGGTCATTCGCCCCCAGGTGCTGCTGCTGGACGAGCCCTTTTCGGCGCTGGACAGCCCCACGCGTATCCGGCTGCGCCAGGATTTGCAGCGGCTGCAGCAGGAGCTGGACGTGCCCCTCCTGTTCGTGACCCACGACCTGGCCGAGGCGCTGCTGTTGGGCGAGCAGATGGCGGTGATGGACAGCGGGCACCTGCTACAACTGGACACGCCGCAAGCGATCCGCCGGTCACCGGCCAACGCCCTCGTCGCCGAACTGGTCGGTCGCGACGATCTCCTGACCGCGCCCGGCGAGTCGATCCAACTCCCTGAAACGCTTTAGCCAACGCGCGCTCCCGGCCATCGCAACCAGATCTGAGCCTGTGTTGATCTGGGTCCTATCCTTGCCCCACACAAAAATAGATTTTCAGGTAAACTTAAGCGCGTAACAAACGACTCAGCAACGGAGTTCTGGTTGTCTGAACAGCTTACCGACGCACTGATACGCCTGGGCGCTGCCTGGTGCCTGGTTGGCCTGTGGTTGCTCACCGTAGCCTACGTCTTTTGGGACGCCCGGCGGCGGCGCCTGTCTGACCGCCAGGTGGCGCGCTGGATGCTGGTCGCCGCGCTGCCCTTCGTGGGGTTTCTCTACTATCTTGTGGCCCGACGCCGGCAGCGAGCCGGACGGTCTGATCGGGTTACTCTGGTGCGTCGCTCGGATGAGCCACCGCGTGAAGGCCGCACGCTGTCTACCGTGCCCGCCGCCTTCTGGAAGACATCCGGCGGCGATTCTGCCGACATCCCCCTCACGCTGGACGTGCTGGAAGGTCCCCATGCAGGAGCGCAATTCCGGCTGGCCCGCTTTCCCGCGCGCGTGGGTCGCACCGGCGATTGCCAGATCAACCTCAAAGAAGATCTTGCTGTTTCCCGCCAGCACGCGGAACTGTACCGCGAGAGTGGCGAAGTGCGCCTGCGCGATCTGGGCAGCACGCACGGAACTTTTCTGAATGGCTACCGCGTAGACGACCAGCCCTTACTGGACGGCGACACAATCCAGATAGGCCATACGGTTTTCATCGTCAACGAGAGGAGTTGAGCCTGTTGAATTCACTACAGAGCGGCAGTGGTGACGTTTCTCAGAACGTGCGCGACGTAGCTGAAACGCTGCTGGAACAGTTTCCCCAGGATGTGGCCTTGCTCACGGGAATTTCCCTGCCGGCGTCCGGGAGCGAACGCGCGGCGCTGCTCGATCTGGTGATCCTGACGGCGACGGCGGTTGTGGTGGGCATCGACGGCCAACGCCAGACAGCCGCGTCGATGCCGCCGCGCCAGGCGGGACAACGCCTGCTACGGCTGCAGCAGGAGGAGGAACTGGATCCGGCGCTACCGGTATACGTCTTCTGGCTGGGCGACCCGCCCGCGGATGCAGCTGGCGACGTGCCGGCGCTGCCCGACGCCGACCGCATCCAGCGCTACGTGCTGCGGGCCAGCGCCCAGGAGGCGATGCCTCGTCCGCAGACGGCGGCGACGCTCGCCGACTGCCTGCTGCGCACCGATGGCGAGCGCCAGGCGCGCGGCCCGCACACGCCGCCTCTACGTCGCGTCCTGAAGGCCATCGCCGATCCGGGTCTGTTGGAGCACATCATGCCCATCCGGCTGGGCGCCGGCGACCGGCCCTTGCTGCCGGCAGACGTCAACCGCCATTTACGCGAAGCGATGCTGGACAAGCAGAATTGGCTGGAGGACGTTAATTACGGCAAAATCGTGCCCAACGTTTTCGTTGTGGAGGTCGGCGAGGACAATTACCGGCGCAACTACGCGCCCATTGCGCCGCAGGTGCTCCAGCAGTGGCGCGACCGGCTGCTGACGGCCCTCAACGTGGCCAACAGCCGCCACGGACGGCGCACGTACCGTTTTGGCGGCAGCGTGCGCCTGGAAATCCGGCCCGCGGCGGACCTGGGGCAGCACGAAGTGCGCGTGCGCAGCCGCATTGAACCGGACGCAGAAGCGGCCCCCGCGCCTGCGGCGCCCTGCCTGGAGGCCGTGGACGGCCGGCGGCGCTGGCCCCTACGCGAGGATCTGATCGTTATTGGCCGCAGCTCGAAAAGTGATATCTATCTGGACGACCCGCAGGTGCAGGAACACCGGCTGGTGAGCAGCCGGCACGCCCATTTGCGCCGCAAAGCCGGCCGCTACCTGCTCTACGACGGCTCTCCGGACGGTAAGGCGTCGCTCAACGGCACATACGTTAATGATCGCGAGGTGCACGACCAGGGCTATGAGCTGCAGGACGGCGACCTGATCGTGCTTGCCGCTGTGAACCCTGCCCACCCGCGCCCAGACACGCCCGGCGTGGCAGCCTTGCGCTTCCGGCGGAAATGCTGAGACGAACCCGCTGAGATGGACATTGCCCTGGGAACCTTGCTGCTGATCGGAAAGTGGGCGCTGATCGCCCTGGTGTACGCCGTCCTGTTTATCGTGCTCAGGACGGTGCGGCGCGAGATGGCCCAGCGCCTAGATGCCTCGTCGCTGGGGTCGGCTGTGGCCGGCTACCTGCGCGTTGTGGCCGGCGGCAGTGACCCGCGCCTGAACTCCGGGCGCATCATTCCCCTGCCCAACGTCATGCTGGTGGGAGCCGATGAGTCGCGATTGGAGGAACACGACCTGCTGATTACAGACGACTTTGTTTCTGGGGTACACGCCCGGCTCACTTGGGACGGCGCGCACTGGTGGGTGGAAGATCTGGACAGCACCAACGGCACCTTTATCGACGAGCGCCGGCTGGCGCCTCACGAAAAAGCAGCGGCCCCGGCGGGAAGCACACTGCAATTTGGCGACGCTACGTTTATCCTCACCGAGTGAGCCCTGACCATGAGTACGCGCGCTGTTCCTGGTAGCCGCCTGTCGCCTTCTGGCCCCCGCCTCGCGCCGCGTCCGGTGGAAAGCCGGCTGCTGGCGCTGGTCACGGTTGTGGCTTTTCTGGGCTTTTTCCTGGTGGGCGCCGCCCGGCAGTTGCAGCAAGAAGCGCCCTTGCGCGCGCTGTTTCCGGACATCTTGTTCGCGCCCGCCATCCTGGGGCTTTCTCTGTTCCTCCTCCATTTTCTGCTGCGCTGGCGCGGGTTGCGCCAGGAGCAGCTGGTGTTGCCGCTTGCCGGCCTGCTGATCGCCGTGGGCCTGACGGTCATCTGGCGCCTGCGCGACGCCGACGCCGTGTGGCAGCAGTTGTTGCGCGGCGGCTTGCCCGGCCTGTTGATCGCCGGCGTTCTCATCTGGCGACCGGCCCTCGTGGAGCAGCTGCGACGCCGCTGGGTGCCGCTGGTCAGCGCCGTGGGGCTGCTGCTGCTGCTGGCTACTGCCTTTCTGGGCCGCCCCGACGCCTCGGGGGCGCGGCTGGCGCTGCGTCTGGGACCGCTGCCGCCTATCCAGACCTCGGAACTGGTCAAGCTGGCCCTGATCATTTTCCTCGCCTGGTACATTGAGCGGGTAGGTGAGGAGGCCGAGGGACGGGCGCGCGTCCTGGGTTGGTTCCGCCTGCCGGCCCCGCGCTACTTTGTGCCCGGAATCCTCTTTGTCTCTCTGGCGACCCTGGCTCTGGTGCGCATGTCCGATTTCGGCGCGATCTTGATCATCGGGGCCCTGTTCGTGGCCATCCTTTACGCCGGTTTCCAGCCGCGTGTGTTTCTCACCGTGGCCGCCATCGGCCTGTTGCTCTCGCTGCTCGTGGGCCTGGTGTTGGCCTTCGTCTGGGAGCCGCCGGACGTCATCCGCCATCGTCTCATTGCGTTCCAGGATCCGTGGAGTGAGGAGCCTCTGCTGGTCAACGGCGAGCCGTCGGGGATTACCGTGGCGCAGGGGCCGGGCTACCAGATTCAGCAGTCGATCTACGCTGTGGTCTCCGGCGGCCTGACCGGCGCAGGTCTGGGCCAGGGCACGCCCTATTTCGTGCCCCTGGCGCACTCCGACTTCATTTTCGCCGCCATTGTGGAGGAGCTGGGCGGGTTGGTAGCGCTGGCGCTGTTGGCCTTTTTTGCCATTCTCTGGCTGCGCACGTTGCGCCTGGCTATCATGCTGCCGCCCGGCCAGTTGTTCGAGCGGCTGTTGCTGGTGGGCATCGGCGTGCACCTCTTTACGCAGGTTTTTGTTATGGTTGGCGGCACGCTGAACCTGCTGCCGCTGACGGGTATTACCATTCCCTTTCTGAGCCAGGGTGGTGTGGCCCTGGCGGTCAACCTCGTTGAGATCGGGCTGGTGCTGGCCCTGGCGCAGCGCCTGGAGTTCCGCCCATGACCCTTCCCCGACGCATCTGGCACGTGGGCACGATGATGCTGCTGTTGCTGTTCTTGCTCTCGGCGCGGCTCGTTTACTGGCAACTGATGCGCGAGGAGCTGAGGCCGCCGCTGTTCCGGCCCATTGTGTCCGCCGCGCCGGCCGAAGGCCGGCTGATCAAAACGATCGATGCCGAGACGCTGGCCCGGTTTGCGGACCTGCCGCAGCCGGCGCAACAGCGGGCGGCGGCCCTTCTGGCCCAGATAGACCGCGGCGCGATCCTCGACCGCCACGGGCAGCCCCTGGCTTTCGACGAAGTGGACGAGCAGGGCGTGGTGGTGCGCCGCTATCCGCTGCCCGCCGCGGCGCACACCGTGGGGTATGTGTCCCGTTTTGGGCTGGGGCTCGCCGGCGCGGAATTGGCCTTTAACGAAGAGCTGTTGGGTCTGGACCGGTTGGACAGCAGTTTCCGGCGCATGATCAACCGTCCCATCACCGGCAGCGACGTTTATCTGACCGTGGACAGCCGCACACAGGCGGCGGCAGTGGAGGCTATGGGCGGCCGGCCGGGCGCGGTGGTGGTCATGGACGGCGTGGGCGGTGGGATATTGGCCATGGTCAGCAACCCGGGCTATGACCCCAACCGCATCCTGGATCCCGCTTATGCCGAGGAGATTCTGAACTGCCCCGGCGGCGATTGTCCCGCGTTGCTCAACCGCGCCACGCAGGGACTTTACACGCCCGGCTCAACGTGGAAGACGGTAACGCTGATCGCGGCTCTGGATAGCGGGCAGGTGACGCCCGACACGGTCTTCGACTTCGGCGAGCCGCGGCGCGGGCCCGATGGCATTTACTATGTCTATGAGGTGGACGGCGCAGAGATGATCGATCCCAATCACGACGAGCGGCGGCTGAACCTGGTGCAATCGTACGCCGTTTCGGCCAATGCCGCCTTTGCCCGCCTGGGGGACGAGATGCCGGCGCAGACGACGATCGATTACACGACCGCTCTGGGCTTTGGCCAGGGCAGCGGCCCGACGCCGTTGGAGATCGGCGCCGGTGAGACCCAGCTCGCCGCCGACCTGCAGGAGCTGATCGACAATAACGTGCTGCAGGCGGCGACCGGCTTTGGCCAGGGCGAGCTGCTGGTCACGCCGCTGAGCATGGCGGTGATGGTGACGGCGGTGATCAACCAGGGCGATCTCCCTCAGCCGCACCTGCTGTGGCGCGTGGCGGCGCCGTCGGGCAGCATACAGGAGCAGGCCGGGCGCCGCCTGTGGCGCGAGAACGTGATACGTCCGGAGACGGCGCAGCAGGTGGCGGACATGATGGTGGAAGCCGCGCGCCGCACGACCGGCGTCTCCGGCTCGATACCCGGCGTGACCATTGGCGGCAAAACGGGCACGGCGCAGTTGGGCGGGGACCAGGCGCCGCACGCCTGGTTTATCGGGTTTGCGCACGATGGGCAAAACACGGTGGCCATCGCCGTCGTCGCCGAAAATGCCGGTTCCGGCTCGCGCGTGGCGGCGCCCATCTTTGCCCAGGTGGCCCAGGCCGCACTGCAACACCTGGCGCAACCGCCGGGGGCGCAAGAGCCGGGCTCTTAACCGGGAGCGCCGGCATCCCCGCCGGCTCCAATCCTCCCCAAGGTTAATAAGGTCGGCCGCAAGGGCCCTTGGGGCCACAAACCTTGGGGAGGATGCGCTGGGAGATGTCCGCACGCCATTTTCAGGTATCATGGTGCGCAACGTAAACAGTATGTGTCACGAAGGAAGCCACCGGAACCCCGCATGGGACAGGACCCGCTGATCGGTCGCCAACTGGGTAATTTTCGCATCGAGCGCCTTGTGGGCAGCGGCGGCATGGCCCAGGTCTACTACGGCTGGGACGTCGTCCTGCAACGGCCCGTCGCCGTCAAGGTGATCGCGCAGCGTTACCGCCACCACACATCTTACACGGAGCGCTTCCTGCGCGAGGCGCGTACGGTGGCCCGCTGGCGGCACGAGCACATCGTGCAGGTCTACCATGCTGCAGAAGAGGACGGCCTCTATTACCTGGTTATGGAGTACGTCGATGGCAGCGATCTCGCCGCTCTGCTGCAGGCCTATCACAAGGCGGGCGAGCGACTGCCCCACGACGAGTTATTGCGCATCGCGCGCGACGTGGCGGGCGCTCTGGACTTCGCCCACCAGCGGGACGTGATCCACCGTGACGTGAAGCCCTCCAACGTGCTGATCACGGCCGAAGGGCGCGTGTTGCTCTCCGATTTTGGCCTGGTGCTGGACCGCCGCGAAGGCTCTTCGGGCGAGGTGCTGGGCAGCCCCAGCTACGTGGCGCCGGAACAGGCCTTGCGCTCGGCGTCCGCCGTGCCCCAATCTGACCTCTACTCGCTGGCTGTGATTCTTTACGAGATGTTGGTGGGCCGCCCACCGTTCGACGATCCCTCGCCCACCAGCCTGGCTCTGCAACATATTACGGCCTCGCCGCCGCCGCCGAACACGTTCAACCCCGATCTGAACGAGGAGACGTCGCGCGTGTTACTCAAGGCGCTGTCCAAGAAGCCGGAGGAACGGTATCAGAGTGGCGCTGCCCTGGTGCAGGCGCTGTCCGCGGCGTTGGGGGTGGCGCCGGCTGCCGAACCGCTGGTGCGCCCGCAACCGCGGCAGGAGGGGGAGTCGCGCGAGGCCGAGACGCATCCCACGGATCCTTCCCCGCCGCCACGCCTGTCGGACATTCCGACCGGTCTGGATACCGGCGGCGAGAGCAGTGGACCGCCACTGGTCGCGGCGCCCACGCCGTCGCGGCGCCCTCGCCGCTCGCCCTCTCTATTGGGCCGGCTGTTGTGGATGGGGATGGGGTTCGCGCTGGTGATGCTCGCCGGCCTCGTCGTGGCTTTTTTGCTCCTGCGCGGCGACGGTGCGCGGGACGGCGCTCTTGGTGGGTTGCCTCTGGGCAACGACGACGGTGCCCAGAATGGCGTCGCGCTCACGCCGGAGGGAGATGACGCGGGCGCGCCTGGCGAAACGAGCGAAGCGCCGCAGGACCAGCCCGGCGACACAGGCAACGGGCGGCCCCTGATTTTGCTCTACAACGACGCCAGCTTCTACGTGCACAATCCCGGCCCCGGCGACCTCGCTACCGCCGATCTGGCCTTTGAGGCGCTGGACGGGCAGGGGCAGCCCGCGGGCTATGCGCTGGATGGCGAGCGCTGGGCCGTTTTCTACCCCGCCATCCAGCCGGGCAACTGCAATCGCGTGACCATTATTGACGCGTCCGGTTATCTCTCGCCGCCGGCCTGCGCGGCGTACAATGCCCTGCTCACGCCGGAGCGCAGCGATGAAATGATTTTCTGGACGCCGCGAGAGGAGGTGGCTGCCTTTCGCGTTTTGTGGCGAGGGCAGGAGGCCGGTCGCTGTGACGTGACGGCGCAACGTTGTGAGGTGGCGCTGCCATGAATGAGCATGACACCGTTGTAGGCCGCCGCCTGGATGAGTACCAGATCCTGCGACTGTTGGGGCAGGGCGGAATGGCCCGCGTCTATCTGGGCCAGGATATACGCCTGAAGCGCTACGTTGCCATCAAGGTCATCGACCGACCCTATCGTTCAGACGAGCAATATTTGCAGCGCTTCGAACGGGAGGCGCAGGCTGTGGCCCAGCTGGAGCACCCGCACATTGTGCGCCTGTATCGTTATGGGGAGACGGACGGGCTGCTGTACATGGCTATGCAGTACGTGGAGGGCGCTGACCTGAGCACGATACTGGCTTCCTACGCCCGCGATGGCGAGCTGATGGAGGCGCCTGACATCCTGCGCATCACGCGCCACGTGGCCCAGGCGCTCGATTACGCCCACAGCCGCGACGTGATCCACCGCGACGTAAAGCCGGCCAACGTGATCCTGGACAGCACCGGCGCTGCCTATCTGGCCGATTTTGGCCTGGCGCTGTTTGTCCACGCCACCACCCGCGGCGAAACGTTCGGCACGCCGGAGTACATGGCTCCGGAACAGGCCATGTCCTCGGCGGGGGTTGTGCCCCAGAGCGACATCTACGCCATGGGTGTGCTGCTCTATGAGATGTTCACCGGCCGGCTGCCCTTTACCGGCGGCAAGCCCATGGAAGTGGCCATGCAACACCTGCGCCAGGAACCGGCGCCGCCGCGCCGCATACGGCCTGAGTTGAGCGCGGAAGTCGAGGCCGTGATTCTCAAGGCGATGGCCAAGGAGCCCGCAGACCGCTACCAGTCCGGGTCAGCGTTGGTCCAGGGGCTGGAACAGGCCCTGGCGCCTGCGCCGGAAACCAGCCCCGTTCCGCCGCCGCGCCATGGGCGGGACTCCATTCCCGAGCGCGTCTCGCGCGTGTTGGCCTATGAGGAGCCGCTTCCGGTTCTGGACGATGGCTCAGCGGAGCAGAGCGGCTCAGCAGAGCAGAGCGGCTCGGCAAAGCAGAGCGGCTCGGCTGAGCGAAGCGGCTCTGACGAGCAAGGTGGTTCAGCAAGGGTGGGCGCAGGGACGCCGCCAACCGGCCCTCTGGCACCGGTGACGCCCGCGCCGCGACAGTCCCCGCGTCGCGAGCGCTCTCCCTACGCCCGAGGTTGCCTTGCTGTCGGTGTACTCCTGCTGGCGACTCTGATCTTAAGCGTCTCTTACCTGATGGGCCGCCCTGAAGACGGCTCGGGGCTGTTGCCGCGGGGCGCTGGCGGCGATGCCACCGCAGCGCCCGCGGCGGATGAGCCGGCTGCTGCCGGCAGCGCGCCCGACGTCGAGGACACGCCTGTCCCTGCGGCGGAGGAGCCCACTGCGCCGCAGGCACCCTCGGCCACACCGCGCCCACCGCAACAACGGCTGCGCCTGGTGACGAACAAGGACGACAGCCTCTTTGTGGTTAACGTCGGCGAGGTCGTCGTGCCGCTGGCAGCGCTGACCGTGGGCGAAGGCCGCGGCGCGATTTCCGGCGACGAGTGGCAGTGGCAGTCGCTGGCGCCGGGCCACTGCGTCACCGCCTGGAAGGGCGTCGGCCGGCCCGAGCCACCCCGCGTCCAGTGCCAGGAGGTGGGAGAACGCCTGGAGCGTGAAGGAAGGGAGTTGTTCTGGGACAGACCGTACAATGTCTATCAAGACGGTGGCCTGGTCGCGCATTGCGAGCGCCGCGAGGATTGCGTGATTGAATTGCCGCCCGACAGCTAATACCTTTTATAAAAGGGGCTCCCCATGGGAAAAGCAGTAACCGTTGTGGCCCGGCTGTTGGCCGCTTTCTTCGCCTTTCTCTTCGTGCTCAGCGCGACCGCTTTTATCTTTGCCTTTGTGGCGCGCGTCCACTTGCTGCGCCCGGCGCCCTATAAGCAGGCGCTGGCAGAAGTGAACGCCTACGATCAGGCGCCCGCGGCCCTGGCCGAACTGCTGGCCATGGCGGGCGGCCCGCAGAGAAGCGCCTTCCTGCAACTACAGCAGGAGGATTACGAGATTCTGCTCCAGCGCGTCTTGCCGCGAGAGTGGCTACAGAGCCAGACGGAAGCCATCATCGACCACGTTTTTGCCGCAACCGACGCGCCGGGCGAAGCGCCCACAATGACCATCTCTCTGGCGGCGCTCAAACAGAATCTGGACAGCGAGGCCGGCGGACAGGCGTTGCTGGAGATCATCAGGCGCCGGCCGGCCTGTTCCATCGGCGACCTCTCGGCCCTCACCTGTGGCTTTGACCTCAGCGGCGCCATCCAGTGCCGGCCTCCAGAGCCCCAGTTGCAGCTTTGCGGAGAGGCCGCCAGCGGTGCGTTCGCTGCGGCGGCAGCCACGCTGCCCGACCAGATTACGCTTTCCGGCCTCTTGCAGGCGGGCGCGCCGCTGCGCCAGTTAGTCGAGGAGGCCGGCGGCCCCTATCCGGCCCTGGTGCGGCAGACGGCGCGCTTTGGCTGGGTGGCGGCGCTATTTTTTCTCCTGCTGGTGACCGCTTTCGGCGCGCGTTCTCTGCGCAGCCTGCTGCTCTGGTGGGGCGCGCCGGTTGTGGCGTTGGGAGCGGCGCTGGTTCTGCTGGCGCTCTTCACCTGGCTGGCGCCTACCTGGTTCCTCAATTACGTGCTGGCCGACGTCCAGGCCGCCGCGCCGCAGCTGGGACGGCTGCTGATGGAGGCTGTGGCCGTCCTCGGCCGTCGCATGGCGCTGTGGCTGGGTGTGGCAGGCATGGCTGCGGGCGCCGGGGGGTTGATCCTGGCGCTGGTCTCCTTTCTGGCGCCCCGCCCGCGCCGTCAAACACAACAGCGCTGATTCCCCCGGCCAACACCGGCGCGCGTTCTCGACCAACGCGATTCGCGGCCCACGGTAAGTTGGTGTAGAGTATGCGTTGTCGCTGAAAGGAGGGGATGTAGGAACTGGTGATGGTCTTATGGATCCGGTACTCCTGCCAACCAAAGTCCGTATTCCACCACAGCCCCGTCGCGTGCTGCCACGCCGGCGTCTGATTGATGCTCTGGAGCAGGGCGCTGCGCATTACAAACTCACCTTGCTGGCCGCGCCGGCTGGTTACGGCAAGACGACCCTGTTGGCGCAATGGGCGCACGCCAGCGACTCTCCGCTCGCCTGGGTATCGTTGGGCGCCGACGATGACGATTTTGAACGCTTTTTCCGCTACTTGCTGGCTGCGTGGGAAGTCGTACAGCCGGAAGTTCGCGATAGCTCTCTCGGTCTGCTCCTCGAGACAACGTCTCCCGATAGCGACGCGCTTCTACCCGCTTTCGTCAGGACCACCGGCGAAATGCCCGGCCAACTCAGAGTGGTGCTTGACGACTATCACCTCATTCAGGCTCCGGCCATCCACCAGGCGCTGGCCTTCCTGCTAGATCATTTACCGCCAACGTTCCACTTCGTACTCTCCGGTCGGGCAGAGCCGCCTCTGCCCCTGGCCCGCTACCGCGCACGACGCCAACTTCTGGAGCTGCGCGCGGAGGAGTTGCGCCTGCGCCCGGCGGAGGCCGGCGTGTTTCTGAGCGAGACGATGGGCCTGGCGCTGACCGGGGAGGACGAGGCGCGGTTACAGGAACCGCTCGAAGGCTGGATCGCCGGCCTGCAATTGGCTGCGCTCAGTGTGCGACGCGGCCTGACGGACGCAGAGCAGCCGCTGATCGTCGGCAGACAGCGCTTCATCGCCGACTACCTGGCCGAGGACGTTCTGGCTCACCTCCCGCAAGAAGAACAGGACTTTCTCTTACAGACCAGCATCCTGCAACGGTTGTGCGGTTCTTTGTGCGAAGCCGTGACCGGCGAGCAAGGCGGGCAAGAGATGTTGGAGAGGTTGGAACGAAAGAACCTGTTTCTGATGCCGCTGGATGATCGCCGTGAGTGGTTCCGCTATCATGGCCTCTTTGCCGATTTTCTGCAGGGGGAACTGCAGCGGCGCTCGCCGGCAGCGGCGGCTGACTGTCACCGCCGGGCGGCAGCGTGGTACCTGGCGCATGAGCTGCCCGAGCAGGCCTTTCACCACGCGCTGGCCGGGGATGATCCCCAGGGGATGGCACAGATCTTTGATCGCTACCTTACTGCCAAGCTGAACGCCGGCGAACTCACAGGCGTCAGGCGCTGGTTGGAGGCGCTGCCCGCCGACTGGCTCGAAGCCTATCCGGTGCTCGACCTGGGCCGGGCGGGCTTTCTGGCTTACACAGGCGCGGTTGAAGCCTGCATGCATTGCGTGGACGACGTCGAAAGGAGGTTGCGCCCCGCCGAAAGCGAAGAGCGACGCTGGCAACTGGCTCGGGTCACAGCCGTGCGTTGTTTCCTGGCCTGTATGGCCAACGACGTGCCGCGCGCCGAGCGCCTTGCCGAACAGGCGCTGGCCGAATTGCCCGAAGAGAACCTTGGTTTCCGTCCCGGCATCTATGCTGCGCTGGGCGACACCTATCGTAACAACGGGCGCTGGCAGGAAGCTCAACAGTGCTACCAGACCGCGCTGACGTTTACCGAGTCCCCGCCAATCCGGGTGCAGGCCGTGCACCTTTACGGCGCGCTGGCCGACCTTGAGTTGCAGCAGGGGAATCTGCAGAACGCTTACGACTACTGGCGCGAGGCGTTGGCGGCCATCCAGGAACGCAAGGCGGTCTCCGCGTTGCCACTCAGTGGATGGGTGCACATTCGGCTGGGCGAGCTGCTTTACCAATGGAACGATCTGGACCAGGCGCGCGAGCACCTGTCGCGCGGGTTGGAGCGCGCAGAGGCCGGTGGGGATGTTCGCGCGCTGATCGCCGGCTATTTGCTGGCGGCGCGCCTGGAACTGGCGCAAGGCGATGTGGAAAGCGCCGCAGCGCACATCGAACAAGCGCGCCCGCTGGTGGAGAAGGCTGCGTTTGCCGAGTGGCGCGGTCATTTCCACCGTTGCCGGCTCGAGCTGTGGTTGGCGCAGGATAGGTTGCGGGCCGCCGTGGCCTGGGCCGACGAAATGTTGCAGGGCGGCGAGCAACAGGGCTGGGCCGAGAGCGAAGCTGCGCAACTGTCCGTGGCCCGTGCGTTGATCATGATCGGCGACGCGGCTTCGATAGCGCGCGCGCAGGCCTTGCTGCAGCCTGTGCTGCAGGCGGCGGAGGCCCAGGGCAGGACCGGGATTCTCATCGAAGCGTTGGCGCTGCAGGCGCTGGCCCACTGGCGGCGCGGGCGCCATACCGGCGCTTTGACCTCGCTGCAAAGCGCTCTGCGACCGGCGCAACCCGAGGGCTATGTGCGTGTCTTTGCCGACCTGGGCTTACCCCTGGCCCGGCTGTTGCAGGAAGCACGCTCGCGCGACGTCATGCCTGAGTATGTGGCCCGGCTACTCCAAGCCTTTGAAGCAGGTGTGGTGGGAACGCTGCCCATAGACCAGGGATTACCCGAACCCCTGACCGAGCGCGAGCAAGAGGTGTTGGATCTGCTTGCCGCCGGACTGACCAACCGCGAAATTGGCGAGGCGCTGGTTATTTCGCCACAGACGGTGAAGAAGCACGCCGGCAACATCTATGGCAAGCTGGGCGTCGGTAACCGTACAGAAGCAGTGGGGCGCGCCAGGGAGCTGAACCTGCTCGAGTAAACCGCATCGAGCGCCATTTCGCACAATACCCCGCTCAAATACCCCATCCGGGTCATGACGGCCCCTGGTCCTTCCTTTACGCTGAAAGCAGATTAGGCCAATCAGTAATGATTTACCCAAAGGAAGGAATATCATGTCTGAACAAAACAAAGTGCTCACGCGTCGTCTTGTCGAAGAGGTGTGGAATCAGGGCAATTACGCCGTCGTGGACGAACTGGTTGCCGGCGACTACCTGGGTCATTCCACGGCGCCGGAGACAGAGACCCACGGGCGGCAGGGCTACCGCGAATTTTACACCACGTTGCGCCAGGCGTTCCCTGATATCCAGTTCACGATCAAGGACCAGATTGCCGAAGGCGACCGCGTGGTGACGCGCTGGACGGCCCGCGGCACGCACCAGGGCAAGTTCCAGGGTATCCCGCCCAGCGGCCAACATGGCGAGATCACGGGAATCAGCATCGACCGCATCGCTGCCGGTAAGGTCGTTGAATGTTGGACCAATGCCGACGATCTGGGCCTGATGCGTCTGCTGGGCGTCCTGCCTGCGCCGCAACAGGCGGTGGCCCCTATGGCCGGCAAGGAGAAAGTGCGATGAGCGCTGCAACCCTTACCTATGACACCGTCGTCGTCGGCGGCGGCCAGAGCGGCCTGGCCACCGGCTATTTCCTGAAGCGGCAAGGCCGTGACTTTGTGATTCTGGAAGCGCGGGACCAGATTGGGGACGTCTGGCGCGAGCGCTGGGATTCTCTGCGCCTGTTCACGCCCGCGGCGTACAATGGATTGCCCGGCATGCCCTTTCCCGCCGCACCCCATACGTTTCCGACCAAGGATGAGATGGCCGACTATCTCCAGGCCTATGCGGCCAGGTTCGAGCTACCGGTTCGCACCGGCGTGAGAGTCGACGACCTCTCCCGTAACGGCCGGCGTTTTACGCTGGCTGCGGGCGAGCTGCGGATTGAGGCAGAAAACGTGGTGGTGGCCATGGCCAACTACCAGCGACCAAAGACCCCTTCGTTTGCCCAGGAGCTTGATCCGGGGATTGTGCAGATCCACTCTTTCGATTACCGTAATCCGTCGCAGCTGCAAGAGGGTGGCGTGCTCATTGTCGGCGCGGGCAATTCTGGTTCGGAGATCGCCATGGAGCTGGCTCCCCGACACAAGACCTGGATGTCGGGCCGGGACACGGGTCACATTCCCTTCCGCATCGAAGGCGCGGCGGCGCGGGTTGTGCTGATACGCCTGGTGTTGCGCTTCCTGTTCCACCGCGTGATGACCGTGAACACGCCGCTGGGCCGCAAGATCCGTCCTAAGGTCATTTCGCGCGGCGGCCCCTTGATTCGCGTCAAGCCCGACGACCTGGCGGCAGCCGGCGTGGAACGCGCGCCCCGCACCGTGGGCGTGCGCCAGGGCCGGCCCCTACTGGAGGACGGGCGCGTGCTGGACGTGGCTAACGTCGTCTGGTGCACGGGCTACCGGCCCGGCTTCTCGTGGATCAATCTACCAATCCACGGCGACAAGGAACCGAAACACGAGCGGGGCGTCGTCCCCGGATACCCAGGCCTGTATTTCGTCGGCCTGCACTTCCAGTACGCCCTGTCGTCAGCCATGATCCACGGCGTCGGTCGCGACGCCCGTTATATTGCCGGCCACATCGCCGCGCACTCTCCGCAGCCGGCAACGGCCGTCACGGATGCGCGCGGGGTGTTGCAGATGTAAGGGGGATTGGAGATTGGTTGACTGGGGATTGGCTGACTGGAGAGCCGATCTCCAATCTCCAATCCCTAATCTCCGATCTCCAATCTCTCCTTATGCCAGGCCTCAATATACTCAAGCGACTGGTGCCGGAAGTATGTGTTGTACAGTTCTGCATAGTGCCCGCCGCGCGCCATGAGCGCGTCGTGGTTGCCCTCCTCGATGATCTGGCCGTTCCTGAGCACGATGATGCGGTCCGCGGAGCGGATGGTCGAGAGCCGGTGGGCGATGACAATGGCTGTGCGCTCGCGCAGCACGACTTCCAGGCCCTCCTGGATCTGCGCCTCAGTCAGCGGATCGACGCTGGCCGTGGCCTCGTCGAGGATCAGAATCGCCGGGTCCTGCAGCAGCACGCGCGCCAGGGCCACCAATTGGCGCTGGCCCATGGAGATACCGCGGCCTTCCTCACCCACGGGCGTTTCCAACCCCTGTGGCAGAACCTCCATCCAGTCGCCGCCCCCGATGCGCGAGGCCGCCGCCAGCACGTCCTCGTCGCCGGCGTCCGGATTGCCGTAGCGAATATTGTCGGCGACGGTGCCCGCAAAGAGGAACGGCGTCTGGGGCACGATGCCCAGTTGCCGCCTGTACGAATGGAGGTCGAACGAGCGAATATCTTGCCCATCGATCAGCAGTTGCCCGCCCTGAAACTCATAGAAGCGCGCCGCCAGTTTGCCCAGGCTGGACTTGCCCGCGCCGGTGTGGCCCACCAGGGCCAGGATCTCCCCTTCACGGATCGTCAGACTGAAATCTTGCAGCACCTGCTCCTTATCCGTGTAGCGAAAATCCATAGTGCGACACTCGATGCGCCCCTGTAACGCTGGCGCCGGGCGATCATCGCTCTGCGTGACGCGGGGCTCGGCGTCGATGAGGGCAAAAACGCGCTCGCTGGCTGCCAGGCCCAGCTGGAACTGGCTCCAGAAGGAGGCGATGCTGGTCAGCGGAAACCAGAACAGAGCCATGCCTTCGACGAACAGGTAAAAGTTGCCTGCGGAGACCGCGCCGCCGATGACGCTCATGCCGCCATAGTAGACGATCAGCGCCGTCCCAATGCCGGAGATGACGCCCAGCACGGGAAAAATGCTGCTGAACGTCAGCCCCTGGCGCAGGCTCCAGTGGTACGTTTTGGCGTTGACGGGCTTGAATTCGTCGTAAATACGCTGTTCCTGGCGGAAACTCTTGGCCACGGCAATACCTGTGATTGACTCCTG
>DATHSI010000348.1:0-13169 GCA_035464315.1 Candidatus Sulfomarinibacteraceae bacterium
TCCCGGGGCCCGGTCCCCGGTGGGCCTTGTTCGTTGCCGCCATAAGCAGCCCACTCCTCCCTCTTGTACTCACGCGCTGGCGGCGCGAGAGTGGCAGCGACGATGGTCCGTCGCAACCAGGCGGTCTACCTGGACGAGAACAGGGTCAACGGCTATTTCTCACAATGTTCGCGCTGTTGCTGCTTCTCACAATCGTACTGCGCTACCCGAATTTATCGTACAAGGAGTTCCAGGGGGACGAGGGGGTGATTATGGAGCGCGCCGCCGCCGCGCTCCTGGGCGACGATGCCCAACTGTTCCTGCACCAGAAAGGCCCGGTGGAGATATTAATTCCACTCTTCACCTGGGGGCTGGGCGGCTCGATCAATGAATTCTGGACGCGGCTACCCTTCACCGCCGCCGGCGTTCTCACCGTGCTTGCCGTCTATCTGCTGGCGCGAGCCTGGATAGGCAAGGCGCCCGCGCTGCTCGCCGCTTTCCTCTTTACCATAAACGGCTTCGCCGTAGCCTTTTCACGCATCGTGCAATATCAGAGCTTCGTCATGCTCTGGACCGTGTTGGCCGTGCTCTACGCCGTCCGCTTCAGGCGCTCCGGCCGGGGTCTGGATCTATCCCTGAGCGCTGCGTTCATGGCCGCGGGGTTGCTCGCGCACTATGACGCGCTGATGGTTGCGCCCCTCCTCGCCTGGCTGGTAGCCGCGCGCATCAGAGTCAGTGAGCGAGTGCCGTGGTCTAAACTGGCAACGGCAACGGCCATTGGCGCCGTTTTATTGGCCACCTTCTACGTGCCCTTCGCCGTCAGCCCCACTCTTGCAGACACAGGACGCTATCTGCTTGGCGACCGTCTGGGCGGCTCCCTGTTCAGTTGGAGCGGGCTCGACGCCTGGCGCATGGCGACGTACTATAACAGCACCTATTATGTGGCCGCCCTCCTGCTTCTGGCTCTTGTCGCCGGCTGGAGGCTGCGCAACCATCCATCCTACCCAGTGCTACTGGGATTGCCGCTCGTACCGTTGCTGTTCTATACCGTAGCCGTTGCCGATCCCCGCACGCACATCTACACTATCTTTCCCGGCGCGGCGATTCTGGCCGCCGGCGGCGCGTACATGCTTTGGAACACCCTCCCCAGCCCCGTCATTCGCCGCATCGCCTCTCTCCTTCTTCTCCTTTACCTCGCCGTTTCGACCGTCTACGTCTATCTCCTGTTCGTCGACGTCGCTGTGGAGCGTCAGCGCAACTGGGAGACGGCTCAGATCCCCATGTATCCGACGACGTGGGAGGAACCGCCGCTGTATGGCCTCTTCGGCTTTCCGCACCAATCAGGGTGGCGTGTCGCAGCCACGCTGTCCTACGACTGGCCCTACGCCAGCAACGAAGAACAGGAAGTAAGCGGCTGGTACATGGCGCAGGCGCCCCGCACGCATTGTGCCGACTTCGAGACCTTCTTCCTTGCGGACAATGTCCAGGATCCCGCGATCTATGACGCGGAGGCCCTAGCCGACCTACACCTTCGCCACCAAATTGCCGTCAATGGCAGACAAACCTTGCAAATTTATCATCGCCAGCCCGGACCAGTAGAACAGTGGCAGGCCGAAGGTTCAACCCTGTGGCGCACGCCACAGCAAGTCGTTCCCCCGCAACCAAAAGGCGACCACCCGGTTGATGTCGTTCTCGGCGCGCGCGCGCGACTGCTGGGCTATGATCTGCAGGAGGACATGGCCTATCCCGGTGGAGCACTGACGGTGGTACTGTACTGGGAGCCGCTGGTTCCTTTCGAGCGCAATTTCCAGACGTTCGTACACCTTTATGATGGTGTGCTGCACGCTCAGCATGACAGCGCGCCCGATTGCGCGATGTATCCCACAACCCATTGGGAACCGGGTCGCGTGGTGCGCGACGCGCACATTGTAGAACTGCCGGAAGATATACCCACGGACCGCCCCATCCCGGTGCTCGTGGGCATGTACGACTTACTCAGCGAGGAGCGGCTGGCGGTGGATGGCTCCGATGCGGATACGGTGGAGATTGACCAGGTTATCCCAGGGCACCAGCCATAGGGTCCGGCTGCGAGGAGCCGGCGAGCGACTCTCGCAGCCGGACAGCACGGCGTCACCGCCTATTCAATAACGGAAACAGTGTACCAGTCAAACCAGGGCTCAGCGCCCAGGTACTCATCGGATGAAGCAAAAACGCCGAAATAGCGATTGCTGATGTATTCGGTATCGTATACTTCGCGAACGAAATTGCCGTTGACAAAGAGCGTAATCCGACCAGACGCCGGATCGACCTCGATGCGCCACACCTGGTATGTCTCAGAAGGCGCGTTCACTGTCACTGGATCAACCCAGTAGAATGACTCTCCACCACCGGCATTTGTCACGCTATCGTGAAAATCGATCCGCTTCAGCTCGAGCTTCATCGTGTCATGGCCCCCGGTCCAGATGACGTTCAGACGGTAGTAGTGATTGAAGCAGCTGCTGTAATCATTGTTGGGGCATTCGGTGCCATCCCAATCCGCGCCAAAGATGAGCCCATAACTGTGAAGGTTATCGGGCGTGTTGCCCGGCTCGTCCATCCGCACTCTGGCTTCAATGGCATAGGCGCCATCGGGCGCCGGACGCAACGGTGAAGCAATGCCGTAATCCCAACGACCGTCGATTTCGAGGACGAAATGTCCGTCGCGATAGTACGCATAGTTCTCGACGTCATCGGTGTCCTGGCGTCGGATTGTCCAGCCTGACGAACTACTGTCGAAATCATCACGATAATTGGCGATCACCTGATGCGAATTAGACCAATCGCTGATCCCACCGGGGCCGATTGCCCGAACGCGATAATAGTAAATGTTGTCGAAATCAGCGTCTTTCGCAATTTCCACCGAGGTCTCTTCTACCCTGGCCACGGTCTCTGCATCATCGAATGAAGGCGAGGTGGATTCTTGCACTTCGTACTCTTCAATGAAAGTGGCGTCGTCAATGGTCCAGGATAGCGTCCACTCATTTTCCGCGTTGGGACGGCCAATTTCCTGCAAGACCGGTGTGCCCGGCAAGGGGTAGGCCCTACTTACTGACGGCAGATAGAGGGTAGTGGTGGCTTGAGTGCTTACAGAGGCGGCAGCAGACACCGCAGCCGTAAATTCTTCACTGCCGCTGATCTCAGCCGTATTCGTAATTACGTCGCCATCTTCAAACGCATCGCTGACTTGAGCCCGGAACCTAATTTGAACTGCCGCATTATTGTTGATGGTTCCAGTCCAGGTAATGACGTTGCCGCTCACCCCGTACAATCCACCACCGTCGACGTGCAGCGTGTCGCTGACGTACGTAAGACCGGCAGGCAGGGAGTCGGTCATATAAGCCGATGGTTCGGGCAACGTTCCATCATTGTTAATGACGACCGTGTATTCAAGCTCTCCTCCCGGGTTAACAACCTCTTTATCAACTGTTTTCGTGGATTCAGAAAGATCCGGGGGCCGGGGATCAATTTCCTGTGCAGAGATGGTGGCCCATACTGTCAAGAGCAAGAAAACGGCCAGGAAACTACTCGTAAGAAGCGACCTGGCGCGTCGGGATCGGTCCAGCATCGTAAATTGAGTCATAGTTAAGTCCTCATCTTCAGTTGGTTACCAAACACGTCAAGCACTAAGAACTAAAGGATATGGTATCCATGCCGGTACGTTCCGTCAATGCAACTCCCGGGCCAAGAACCCAAAGGTGAACCGAGGCCATATACGCCTTTGCCTGGAATTTTCGTGACAATTACAATTGCAAACCACGGTCCACCGGGTAGGAGGTTAACGTAAAGCTTGTGGGACAGAATGAATCATAGAATCACCCGGGCCGTCAGCCTGGCTCGGAATTCGCTTTCTTCCAATCTCGACCGCCGGGAACAGTGGCTGGTGTTTGGCGTCTCATTGCTGGCGTTGCTCATATTCCTCTCGACAATACAAACGGGGATTAACGGGAGTGGGCATCCCTATGCCACAGACGTTGGGGAAATCCAAAATGCACTGCCCCGCTGGGGGACACTCCATTTTACAGGCTACCCTCTCTACACGGCGCTCGGTTCGCTGTTTGTAAACGGTCTGCAACTCGTGGGCATAGCGCCGGCAGCGTCGGCAAGTCTTTATTCAGCATTGTGGGGAGCAGCCAGTATCGGCCTCCTGACCTGGTTGATGCTGCTTTTCGACGTGCCTGCAAACGCGGCGGCTGTAGCTGCACTGCTGTTCGCGCTGTCCACGTCGATGTGGATTGACGCTTCCATTGCCGAGCTGCATACAATGACGATGGCGCTTACGTTTGCAGCCCTGGTGGCCGGCGTGCGCTTTTTCCGCAGCGCCAGCGCCGGCGACCTTTACTGGCTGGCGTTTCTCAGCGGACAGGGATTGGCTCACCAACGAGCGTTCGCCTTCCTGGCGCCGGCGCTGGCTCTATTGGCGCTGCCCCTTTGGCGGATAGTGACGCGCAGGTGGGCGCCGGCGCTGGGACTGTTTCTGCTCGGCCCGCTAACCTATATCTATCTACCCCTCGTCGACGGGCTCGGGTCAGAGTGGGTGTTTAGCGCACCAGGCACCTGGGAAGGGCTGCAGGCTCTGATACTGGACACCAAAGCGGACCGAATTATCTCCACTCCAGAATCGCCGGGTGTTTTATGGGACAGGGTGAAGGGCATTGTAACCTTGTTAAACGACGACTGGCCCTGGCCCTTATGGAGCGTGGGGCTAATTGCACTATCCGTCCTCGGTCAGGCGCGAACGATAGAACGAATAGCCCTGTGCCTATCCTGGCTGCTATACTTTCTCCTCAGCGTTTTCATCTGGGAGGGCTATGTTTCGGACGCGTTACTGGCAGTGAAGCTGCCGGTAATCGCCATGGCCGCCGTTGGATTGGGCTTTTTGATATCTTCGTTGTCAAAGCACCCACCGACCGGCCGGCTTGCTGTGCTAGCTGGGGTTGGCATTGCCGTCATTCTTGCCATAAGCCATCGTCCGGTGGTCCTGGAAATCTCGCGAGATCCAGGCGCGGAGGAAACGATAGCTCTGGCAGAGCAAATTCCCCGTCCCCCAGACAACCGCCCAGTGACTCTTATGGCCCTGTGGGGCAACGATTACTGGCAGCTGGCATATGCACAACGTTACCAGGACCGCTTTCCGTGGTTCAAAATCGTCGATCACAACGCCGATTTTCGCGCAATCATAGATCGGGGCGAGCGTCTCTATACATTGAGCCGTACCCTGTACGAACGGCCTGTGGCCTGGTGGGAACATCAGTTGGAATCGACTATCAGCCTGGACGCCGTCGCTCCCGAAATCATTGAAATCCGGCCCTCGCCCCGGCTGGCCTCAGCGTCACCCGCGCCGTTGCTGGCACTGGAGAATGGCGTGGTCATCCAGGACGCCGTCCTGCAATGGGAAGATCCCAGCACCCTGCGGCTTCAAGTAGACTGGCTGGCCGAGCGAACGTTGAGCCACGATTACAGCGTTGCCGTCCACCTGGTGAAAGCAGATCCACCAGCAGGACCCGACGATATTCTGGCCCAGGCTGACCGGGCGCATCCGGTCGAGGGCTGGTACCCAACAACGCGCTGGTCTGCGGGTGAGGCAGTGCGCGACTATTACCGCATTCCGGTAGACTCAAACACAAGTCCAGCGGCAGTGCGAATCGGTATGTATCGCCAGGCAGGGGATAGCTTCAAGACCACGGATTGGCTGAGTCTTCCCATCCCCGCCGTTTCCGCCGCACTGAGTGAGTAGGCGTCACCTTACAATTTGTCGCCTATCTCGCCTCGCCCATTGCCCGGCGCTTTTTTCATTCAGGCGCTCCCATGATAAAGAAGCCTTCTATGAGAACCGGAGCAGCGCTTTTGACGCCCCAACACGCCCCAAGTAAGATCGGCTATATCGTCAGAGAACAACGTCAGGTAGGCCACAATGGTGGCTATAGCAGAGGTTCGAACGACACAACAAAACGCTAATGAAAAGATGCCCCGCGCGCAAAGCTATCCTCCCCAGGGACCACATCCTTCTCCTCGCCATACTTCTATTACTGCTGGCTGCCGGTTGCACTCGCGAGGACGTCGTCCCCGCAGGCACTACCGCAGCCGATGAATATGTCTACCCCGTTGACAGCGCCACAGCCACAGCCGCCTACCCTGCGCCGGCAACAGACGCGCCTGCGCGGCCGGCCACGGCCTATCCCGCCGCACCACAACCTACCCGAACACCGACAGCTCAGATCAGCAGCACCCGTCCCACGGCCGAAGCAACAGAGGCCTCATATCTGCCCATCGTAGGCAACGACGGCTACCCCGGACCACCCGCAACAACCACACCGGCGCCACAATCTGCTTCTCCCACCGCAACGGTTGTGACGGCGAACCAGCCTGTGCCTACGCTGGACTTCGCGACGCTTGAAGAAGAGCTGGCACGACAGAATCAGGCCCTTGCCTACTCCAAGATCGGTTTCCACGTCACGTTCATGGAGCAGAAGGGCATGCTCGATGAGTGGATGCAACGGCAGGATGAAGCGGGCGTCCCCTTCTACCTCAAGACCGTCGATAATGCAGAACCGCTCTACAAGGCCCAGCAACTGCGCGAGGCAAGCGGCGTTCCCCACACGCTGGTCTTTCGCGCGACTGGCGGTGTGCCAGACTACGATCTATCGCCTGAAGAGGCGGCCCTGGAGCACTGGATCTTCCACCGTGACAAGTTCCCGCCGGAGCTTGATCCCAGCGTGGTCTGGGTAGAAACTGTGAATGAAGTGGACAAGAACCGCGCGGCGTGGCTGGCGGAGTTCGCCCTGGAAACGGCGCGCCTGGCGATGGCCGACGGCTTCAAGTGGGCCGCATTTGGCTGGGCGCCGGGCGAACCGGAGCCTGAGCATTGGGAGTTGCCCGCGATGCTGGAGTTCCTGAGACTTGCCGGGGAGAATCCTGATCGGCTGGCCATCGCTGTGCACGAGGGCAGCCTCACCACCGAAAACATAAGGGCCCTGTATCCCTATCGCCTGGGCCGTTTCCTGCAGCTCTTCGAAACTTGTGACCGGTATGGCATTCCGCGACCGACGGTGCTGATCACCGAATGGGGCTGGGAGTATGACAACATCCCTGACATCGACAAGGCTATAGAGGACATTCACTGGGCGGCATCACTCTATGCGCGGTTCCCGCAGGTAAAAGGGGCTGCCATTTGGAATCTGGGCACCGGTTGCTGCTTCGGCAATGTGTCTGAACAGGTGCGCGACCTGATTGACCCCCTCCTGGCCTTCAATCTTTCTACCTACTTCACCGCCCCGCAACCGCCGGACAAAGCGCCTACTGATCCTACCTTATATCAGTAAGCGCGGGCCGGCTACCATTGGCTCTGGGCATAACCGGCCAACTGAGGCAAGATTCCATTGACCTCGTAAGAACGCCAGCGGTCGCCGCCCCCGGCCGTGAATATCGTAAACCCGATCACGTAGCCATCCTGCCGCAAGCCTGCATCATACCAGGCCAGTTGATTGATATACGCCCCCACGCCGCTATCCCCCCAGATGCCTTGCTCAACCCAGTATGACTGAAAATCACGCCACCCCAGCCCATTTGGCCCTGGGCGGCCACCGATAATGCCGTCGATACCCGCTTCCGTGATCACCAGAGGAATTACCAGACCGGCCGGCTCTAGATACTCGCGGTAGAACCAGCGATAACGAAACGTCAGAGAACCGCGGTCCGGATAGGCCGGATACCCGGGCAGCGGATCGCCGTAAAGATAATCCATCGTGGGCGCGCCATATTCGTGCAGGGTTAAAATGCCATTGTGCTGTATGGCTGTTTCCACCGCGGGCACGAACAGGGCAAACTCGTCCATTTCGGGAACGCCCGCCGCAAACCCACCGATTGCAGCGCGGTAACCGTGGCGCGCCATTTCTCGCACGCGCTCCTGTTCAAAGCGCGCATACCAGGCCATGCCCTCTATGTTGGGATCAGGCTCGTTCCACCCTTCCCAATAATCCACGTATGGATTTGCCTCGTAGTAGGGCATTTGCTCGGCCACGAATTGGCGCGCCGCCTCTTCAGGGTTACCGGCTATCTCCTGATGGTTGGCCGGAAAGCGACCAATCGTAATTGTGCGTGGCGAAACCTGCTTCACCTCTGCCAGAAACCCGTAATCGCCAACCGACTTCATTACCGCCGGTTGCGCCTGTCGCACAAACTCCATGATTGCGGGGTCATTATTCTGTATGACGTGCAGCCCCAGTTTGCTGGGTCCCAGTTCATCTGTCGGCGGCAGATCATAGGGGATCTGGCTCACATAGCGCGTGGGAGTCGCCGTCGCTTCCGGCGTAGGAGTCGCCGTCGGCGGGCGCGGCGTGCGGCTGGGCACTGTCGGGCGCGGCGTCGGCTGGTTAGCCACCATGGGCAACCACGCCTCTTCGGCAACGCTTTCGGCCGTTGGACCTGGCGTCCACGTCGCCGGCGGCGCGCCGGTGGGCGAGCGCTCGTCGTCTTGGGCGCCCGGCAGATCCTCCAGGTGCGCCCGGTTGGCCGGCGCCACAGAAGTGGGCAACGGGATTTCTGGCGCCTGTGCGCAGGCGCTTATCCACAAAAAGAGGGCGAAAATGAAGAATCGTCTATTCCAATACATATTTCACGGCCTTTCCACATCGATCAAGAATGACTATAGTCTCTGCCCGGCCTCTGGTCAACCGGTACGTCAGTGCCAGAAAGCGCACAGGGAAAACGATTACTGCTGCACCCGCACCGGTTTCAAAAGAAGCCGGTCAGCCACGTCCTCGTCACTGTCACGCACGATCAGCCTCTCTCCCGATGGTTGGTGATAGACGCCGACTTCCACCTGATACGTGCCGCCTGCAACGTCGGCAGGCAGCGACAGGGGAAAGTAACTGAGCAGCAACTCGCCGCCGCCTTCGCGCCAGAACGCAGTCGGATATAAGTTAGCATCGTAGCCGGCAACCACCTCTCCATCCGAATTCAAGATGTGTGCAAAGAACGTGTAGGCGCGCCCGGGTCGCCGCATTGTCTCCCAGTAAGCCACCAGTTCCAGGGTCTGACCGGGCCGCAGCTGCTCCTGGCTAAAGTCATAGCCGGTGAGAGCCACCACGTCGGCGAAGGGCGCCGGCAGCGAAATCGGCTGGCGGTCTCCGGCTGTATCCTCGTCGAAGCGCACGGCCCACGACCAGCTTGCCTCCCGCTCCGCCGGCGCAGGCCACTGCTCCCCATGCCAGCGGAAGCGCTCAAACACCGGCCGGTCGAAACGGTCGTAGCCGGCGTCAATTCTCTCCATCCCGGACGCCTTCTCCAGAAGGGCCGGCTGCGGCCGATTCTCCAGCAGCATCACATACGTCGCCTCCGTGCCTGGCAGCGGTAGAGGCAGGCTTTGCGTCGCATCGAACCACTGAATCATGTCGTAAGATTCAGGCGCCAGCAGCGCCAGCGTGGGGTGCTGGGGATACTGCGTGGAGAGATAGATATTCTCTGGCAGGGCGTGCTCCCGTAGATAATCGGCCACATAGACCATGGCTACCCGCCGATCATCATCATTGCGCGGCACGTTATGCCACTGGTGGAAATAGTCGCCATAAGCGCGCCATCCTAATCCCGCGAAAAGCAGGACAACGAGGATGCCGCCGGCGACCGGCAACCACTGCGACGGCTCCCGCCGGCTCGCCTGGCGCACCCCATCCACCAGAGCAACCAGCGCCAACGCCGGGAAAAAATAGATTGCCGGTAAGGCGCCTATCGCCCGCTGATAATAAGGAAGCGATTCTGCCGATAAGAGCATCGGCAGCAACATGATCAGCATCCAAAGGAAAAGAGCACCGTGCGCCAGGCGCCGGTAACCATCCTCCCGCACCATCGCCCACAGCGCGACGAGAAGGCCCAGATAAAAGAGTGCGCCATCCACAACGCCAAAGACGGGTTGTCCGGAGACGTTAAAGCGATAGTTGATATCGCCCCAGACGGTGAACATGCGCGCCGTTTCTTTCACGCTTTGCCACAAACGCAACCACGGATTTCCACCAGACCAGTCGGGTGAGAAAATCGATATCTGCGCCGCGCGCCCGTAAAAATCGAGCGGGTTATTGAGGAAATGCACACCAAGCGGCAAGAAGACCAGCACCGCCAAAACTCCGCCTAAGAGCAGACCGCTCACTCTTGCTTTCGCCCGTTGCGGTAGAGTAACGGCTGCCAGAGCGGCAATCGCCAGACAGGCCACCGGAAAGAAGCGCGCCGCGGTGTATGTATACTGCGTCAGACCCAGCCAGACGCCGGCGAGAGCAAAATGCCGTATCGCACGCGCACGCGGCGCACGCAAGCCACGCAGCGCCAGAATCAGAACCGGCAACTGCACAAGTGGCTGGATCACAGCGCGGTAACCGTTCCGGCTGGCTATGATATGCCACAAAGAAAGGGCCATTAGTGCACCCGCCGCCAACCCGACACGCCTGGAGAAGAGCTCGCGACCGAGGGTGATGGTCAGAGCCACTGTGAGCAGGCCCACAAAGGCCGATAGCACGCGGGCAGAGAAGATACTCTCGCCAAACAGTGTAAAAGCTCCCGCCTCCAGGTACACGTACAGAGCCTCACGCCCCGTAAACGCCGAAAAGAACAGTGGCAGGAATTTGCCGTCCAGCACATCGCGAGCCAACAACGCCTTCGTTGCCTCGTCGGGGTGCCAGCCGAAGGGGACCGATGCCAGCCGGTGGAAGCGCAGCACGAAAGCGGCAAACAGAATGATCAGGGCGCTGAACTGGGGCGCAATGGTTGAGCGATTCTTGGGCAAGAGCAACATGACAATCGTTTACACTTTACGCTTCATCGTTCTGGGGCAAATAGCCATCGGCGAGGGCTGAAACCAACGCCGAAGTATACGGGCGCCCCGTTTGCCGGGCAATTAAGCAATGGTTATACTGCTGTGTTCTTAATATCCTTCGTCAATGGCTCACGCACCGAGGGTGATCGTCGCCACTTATGCGCAAACATCTTTCCACCATTCTCAAGCTTCTGATTACCGTTGCCGGCCTGACCTTTGTCCTGACTCAGATTGACCTGCAGACGCTAACAGACCTCTTCCTGCAGACGAGCCCCGGCTGGATCCTGATCACGTTTTTGCTCGTTAACCTTGGCCTCGTTGTACGCGCCTACCGCTGGCTCGTGTTGCTGCGAGGGTTAGACGTCGACGTCAAATTGTCGCGACTGACTGCACTTTACTACGTAGGCACCTTCTTCAATTCCTTTCTGCCGACCAGTTTCGGCGGCGACGTCATGCGTGTTGTGGAAGTCGCTCGTGACGTGCCCGGAGGCATAGCCGCGGGCACGGTCATCCTTGACCGCCTGACAGGCCTGCTGATGTTGTTCATTATGGCTCTGCTGGCGCTACCCTTCCGACCGGCCAATTTTCCTGATAGCCTGCTCTGGCTCGTCATTGGATTGTCAGTGGCAGGGCTGGTCACCGGCGCTTTCCTGCTCGAAGGGTCGCTCATCGTCCGTTTCGGAAAGTGGCTGCCCGTTCCACTGTCGCCCACCGGCTCCAGCCCGGTCTCACGCATCCTGCGCGCCGTGAATGCCGTCGGCTGGCCCGCTGTGGTCCGCGCCCTGCTCATCTCGCTGGTGTTCAATCTGATCCTCGTCGCCTGGTGGTGGACGTCAGCTCGAGCGCTCGGCTACCATCTTCCGCTCACTTTCCTCCTGCTGGTGATCCCGGTGCTGAGCATTACACTACTTGTGCCGGCCATCGGCGGTTTCGGTCCGCGCGAGGCGGTAGCCACTGTGCTGTTCAACGGCTCCCTGGCAGCAACAGGAACGTCGTTGCCGTCTGGCACAGGATTTGCCCTCTCCACACTGGTTTTCCTCCTGGAGCGCCTGCCCGGTATTCTTGGCGGCTTCGTCTATCTGGGAATGTCGCTGCGCGGCGAGTCAGTTCAGAAAGACACGACCGAAGCGGACGATGGCCCTTAGGCTCCCAAATGAAAGGCAGAGAGGCAGGCGCTAGAATAGACGCACCTCAACCCATTCGCCGGCTCGTATCCCCCCTTTGTTCAAAGGAATCTTGATCAGTCCATCGGCATTGACCAACGTATAGATAAGATTGCTTTTGCCAAAAACCGGCACGGCAACCACGCCTTGTTCTCCTTCCTCCAGGCGGGCCGGGACGTAATCCTCGCGACCACTCTCGCTTGCCAGATTCTGCGCCAGGCGCGCCCAGAGTGTGCTGCGACGCGGTCGCTGCAACAGGCCCTGCAAGCGGTAGACAGCCGGCGTCCCGAACATATCGAACTGGATCATGGCCGAAACGGGGTTGCCGGGCAGGCCGATGACCGGCTTGCCATCCACCACCCCCACAATCGTTGGTTTACCCGGCCGTGTGGCCACGCCATGTAACAGCACGCCCGGCTCGCCCAACTCATCAATGACGTCCACAGTCATATCGCGGGCGCTGACGGACGAACCGGCCGAGATGACGAGCATATCGCTCACTTCCAGAGCCTTCGCCGCCTCTCGTCGCAGGGCGTCCAGATCATCGGGCACGATCCCTCTGAACCGGGGAATACCACCGGCCTGTCTCGTCTGCCCTCCGACCGTATAACTGTTAATATCTCGTATCTGTCCCGGCCCCAGTTCCGCATCCGGCGCAACCACTTCGTCCCCGGTGGAGAGAATAGCCACCCCCGGACGGCGGCCGACAACAATTTCAGTAATACCCAGCGCCAACAGCCCGCCCAGGTCCTGGGGGCGCAAGAGGTGACCGGCGGGTAATATGTCCGCACCGGCCTCGACATCTTCACCAATCTGCAACACGTTTTGGCCCACGCCCATGGCCTTAAAGACCTCAATTTCGTATGGGAAATCGCTGGTATCGCCCATCCGCTGGGTCAGCTCCACCTGCACAACGGCATCGGCCGTTTCGGGAATCATGCCGCCTGTGTGCACCAGCGCTGCCTGTCCTTTCTCCAACTCGGTGGAAGCTGCCCGTCCCATCGGCACTTCGCCAACCACCGACAGAAACGCCGGCAGACTGTCGGTCGCGCCATACGTGTCCGCCGCGCGCACCGCGTACCCATCCATGGTGCTGCGGCGAAACGAGGGCAGAGCGTGCGGCGCGGTCACGTGCCCGACCGTCACGCGGCCCAGAGCATCATTCACCGCGACCGTTTCATCTGCAACAT
>DATHSI010000349.1:0-2429 GCA_035464315.1 Candidatus Sulfomarinibacteraceae bacterium
CCACATCATCGGCGAACTCAGAGGGCGAGGCCTCATGCTGGGAATTGAGGTGGGTCGTTACGCCCGACATCTCCAACAAGCTGCGCTACAGAATGGCCTTCTGCTTAACATCACCAACGAAAGCGTGGTGCGTCTCTTGCCTCCGCTGACCATCTCTACCGCGGAGCTCGGAGAGTTCCTCGAGTCGCTTTCGCAGGCGTGTCGCTCGCTGCCAGGAGGCGTGGACAATGGCTAGAGTAGCAGTACTTGGTGCAACCGGTGCTGTTGGTCTCGAAATGCTCAAGATCATGGAAGAGCGCAACTTCGTGGCAGACGACCTCGTCCTGCTTTCAAGTGTCCGTAACGCCGGCAAGAAAATGGCGTGGCGCGGCATGCACTACACGGTGAGCGAGGCTACACCCGATTCTTTTAGCGGCGTCGACATCGTGCTTTCGGCCGTCAGCAGTCAGGTGTCCAGAATGCTGACGCCGGAGGCGGTCTCGAGAGGCGCTGTCGTCGTGGACAACAGCAGCGCTTTTCGCCTCGACCCGCAGGTGCCGCTGGTTATTCCCGAAGTCAACCCGGAGGACATTGCACTTCACAGAGGGATCGTCGCTAACCCCAACTGTTCTACTATTATCGCCCTGGTGGCTATCAAGCCGCTACACGATTACGCCACCGTACGGCGCATGGTGGTTTCCACCTATCAGGCTGTATCGGGTGCCGGGGCAGCCGGAGTGGCGGAGCTGCAGGCGCAGGTGCACGGCCACGTCCGGGGTGAAGACGCGCACCCCGAGGTCTTCCCCTACCCCATTGCGTTTAATGTCATCCCACACATCGACACCTTTTATGCCAACGGATATACCGGCGAGGAGATGAAGATGCAGAACGAAGCGCGTAAAATCATGCACAGCCCAAATCTGCGCATCAGCTGCACTTGCGTACGGGTTCCAGTTTTTCGCAGCCACAGCGAGGCCATCACTCTGGAAACCGAGCGGAGTCTCAGCGCGGATAAAGCGCGAGAGCTGTTGGCAGGCGCCCCCGGAATCCGCCTGCTTGATGACCCGGTTAACCTCTCTTACCCCATGCCATTGTACAGCTCCGATCAGGACCTGATACTGGTGGGGCGTATCAGGGAAGATATTAGCGCGGACAATTCACTGGTGCTATGGGTGTCGGGCGACCAGGTTCGCAAAGGGGCAGCCACCAATGCCGTACAGATCGCAGAAATGCTTATCTAAACCTGCGCTCTCCCGGCAGGGATGAGCGCAAGTACGCCGAATATTACGCCTGTAGTAATAAAATATTGGGAGGTCACAGATATGCGCGAAATAAAAGACAGAGCCACCGGGCGTATAGATGAACTGGCGGACAGACTCATACGTCTCTCCCACGATATCCACTCACATCCGGAAGTATCTCTTACCGAGTACAAGTCGGCCGCCTTTATCGCGGATATGTTGCAGGAAGAAGGCTTTGACGTCGCAATGGGTGTGGGAGGCCTGGACACGGCCTTCATCGCCCGCAGGGAGGGCCGTAGCAAGCAGCCACACATTGCCTTCCTGGCCGAATACGATTCGCTGCCCGGCATCGGGCACGCCTGCGGTCACAACGTGATCGCCACCTGTGCGGTAGGTGCATTCCTGGGAACCGCCGCGGTAATGGAAGACTTTGAAGGGACGGTTTCCATCATCGGCACCCCAGGCGAAGAAGCCGACGGCGGCAAGATCATTCTTCTGGAGCAAGGCGTTTTTGACGACGTAGACTTCGTGCTGATGATGCACCCCTCGTCCGGGAAGTCGCTAGTGGGGCGCGGCGGCAGGGCCGCTACGTCTATTGACATCGACTTCACCGGCAAGTCCGCCCATTCATCGGCGCCCGGTCGCGGCATCAACGCGCTAAACGCAGTACTCAGCACTTTTCAGCATATCGACATGCTGCGGCCCACCTTTGCTATGCAGGATAACGTCAACGGCATAATCACTAACGGCGGGTTGGCCGCCAACATTATCCCCGGAGAGGCCGCCTGTACCTTTAGCCTGCGCGCCGAGACGCTGATCGATCTGGAACGCCTGGCGGAGAAAGTAATCCAGGCCGCCAACGCGGCTGCCGCCCTCACAGGCGCGACGCCAGCTATCAGCGTCCATCGCATGTACGCTGAGCGTTACCCCAATGTGCCCATGGGAGCCGCTTTCAAGGCCAACATGGCAGAACTGGGCGAAGAAATGGAGTGGGCCAACCCCAAGGGAATGTTCGGTTCTTCCGACATCGGCAACGTATCTATCAAGATACCCGCAATCCACGACTATCTCTGGATCGCCCCGGCCGGAGTGAACTCTCACAACCTGGAGTATACCGAGCATTCAGCTTCGCCCCGCGCTGATGAAATCGCCATTAAGGGCGGCAAAGGCCTGGCCATGACGGCTATTGACATACTATCTAGCGCAAGC